>DATKQH010000135.1:0-6118 GCA_035532775.1 Streptosporangiaceae bacterium
CGAGCTGGCGGCGGCCGGGATGACCATGCTGATCGCCACGCACGAGATGGGCTTCGCCAGGGACATCGCCAGCCGGGTCTGCTTTCTCGAGGAAGGCAGGATCATCGAGGAAGCGCCACCCGCCGAGCTGTTCACCAATCCGAAGGACGAGCGCACCCGCCGCTTCCTGCGCCGCATCGTCGAAGCCAAGCGCCTGTGATCTAGCGGCGCGGGCAACCGGGAAGCCGGCTGCCCGCGCCGCATCGTCTCAGGCGCCGCGCTTGAGCGGGCCGAGCTTGAGCAGCCGCCACCAGGTGATGAGCGAGTAGAAGATCAGCAGCACGATCATGGCCCCGATGTCCGTCAGCCAGGCATGGGCGGTGTGCTGCCAGAGCGGATCCTGCGTCGCGACCGGGACCGGCGAGATCCTGTTCAGGTCGACCGTGGACGCGCCGGCGGCGTAGCCCCACCGGGAGGGCGTCAGCCAGGCGAGCTGCTCGAGCCCGGGCTTGCCGTGGACCGGGATGAAGCTACCTGTGGTGATGACCTGGACCATGACGAGGAGGAACACCAGCGGCATCGCCCGCTCGGTAGTGCTAACGGCCGACGAGGTGAACAGGCCGATGATCATCGATACGACCGCGATGAGCGCGATGGCGATCGCGATCTCGAGGATCGGAATCGGCAGCACAGAACCCTTCGGCCCGAAGGTCTTCCCGACCAGCCCGATGGCCACGAGCAGGACGGCCTGGAAGGCGCTGATCACGCCGAGAACGATGATCTTGGACGCCAGGTAGGCGCCAGCGGACAGGCCGGTTCCCCGTTCTCGGGCGTAGATGGGCCGTTCCTTGACGATCTCGCGGATCGAGTTCAGCGCCCCGGCGAAGCACGCGCAGAGGGTGAGGATCAGCAGGCTCGTCTGTGCGCCGGCGTTCGGAATGGTCGTGAAGCTGGCTGGCGCCACGACATGGACGAGCGCGCCGAGAGCGACCGCCACGCCGACGAGCAGGGCAAGGAAGCCACGGTCGGAGGCGAGCACCGCCGTGTACCGGCGGACCAGCGTGGACATCTGGGCGAACCGGTTGCTCGTCTCGGGCGCGGCGGCGGCAGCTGGCCTCGGCGCGCGGTGATGGATGGCGCCCGCGTCCTCCATGCCGGCCGCGATGTACTGCTGGTAGTACGGCGAGTTGCGGAACTCGCTGGCCCAGTCGCGGTTCGGCTGGTTCTCGAAGGCCTGGAAGACCTCCGCCCAGCCAGGCTGATTGAAGTGCTTCAGCCCGTCCTGGGGCGCGCCGAAGTACGCGATCTTGCCGCCTGGCACGAGGACGAGCAGCCGGTCGCACAAGTTGAGGTTGGCGACCGAGTGCGTCACGACGATGATGGTGCGGCCGTCGTGCGCCAGGTCGCGCATCTGCTCCATCACCGATTTGTCGAGCCCGGGGTCCAGGCCGGACGTCGGCTCGTCGAGGAACAGCAGCGACGGCTTGGTGAGCAGCTCGAGGGCCACGTTGACGCGCTTTTGCTGGCCGCCGGACATGGCCGCCGTTTTCGTCTCGGCGTGCCTGGTCAGCGCCAGCTCCTCGAGGACCTCGTCGATCCGGTGGCTGCGCTCGGCCTTGCTCGTGTCGCGCGGGAACCGCAGCTCGGCGGCATACCCGAGTCCCCGGCGCGCGGTCAGCTGGGTATGCAGGATGTTCTCCTGCGGGACCAGCCCGATCCGGTGCCGGAGCTCGGCGTAGTGCTGGTAAAGGTCACGATCGTCGTAGAGCACCGTGCCCTGGGTGGCTGGCGCCGTCCCGGTCAGCGCGCCGAGCAGGGTCGACTTGCCGGCGCCGCTCGGCCCGATCACGCCCATGAAGCAGCGCTCGCCGAGCGGGAAGCTGACATGGTCAAGCAGGACTCGTCCGCTCGATAGCGTGAAGGTGAGGTCCTTGGCGATGAAGGAGATGTCGCCGGTATCGAGGAACTCCTGGAGTTCCTCGCCGACCAGCCGGAACGTGGCCGGCCCGATGGTGATCACGTCGCGCTCGGTAACCGGCGCCGAGCCGACTCGCTGGCCGTTGACGAACGTGCCGTTGTGGCTGCCGAGGTCGACGATCGTGAATCCGCCGCGCGGGTCGCGGCGCAGTTCAGCGTGGTACCGGGAGACGCTGAGGTCGGCCACCACAACCTGGTTGTCCGCGGCCCGGCCGATCCGCAGCAGGGCCGTAGGCAGGCGCAGGACCTGGCTCGGCATCCGCTCCATGCTGGGCCGCGGTGACGGGACTCCCGGGCCGCCGGCCAGTCCGCCGCCGCCGGGGACGTACCCGCCGCCTGGCGCGCCGCCGGGCGGCCCGCCCGCGTATCCCGCGCCGTACCCGCCGCCCGCCACGTCGGCCGGCAGCCGCTTCACGGCCGGATTGGGCGGCGGGGCCGCTGGCGTCTCCGCGAATCTCGTCGGCTGTCCGCGGCCGGCCGCCGCGTCCTTAGCTGGCCGCGCGGGCGCGGATACCGAGCACGACATCGCGGGTCCGTCGTCCGGGTGGCCAAGACGGACCGCGCACGATCCGGAGATCGGGACCCGCTGTATCCGGTCCCGGCCTTGAAAGGTTCCGTTGGTTGAGCCGACATCCTCGAGCAGCCAGGTGTTCCCGTCCTGGCGGAGAACGGCGTGTCGCCACGACACGCGGGAGTCGTTAACGACGATGTCGGATTGAGGGTCCCTGCCGACGTAATAGCTGCGGCCGGCCTGGAGTGAGCGCTCCGCGTCCGGGGTGCGCACGAGCAGCACGGGACCAGCGGGCGAGTGGGCGGACTCTGGCGTCATGGGGTGACTGTAGAGCCTATTTCGCGGGCCTGGATACCGCTATGGGTGCCCCATTTAGCTGCGGCGTTCCCGGTTAACCGACCGGAGCACGGAGCAGATTCCTGCCCATTAGCGGGCATTGCACTGGGCCTCCGGTCAACGGGAATATCGGAAACATCCTTACTGTCCCAGCTACTCACCTAGGTTATACAGTATTTATCGCTTCTATCCAGTTCTCGCAGCGCGCGTCAGCGGCCGGGACGGCCGAGGTTTGCCACGCCGAATCTCTTGCGCGAACTGAGCGGCCCCCGCCTGAACCGCATGGGCAGCGCGTTTGCGGTCCGGCCCATTTAGTCCCCTGCGGTGCCGGCCGCCCGGCCGATGTGTGGAAAGCTGAATGTCTTGAGCGCCCATCGGGCGCGTAGGTTGCGGCGGACAAGGTCAAACCGGATACTTGGAACGCCCATCTTGACTGCCGTGCCCAGCAGAACAGGTCCTGACATCACTCGTCAAATACGGAAAACGTGGATGCACGGTTCGGGGGAGATCGGCCTAGGTCGTATGTGCTGGGAGGCAAGGTGAGCGAGGGGAATCGGGTCGTGCCAGGTGGCTTCGCGCCTGGTTCGCGGATTGCCGGTTATCTGCTCGAAGAGCAGATCGGCCAGGGTGGCATGGCCGTGGTGTTCCGTGCGCACGACGAGCGGCTCGACCGGAGAGTCGCGCTCAAGATCCTCGCCCCGGCACTCGCGGCTGACGAGGCGTTCAGGCAGCGGTTCATCAGGGAGTCGCGCGCCGCCGCCGCGGTCGACGATCCGCACATCATCCCGGTCTTCGAGGCCGGCGAGGCGAGCGGCGTGCTATTCATCGCGATGCGGTTCGTCCGCGGCGGTGACGTGCGGTCACTGGTAGCACAGTTCGGCCCGCTGCCGCCTGGCCGGGTGGCCGAGATCACCTCGCAGGTGGCGTCGGCGCTCGACGCCGCGCACGGCCGCGGCCTCGTGCACAGGGACGTCAAGCCAGCGAACATGCTGCTCGACGCCAGCTCGGGGTCAGGCCGCCCCGATCACGTCTACCTGTCCGACTTCGGACTCAGCAAAGGCTCGCTTCAGGCGAGCGGGCTGACCGGAACGGGAACCTTCCTCGGCACTCTCGATTACATCTCTCCTGAGCAGATCGAGGGCAAGCCGGTTGACGGCCGCGCCGACGAGTACGCCCTGGCCTGCGCCGCTTTCGAGCTGCTGACCGGGGTTCCGCCATTCCAGCGCGACGAGGCCATGGCGGTGATGTACGCGCAGCTGTCCGAGCCGCCGCCCGCGGTGACCGGCCGTCGGCCCGATCTCGCGCCGAGCGTCGACGCGGTCTTCGCCAAGGCACTCGCCAAGGCCCCAGCTGATCGTTACCCAAACTGCCGTGAGTTCTCCGATGCACTGCGCGAGGCGTTCGGGATCAGGCCGTACGACTCTGGACCCGGCGTCGTGCCGAGCGGCGAGCACCCGCAGACTCAGGTCGTCAGGCCCTCGGGCGGCAGTTCCGGCGGCGCAGCCGGGACGGCGGCGGCGGGAGCGGCCGGTTACGCCGCGAGCGGCTTCGGCGGGCCGAGTGATCCCGGCGGCCAGGGTGCGTACGGCGGCCCCGCTCAGGGCGGCGGAACAAGCGGCCAGGGCTGGGGCGGTTCAGCCGGTCCCGGCGGTCCAGGCGGCCAGAGCGGTCCGCCCGTGGGCGCCGGTTCGGGCGGCCGGGGCGGCTACGGCGCGGCCGAGACCCAGGTGGCGGGCGGCGGCCAGCACACCTCGCCCGATCTGACCGCGGCGCACTGGCAGCAGGGCGATCAGGGCGGCGGTTACGGCGGCGGCCAAGGCGCTGGCGGCCGGCGGCCATGGTGGCGCTCGCCGTTCACGCTGGCGGCGGCCGTGGTGGTCCTGCTCGGCGGCGGCGGAGCCGCGTACTATGCCTCGAGCCACGGGGGCAAGAAGAACAACCCGCCGGCGGCCGTCCCGCTGACCATTGTCAAGCCGCCCGGATGCAGCACTGCGGCCGAGGCCGCGAAGAACCTGAGCGTCAAGACCCAGCAGGTCCCGGTGTCGAGCGGGAACGGGTTTCCCTTCTCGGTCGTGCCGAGCCGCGACGGCAAGTCCGTCTTCGTCATAACCGACACCGCGCTGAAGGTCTACAAGACCGGCCCGGGCGGCACGCTGACGCCCGCCGGCTGGCAGTACCCGGTCGGCGGTAACCCGGGCGTCGCGACGAGCGCCATCCTGACTCCCGACGGCAAGTACGTGCTCGTGGCGGCCAACAACGGGATCCAGGTGGTGGATGCCAGCGGAGCCGAGAGCGGTGCCTCCAGCATCAACGTCGGCCAGCTGACTGTGCCTGGCCTGTCCAAGGACAGCCGGCCGATCGGGGTAGCCGTGACCCCGGACGGCAAGTTCGCCTTCGTGAGCCTGCAGTTCGCGAACCAGGTGGGCGTCTTCGACCTGGCCAATGCGCTGAGCACGCATGACTGGAGCTCCGCCTATCTCGGTTCGCTGAATGTCGGCACCCAGCCGGTCGGCCTGACTGTCTCGCCCGACGGCCAGACGCTGTACGCGACGAACTTCGTTCAGGACTCGCCGGTGCCAGGCCAGCTGAGCGTGATCGATGTCGCCAAGGCGACCACGAAGGGCGAGCAGAAGTCAGCGATAGTCACCCAGGTCCAGGCCGGCTGCCATCCGGCGCGGGTCGTCCTTACCGGCGATGGCAAGACGGCCTGGGTCACCTCCCGGCAGAGCAATGTCGTGCTCGGCTTCTCGACATCGCTGCTGCGAACGGACCCCAAAAAAGCGCTGCGGGCCAAGGTCCAGGTCGGCCAGTGGCCGATCGGCATCGCCCTGGTCAACAACGAATCGCTGCTGGTGATCAGCGATAACGACGGTAACGACACGTCGCCGACCTCCACGTCCGCCGCTCACAACCTGGCCGTGGTGGATCCCGCGGCGGCGCTCAAGGGCAAGCCGGCGCTGCTTGGTTACATCCCCAGCGGCGATACGCCTCGTGACGTCGAGGTCTCGCCGAACGGAAAATTCCTGTACGTGATCGACCGCGACGGAGCGCAGGTCCAGGTCGTCAAGCTGAGTACGCTCCCTAACCCTTAAGCTCGCTGGCCGGACCGCAGCCGCAGCGAAACAAGCCCACGACCGGAGGCGGTTGTTGTGTACAACTACCAGGCACCGAAGAAGCGCTCTGGCGGCCGCAAGGCGCTGATCTGGGTCATCGTGATCCTGGTGGTGCTCGTGGGCCTCGACTTCGGCGCCAGGGCGATCGCTCAGGCCGAGGCGGCGACGCAGATCCAGAAGCAGGGCTTCCCGAAGAAGCCGA
>DATKQH010000136.1:0-27503 GCA_035532775.1 Streptosporangiaceae bacterium
GGCGGCGGCCAGCCGTGAGTCCGGCCGGCCCGGGCTCCTTACCGAGCCGCTACGGCCGCGCTGCCGGGTGCCGCCCGGCCCGCCAGAGCCGCAGCACGAGCAGCGCGGAGCAGGCCGCAATCGCAGCGCAGGCCACCGTCAGGATGATCGCCGTGAGGTCAGCTGCCACGGCGGCAGTCTACGGCGGCGCAGTGCCGGCGACCGCCTGCCCGCGCCGGCCGCGCCTGCCCGCGCTGGTCGCGCGCCCTTGCTTTCCCGCTGAACCCCTGGTGCGGCCTGAACAACACCAGGGGTTCAGCGGTGGCGCACCGGGTCGTGCCCGGTCGAACTAGGCTGAACCACATGGCTCCAGGCTCTCTCGTGGTGAAGGCAACCGCTGGCAAGAACGATCCTGAGCGCTGCAACCAGGCGTTCACCGTCGCGGCGGCCGCGGTCGCCAGCGGCGTGCCGGTTTCGCTCTGGCTGACCGGCGATGCGACTCTGCTGGCCCTGCCCGGCCAGGCCGACGATCTCAGGCTTGCCTACGCGAGCCCGCTCGCCGATCTGCTCGAGACGGTGCTCAAGGGCGGCACGGTGACGGTCTGCACGCAGTGTGCGGCGCGGCGCGACATCACCGAGGACGACCTCGTCGAGGGGGTCAGGATCGCCGGGGCGCCGACCTTCGTCGCCGAGGTGCTCGCCGACGGCGCCAAGGCCCTCGTCTACTAGCCAGTCCTGCCACATCGATGTGCCGTCGGTGTTGCCCGGCGAACACCGATGGCACATCGATGGTGCGTCGGCAGGCTGGATGGCGGCGGCGCGGAACGGTCAGGCCGAGACGGCGGCGAGCCGCTCGGCGCGCAGCCGCCGGGTCCAGGCCTCGTCCGCGTCGGGCAGCGGTGGCAGCGGCCCGGCCGCCCAGCTGAGCAGCAGGTCGGCCAGGCCAGGATTGCGGACCAGCGCGGGCCCGTGCAGGTACGTACCGAGGATCCGGTCCGCGTAGGCACCCTCGGTGCCGTCGCCGTTGCCGACTCCGAGCGTGACCCGCGCCAGCGGCATGACACCGGGACCCAGCCTGGTAACTCCCTGGTGATTCTCGAATCCGGTGAGCCGGTCGACGCCGAGCCGCGGATCCACGTCAGCCAGGACCTCGCCCACGCCGCGCCGCTCGCCGCGGCCGCTGCTGATGTTCAGGATGCCAAGTCCGTCGACCGGCTCGCCCTGGGCGCCGCCGAACACCGATCCGATCAGCTGATAACCCGCGCAGACGGCGAAGACCACCGCGCCGTTCTCGACGGCCGCCGCGAGTCCTCCGCCGGCCCGCAGCCGCTGCGCCGCGAGTACCTGCGGCAGGTCCTCGCCTCCGCCGAGCAGGTAGATGTCGCCCTGACGCGGCACCGGCTGGTCCGAGTTGACCTGGATCGGGTCAACCTCGATGCCGCGCAGCCTGGCTCTGCGAGCAAGCATGATCAGGTTGCCGCGATCGCCATAGGTGCTGAGCAGGTCCGGGTAGATCCACACCAGCCGCAGCGCGCTCGGCCCGGCGGGTGAGCAGCCGGCCCGCCCCGGCTCGGTCAGCGGCTCCCTGACGGTCAGGCCAGGCTCCTCCGCCCCCCACAGCATGTCCCCGTCCTGGCCAGCACCGTTCTGGCCAGCACCGTTCTGGCCAGCACTGCCTGATCCGTTCGCCGCGAACCTCGAGCTCGGCACCGTCATCGGCCCAGATCCTTCCCCGTGCCCCAGCGCGGGCGCCCCGTCACGCGGTCCGCCCCAGGGTCGTTCTGATCTGCTGGAAGGCCGTGTAGTTGGCGATCACGTCGAGGCCGCCGACCGGAACCCTGTCGACCGCCGCCTCGACGCCGTCGACCAGGTCGAACGGGACCTCGTCGGCCTCGAGCCTCACCGCCAGGTCGATCCGGCGCTCGCCGGCTACGAGCACCGGCCGGCCGCGGAGCACCCGGTAGTCGACGTCCCAGAGCCAGGACGTGTCCTTGCCGTCCGGCACCTGGGCATTGACCGCGAGCAGCACGGGCCGCCGGTCGGGATCGAGCACGTCGAATGCTTCCAGCCAGCCGGCCGGGTTCTTGGCCAGCAGCAGGTGCAGCGTCCGGCCGCGGCGCTGCACGGTCGTGTACCGGCCGGCGACCGACACCACGGAGCGCAGGTTCGGCAGCGCCTGGTCGACGTTCGCGCCGAACAGGCCGGCCACCGCCAGCGCCATGACCGCGTTCGACCGGTTGGCCCGGCCCGGCAGCGACAGGCTGAGCTCGTGCACCGCGCCGGCCGCGTCGATCACGGAGCCGGCCTCCAGTACCCAGCGGGCCGACGGCCTGGACAGGCCGCACTCGCCGCACCGCCAGCCGAGCTCGTCCCGGCGCAGATGCGAGCCGCACGCGGGACAGCACCAGGAATCCTCGTGCCAGCGCTGGCCCGCCGCTACCCAGGTGACGTGGCTGGCCGACCCGGCCGCCCACGCGACCAGCGGGTCGTCCGCGTTGGCCACCACGCGGATGTCCGGCGCGGCCGCGAGGGCCTCGCGCCAGCGCCTGGCCACGAGCCAGATCTCCGCCGCCCGGTCCATCTGGTCACGGCTGAGGTTCAGCAGGACGACGACCCGGGGATTCGTCGCCTTGATCATCGACGGCAGGTAGCGCTCGTCGACCTCGAGCACCGCGTAGGGCGCGTCCGGCGCGCTGCTGAGCGCCGAGACGAGCCCGCTCTCCATGTTGGCGCCGAACGCGTTGGAGGCGACCTCCTGGCCGAGCGAGCCGATCGCGGCCGTCACCAGCCGGGTGGTCGTGGTCTTGCCGTTAGTCCCGGTCACCAGGACGATCTGCCGTCCGGCCGCGAGTTGCCTGAGCAGATCCGGCGCCACGCGCAGCCCGACGACCCCGCCGATGACGGAGCCGTCGCCCCGCCCGGTCAGCCGCGATACCTTGCCCGCGGCCTCGCCGAGCGTTGTCGCGACGCGAGCCCTGATCGGAAGCTTGCTCATGTGCGCAGATGCTATCCGGCCGCAGGGGCGGGCAGCGCCTCAGCGGCCGTGGTCAGATCGTCATCAGCTCCGGTCATCAGCAACACAGTTCCTCAAGGGACGCAAGTCCGCCAGTCTATGGCACAAAGAGCAACTCGGCCGAGACCGCCGCAGAACAGCCGGCCTCTGACCCGCGCGACCTCTTCCTACCCGCCCGCTACCCCGCGCTACTTCCACAATCTCCAGTAGTACGGCCAGAACTTCACCAAGGACGAATCGTAATTAGTCCCGTTATCATACTGAGTGGCCTTGACCATCGTATGCGGGTACATGAATGGCCCGCGCCCGGCGTAGTCGGCGACCCAGTATCCGTCAGCCTCGGGGTTGCCGAAAACGGTCGAGGCCGACCCGTAGACCCAGACGTAGAACCCGGCCCATCGCATCACCCCGTGGAACGTGCTGATGTAGCCGCCGTCCACGGCCGTCTCCAGGTCAAGCGCGACCGTGACCCCCCGGGGGATCCGGAGCTCGTAGAGCCGCGCGAGCGCCGCGAACGAGTCGGCCTCGGCGTTGACAGCACCGGGATCCGACCTTACCCAGATGGGCAGCTTCCGCATGCTGCCGAACCGCTTCCATTCCGCGTCGGTCCAGACGTGGGGGGTGTCGCCGCCGATGTACCCGGCCACCGCCCGGTAGCCGGGCGGCGCCGAAGACGGCGGGGTACTCGCGTCAAACATCTTCACCGGTGGCAGAACCATTACTCCTCCTAGTGCCCGCCATTATCTGCCGTTGGCCAGAAAACGTACGCGATGGCCCCCGGTTACGCCGGTCGCCGGGCCGATCCGGCGGCCGCGTTCCGCCCGACCGCGCTCCCGGCCGCTAACTGACGCCCAGCTGGCCGCTCGCCGCCGGGACGCCGCCGCCGCCGTCGTGGTCAGCGTCCGCGTCGTAGCCCACGATGAACCTCCGCGGCCACGAGAGCACCGGCTCAAGCCAGCCGACCACGCCCATCTCGCCGGCCGCCTGCAGCAGCTGGCCGCGGTGGCTGGAACCGACGGCCAGGATGGCCAGGTCGGCGGAGAAGGCACGCTGATCGTCCGCACCGAGCAGCGCCGTCCAGGCGGGCAGCCGGTTGCTGTCGAGCTCCATCGACAGCGGATGCCTGCGCAGTGCGCTGACTCGCTGCCCGATCTTGATATCGGGCCGGTCGACCAGCCCCGGCAGCTCGAACTCGAGCGGGAGGGCGAGCTCGAACGGGTCGGTCGTCGGGCCGGTGAGCGGCAGGGCGCGCTCAAGCTCGTGCAGCCACTGAAGCTGCGGAATCACCCAGTCCCGGCCGACCTGGGTCCCGGCGCCCTTGCCGCCGCTCAGGAGCCGCAGCGCTACCTCGCCGACGGCCGCGGTGAGTTCCTCCGGTGCGAACGAGTCCCTGACCGCCTGGGACCGGCTGGCGACGGCCCGTTCGATAACAGTGGCGAGTACGCATTCGCGCAGTCGCTCATCCAGCGCGGCCCATCGCGTTCTCAGCGCTGTCGGCACGACCGGGAGCGGGGAGTTGGTCAGGAAGGCGAGCACCATCGCCTCGGTCCAGACCCGCAGCCACGCGAACTCCGGCGACCTGGCGAGCAGGTCGGCCGAGCGCAGCTCGAGCAGCGTGCAGGCTCGGTCACCGGTGCACTCCGGCCCGCACGCGGCGGACCTGCGGGCGGCAAGGGGCGGCGGCGCGAGCTCACCTGGCCCGGGCGGCCGTTCCGCGTACCCGCCGAACGGCACCCTGACCCGCAGCGGGCGGTCCATCCCGTCGGCGAAGACGGCGGCGACTCCCGGCGGGAACGAGACGACCTGCCTGGACTGCTCGGCATCGAGGTTCATGGTCGCGCCGACCAGCTCGCGGTCGTCCTGCGCCGGGAGCCGGTGCACGATCTTGAGCGCGGTGTTCTTCACGACATCGGCCACGAGCTTGGCCGGGATCTGCTCGGCGATCAGCAGGCCCTCACCGTAGGCGCGGATCTCCGCGAGCAGGCTGGCGAACAGCTCGACCGCATGAGCGCTCGCGCCCTCGCGGTCGGCGCGGAGCAGGCGGTGGGCCTCCTCGATCACGATGACATGCCGCAGGTCCTCGGCGGGGCCACCGCCCGCCCGGGCTCGCAGCCGCAGGTACTCCACGATCCTGATGATCAGCGTGCCGATCAGGAATGCCTTGTCCTCGTCGTTGGCCACATCCTCGATCGCGAGCACGACGTTCCGCCTGAGCAGCTCGGCGATGTCGGCGGGATGGCCGCCCTCGAAGAACCGGCCGGCCGATCCGGTCCGCAGTGACCGGAGCCGCACGTCCACGAAGCCCCTGACGTCCGCCTGCAGCTCGGGGCCGTAGCCGACCTCGGCGATCACCTCGATCGCGGCGGCCTGCAGCTGAGCCAGCGTGGGGACGGCGGGCGGCACGGCGGCCCCGGGCTGCCCGGCCCCGCTGACCGGATCCCAGCCGCAGGACTCGTAGACCCGCTGCAGCGCCTGCGACATGATCTGCGGGAACGGCTCGTGGGCGTCGAAGGCGGCCAGGAACAGGGCCCGCACCATGTCGATGTGCGCCTGGACCGGGTAACCGGGTTCCGGGGCGAGCGGGTTGACCGCCAGCGGTATCGCGGCAGGATCGGCCGGGCTGATGACCGTCAGCTCCCCGCCCGCTGCCGCGATCCGGCCGGCCATCGCCGCGTACTCCGACTTCACCGGCTCGACGACCAGCCAGGGGATCCTGGCGCGGGTCAGCTGCTCGAGCAGGTGCCTGACCGTCTGGGACTTGCCTGAGCCGGTCGCGCCCGTGATCAGCGCATGCCTGTTCAGGGTCGCGAGCGGCACGCCAAGCTCGCCGACCGCCCGGTCCTGACCGTCCAGGATCGTGCCCACGCCGACCTCGTCATCGCCCGACGGCTCGGCCGTGACGTCGAAGTACCCGACGTCGAGCAGCCGCACCCCGGGCACCTCGCGGCGGGGCAGCCCGGCCAGCGCGGCCAGGATACCCGCCGTGGCGGCGAACGGGACGGCGGAGTCGTCGGCTGGGCCAGAGCTCGTCGCGGCCAGGGCGTCGGCCAGGTCCCTGGCTCGCTCCGGCACGCGCAGCCGGTACGGATGCGAACTCAGGTCGGCCGACCCGACCAGCATCGGCGCGATCAGGCTCAGCTGCCCGGCATCGGCGGCCCCCACCAGTACCCGGACGTTCCACAGGCCGGCCTCACGGAACGCGTCAAGCTCGGCGAGGCGGCTGGCGGCCCGCTCGGCCTCGAACCGCGACCGCTCCTCGTCGAACCTGCGCAGCACGTTGAGGTGCCCGCGCAGCTCGGCGATCTCGGCGTCGACGACATCCGTCGGCTCGGCGACCACCAGCCAGCCGAACGGCCGGCCCATCAGCGTGGTCAGCGCGGCCTCGAACAAGGTCGGCGTCGCCGACGCCAGGCCGGCGCCGGTGCCTAGCCAGGGGGCACCCGAGCCCGCCCCGGCGCCCGCCGAGTGCCCGGCCTGGCCTGAGCCAGCGGACCAGGACTGGCCCCGCCAGCCACCCAGGTCACCAGGCAGCGGCGGGGCATGGCGCCCGGGGCAAGGCGCCCAGACCAGCCGGTCAAGATCGGCCATCAGGCTGTCGCCGCACGGCACGCCCCTGGCCCCCCAGGGAAACAGCAGCTCGCACCGCTCGCGGCGGTCACGCCGGCCTGCCAGCCGGGTCAGGAACTCCCCTGGCGGGCCGTACGGATGCTCGCCGTCCAGCCGCGGCCGGGCCCGCTCAGCCCGCTCAGCCGGCTCGGGCAGCTCAGCTAGTTCAGGCAGCTCAGCCGGCTCGGGCAGCTCAGCCAGTTCAGGCAGCTCAGCCGGTACGGTCAGCGGCTGGGCCGGGACGGACGGCAGCGGGCCCGCGTTGGTGAGCAGCTCCAGCGGCGCGCCGCCGCCACGCGAGAACCAGCCGGTGACCAAGGGCCGCCGGTTCTGCGCGGCGTCGAGCACGGCCGGCAGGACGGAGGCGTAGTCGCGCTCGGCGGTACCGCCGTAGCAGACATCGGGTATCGCGACGACCCGGTACCAGGGCGCGCTGGCGCCAGTTCCGATACCCGGATCACTGCTCATAAGGCGTACATACCAGCCGGCCATGCAATTGTGCCACCCGCTTGCCGGAGATCGGCTTAGAGATCTACCTGGCCGGCGATCCTCGTCGTCGTGGCCCCGGCAACCCATACCCTGCCGTCGTCGTCGCGCGTGACGTGCACCCGGC
This sequence comes from Streptosporangiaceae bacterium, assembly GCA_035532775.1. Classification (GTDB taxonomy): domain Bacteria; phylum Actinomycetota; class Actinomycetes; order Streptosporangiales; family Streptosporangiaceae; genus Chersky-822. Next base: position 7,212 of record DATKQH010000136.1, read on the forward strand.
CGCGCCGGCCGATCGCCGTGCCCTGGCTCGCGACATAGGGGGCGGCGGCCCGCCCCGACGACAGCAGCCACTGCGCCAGGGACGCGTTGAGGCTCCCGGTGACCGGATCCTCGACCGGCCAGCCGTCCACGGGAAAGAAGGCCCGCACCTCGAACGCGCACTCCGAGCCAGCCGGATACGGGCCCGCCACTCCGAGGTCCATGTCGACGTCCCCGGCCCGGAGCGCCAGGACCGCCTCGGCGCTGGCCAGCAGGATCGCGACCCACCCGGGTCCGTTGTCGGCCCACTGGGCGTCGACGATGTCGGCGCGGCCGATCTCGAGCTGGGCCGCGATCTGCCCGATCAGCGGCTCGTCCACCGGGCCGGACCGCAGCAGCGGCGGAGCGGCGAACCCGAGCAGGCCAGCTGCCCGCCTGATGGGCACCAGGCCCGCCGCGCACTGCTGCGCTATCTGGTCGGTCTCGCGCGGGGCGTTGCCGGCGCTCAGCCAGGCGTGGCACGTGCCGAGGGTCGGATGCCCCGCGAAGGGCAGCTCGGCCGCCGGGGTAAAGATGCGTACCTGGTAGTCGGCGCCGGGGGCGTCCGGAGGCAGCACGAACGTCGTCTCGGACAGGTTCGTCCAGCGCGCGAAGCGCTGCATCTGCGCCGCGGTCAGGCCCTGGCCGTCGAGCACGACGGCGACCGGGTTGCCCATGAACGGCTCGGGGCTGAACACGTCGACCTGGCTGAATGGCCGCTGCATCTTCCCGAGTCTGCCATGCACTAGCTCGCGCCGGGAAGCGTGCTGATCGCCGGGTTGGCGTCGGCCAGCACGACGGTCCGGCCCGCTCCGGACGGGTAGCTGACGATCATCGCGCTCGGCGGCAGCCGCTGGAGCTCGTCCGCCTCGACCAGGAACTCCCTGGACCGCTGGGCGGTCCGGCCGAGCGAGGCGTTCTCCCCGAGCGCCCTGGACAGGCTGATGCCCCATGACGTGCCCGAGTTGATTCCCTCGGTCAGCGACACCGAGTCCGACTCGCTGACCGAGTAGTTCGAGTCCCGGCTCGAGGAGGAATTGAAGTCGCCGAACGGTGCGAGGCCGCCCTGGCTCCGCCCCCGCCCGCGGCTGCCGCCCGCGTTCCGGCCGACGGACAGCGAGCCGGCCACCGAGTCCGCCGTCCCGACGGTGCTCGTGTACGAGTCGCCCCAGGTGTCGGTAAGTGACGTTCCCACCGTGTCGGTGATCTGGCCCACCACGAAGCGGTGCTCGGTACCGATCAGCTCGCTGGCCGCCCGCGCCTCGTCGCCGTTGCCGAGCCGCATGAACGCCACCGCGGCGTTGCCCCGGCCCAGCCGTTCCCGCACGCCCGCCGGGATCGAGCGGAACGCCAGCACCAGCCCGGTCCGTGAGGTCTCGCACGCGGCGGCGAGCCGGTCCAGAACATCACCGCCGAGCCGGTCGGCGCCGAGCAGGCAGATCACGTGCGCCCACGGCTCGCCGGGCTCCGCCTGGCGCAGCATGTGGGTCAGAGCCGCGATCAGATAGGTGGCCAGCATCCGGTTCCCGATCACGCCCGCCCGCCGGTCCAGCGCGGCCACCCGCAGCCTGGTGCGCGCCTCGGGGACCGGAGCCTGCCCGGTCCCGAGCGAGTCGAGCCTGCGCAGCCTGGACTCGAGCACGAACGCCCGCTCCATCACCAGGCGCTCGGCCGCGCCGCGGCCGAACAGGGTCCCCACCTGCTCAAGCTGGCTCGCGGTGAGCAGCCCGGAACGCACATCGGCCCGCGGATCACCGACATCGGCCAGCGCCCGGAGCGCGGCGTTCACGGCCGCGATCCCCGGATCGGGGCCCAGGACGCCGAGCACCCGCTCGAGCAGCGCGCAGTCGGCCGCCGGGTCGGCCGCTGATCCCTCTCCGGCCCGGCCGGCGGCCAGGTCGGCGCCGCCAGCCGCGCCAGCGGCCAGGGCGAGCACGTCGGCAAGGGCCTGCGCGTCAAGCCCGGTCCCGAGGTCGAGCTGGGGCAGGTCCCCGGGGAGGGTCCAGACGAGCGGCCGGAGCCCCGGCCGCTGCGCCAGCCTGATCAGGTCGCCGGCCACCGCTCCCTCGGTCAGGTCGACGACGCTCACCTCGCCGCCGGCACCAAGGCGCGGCGCCGCGAGCATCGTGACCAGGGCCGACCAGCCTGCCAGGGTGCCGCCGGCCACGTCGATCCGGTCGATCCCGGCAGGCAGGCAGACGGCGAACCAGGCCGGCTGCCGGTCGAAGACCGCCCTGCGCCGCTGCCAGGCGCGGTACTCGGTCGCGTGCTCGCTCTGCCGCGCCGCCAGCACCCGCGACTGGGCCGCGCTGGCGACCTCGACCCGGCGCTGCTCGGCGGCGATCGCGGTGCCGAGCCTGCGGCGATCACGCCACGCCGACCTGGCGCAGCCCGCTGCCCCTGCCACTCCGGCCAGCGTCCCGCACCCGGCCGCGGCCGGGCCGGCGGCCCCGGCGAGCCACGCTCCGCCGAACAAGGCGGCCGCCAGCACCCCGGCCGCGGCACCCGCTCTCGCGGGACGGCTGATCACCCGGGTAATCCGGGCCTGCGCGGCCAGCCAGCCGGGATCCAGCCGGTCGGCCGGACCGGGGGCGGGCCTGGCCGGCGGCGGCCCTGGATCGGCCAGCGCCGGAGCGAACTGCCAGCCCACGCAGACCTGATCAGCCTCGCCGTTCACCGCACCGCCCGGCAGCCTGTGATCAGCCGCGGCCGAGGGCTGCGCACCCGCAGTGACAGCGCGTCGGGGGGCTGCCCGGCCAGCAGGTCCGTCGGCAGCCCCTGACTGTCTTCCTGGTTTAACGCAACAGCCGCCGGCGATCCCGGCGGGCTGGCCGGCCGCACCGCCGGAACTGCCGGGCCAGCCAGCACGCCAGCCGCCGATTCCGGCGGCCCGGTCAGCACACCAGCCGGGAAGCCCGGCGGTCTGGCCAGCACACCCGCCGGGCCAGCCAGCCCCCGGGGCGCCCGGCCCCGGATGGCCACGACATTGACCTGGCCGGCGAGCCGGGCGGCCGTGCCGCCAGCGGTCGTGCTGAGCAGCACGGCCGTCCCGGTGCCCGGCCCAAGCGCGAGCAGGGCGGCCAGGTGCGCCTGGTCGATGGCCTCGCAGCCGTTGATCCAGACCAGGCAGTCAGCGGGCGCGCCCAGGCCAGCCCGCCCGGCCAGGATCCCGGCCAGATCGGCGACGGCCAGGCGTGCCACCATCACGGCCGGCCTCCCCTGCATGCGCGGGTCCAGGCAGAACAGCACGACCTCTCGCTCGGCCAGTGCCCGGTCAAGGCGGACCTGCGCGCCGGCGGCAAGGCCCGGCTGGCCGAGCCGGGTCCCGATGCCAGGGGACCGGAGCCCGGCAAGCTGAGTCACGACCGCCAGGACGGCGGCCGCCGCCGCGGGATCTGTCTCCTGCTGGGTCGCGAGCTCCGCTGCGCGCCGGTTCAGCGCATCGTGTCCTGGCATCGTGGCTGCGCCGTGGCGCAGCCGCAGCTGGAGCGCCCCGGGCCGCAGCAGGCTAGCCAGGTCGTCGAGCACCGGCCGGTGCGGCCGGGCAGCGGGGCCGGCGGCGGCGCTGACAGCCAGGGCGGTCCGCAGGTAGTCGGCGCAGAACGACTGCTTCGCTGGTGCGAGCCCGGTCCAGTCGATCATCGCCAGGACGAGGTCAGCGGCACGATCCGGGGCAACGCCGGACAGCGGTTCGTAGTGGGTACCGGGGTCGGCGAAGCAGAGCAGGGGCGCCTGGACGTCGGCGCACGCCGAGTCGATCGATGCCCTCATGCCGCTGCCGATGGCGTCGCGCCACGCGCTGACAATGCCTGCGGCGTCGTAGCCGGCCCCGCAGGCCAGGTCGATGATGATCACGGTCTTGCGGTGCCGGATCGCGGCGGTCGCCAGGTCAAGTCCGGTGGTGGTCACGGCGGCGGCGTCCTGGCCAGTGAGCAGCACGCCGGCCTGGGCTTCTGCCCAGGTGATCGACGCCCGCCGGCCGGTCCGCCCGACGATGCCGACGCAGCCGCCGTCGGCCGTGGCGACTTCGCCGCGGCGCAGCGACGCGGTCAGGTACGCGCGGCGTGCCATGACCAGCGCGCCGGGCCGGTACGGCCGGACCGCACCGCCTCGCGCGGCGCCCGCACCCGCCCACGGCGGACCTGCCAGCCCCGCTGCCTCGCCCGCCCAGGCCGGCCGGCCCAGGTCCGCGGCATCGCCCGCCCGCGCCGTCCCGCCCGGGCCCGCTGCCTCGCCCGCCCAGGTCACGGCCGGCCGGCCTGCCTGGCGGCGCCACGGCAGCCGTCCGAGCCTCCCGACGACGCTGGCCTCGGCCGCTGCGACGATCAGTGCCGCGGGCAGCTGGCCGGGCAGCCACTGCCGCCACCGGCGGAACGCGGCCGCCAGGTGCGCCAGCCGGGCGGGCACCGGACCTGGACTGGTGAGGGAACCGATCAGGTGCGCGCCCGCCGCCGCGTAGCCCGCCACGGCTCGCCCCGTTCCTATGGTGACCACCCAGCCAACGCCGGCCGCGGCCGGCCAGGCCAGCCAGAGCAGCCGCCACCTGCTCAGCCTGCCGATGATCACGAAGAGGGCAGCCAGCACGAGAGTGAGCTGAGCGAGCGCCAGCTGAGCTATCAGCGCGGCGACCGCGGCAGCCGCGGCTAAGTCGCTGCGCGACGGCGCGCCAGGCGGGACCAGGTAGCCCTGGCGACCCGGAGGAGGGGTTAGCGGCTCCGCGGAGCCGGTCAGAAACGGCGGCACAATGGCACAAGATAGTACTTCTGACCGTGCGTCGCCGGCCTACCGGCGAACCGCCGGCTGCTCGTCGGCTGGCCAGCCGTCCTCGCCCCCTACCGGGGAAAGGTCATCGCCCAGCGCCTCGGCGGGCCCGATGGTCCTGACCGTCGCCGCGTCGGCAGGCGAGTCGACGACGATCCTGAACATGTCGGCCCTCAGCGCGGCCACGGTCAGGGCGACGGGCCGGGCCGATGCCGGGTCGTCGAAGCGCACCGTGATCATGGCGGCCGGCTGGCCGGCGCCCAGCCGCAGCCCCCGCGCGATCGACGACGGCGGGGGCTGCACCTCCACGTGCAGCGCCGCCGGGAACCCGAGCACGGGACGGAGCGGCCGGTGGTCATCGCCGTCAGGGAAGCCGCAGAGCTGGAGGTCAGCGGCCGTTCGGTCGCGCTCATCCGCCAGATCGCCCGCCTGACTGGCGGCTTCCTCGGTCAGGTAGGCGGACGAGATGGCCGCGGGCTCGCCGTTGACCGACCAGTGACATTTGACGACGCAGACTGAGTCGGCCAGGGCGACGCCGAGCGCCCAGCCGATATCCTCGGGCACCCGGCGCCACGAGACCTTGCGCTTCCGGCAGATCACCTCGCCGCCCATCGGATCAAGGTGAGCGCCGAGGCGGGGTACCCCCTGCACCGGGATCAGGTACTCGGCCGGGCTGGCCCGGTACAGCTGCCCGTCGGGAAGCTGCCGGATGAGGTGCCTGGCCGCCAGCTCCCTGACGGCCTGCTCGACCTGGGCGGGCCTGACGTTGTAGCGGCGGGCGAGCGCGCTCGGTCTCGGCAACCGCCACCCGGGCTCGTGATGGACGAGCGTAGCGGCCAGGCGGTCAGCCAGAACTCCCGCGACGTCTGGCTTGTCGTCGCCGGAGTATGCCACGGGATGCCTTTCGCCTAGCTGTCCGTCCGCCACCAATGCGGTCTGATATCAGTTTTAGGTAGCCCAGGTGTCCAGAAGCTGAACTGCGGGTTATGGGTCGAGCAACGAGTCCCTGCGAAAGGGCGACAATTTCCGGCCGTTCTCGCGGCGCGCGCGGCCGGTGGCCGCGCGCCATCGGGCCTGCCTGGCGGCATGCGAGCCCTACTCCGCGTGGCGCCGGGACCGCCAGATGATCAAGCGGCTACCGATGATGAGCAGCAGCACGAAGACGAGCAGGATCAGGGCTGCGTCGTAAGACAGGATGTTGGCGCTTTGCACTGGCTGGTTAATGGGCGCGAACGCGTAGACCGGATAGGTCAGGAAGGCGACAGGTGAGTGGATGAGCGCAAGCGACGGATTCTGGTCTGACCACCCCGCCGTGTACAGCAGCGGCGCGGTCTCGCCTGCCGTGATCGCCACGGCGACCAAGAGCCCGGTGATGATGCCGGGCACAGCCGACTTCAGGACGATCTTGCGCATGGCCCAGCTCTGCGGAATGCCAAGCGCCTCGGCGCCCTCGCGGTACGAGGTTGGCACCTGGGACAGGGCGGTCTCTGTTGACTTGGTGATGTACGGAATCGCCAGCACGGACACGACCAGGACCGCGGCCAGCAGCGAGAATTTCCAGCCGAGGCCCACCACGAAGGCGACGAGACCCACATAGCCCAGCACGACTGACGGAATGCCAGCCAGCACCTCGTAGCCGCCGCGCAGCATCGTCCGACGCCGGCCGCGCGCGTATTCCGCCAGGTACATGCCGGTCAGCAGGCTGACGGTACCGGCCACGATCACCACGCCAGCGGTGATGGCGAGCGTGCCCAGGATGGCATTCTCTAGCCCGCCGCTGAGCTGGTTGGTGGTCGTGGTGAGCACCGACCACTGGAAGTTCGGCACCGCCTTCGCGATGATGCCCGCTGCCATCCAGACCGTCGGCACGACCACCAGGGCCAGCGCCACGAAGCACACTGCCCAGAAGACCCAGTTGGCTATCTTGCGCCTGGCCGGCACCGCTGGCCAGGTCCACGATTCGCTGCTGTCCGACGAGGCGGTGTTCCCCTGCGAGGATGTGCTGCTCATGTGCCTGCTCCAGACCTCCGCACCTAGATCCCGCGACCGACCGGAAGAGCCGTCCCCGATACGCGCCGCACCAGCAGTCTGGCCAGCACGTTCGTTGCCAGCGTGATGACCATGAGTACCAGGCAGAGCTCCGCGATGGCACGCAGCGAGAACCCGCTGCCATCCTGAAACGCTGTGTCGACGGTCTGCACCACGGTCGCGGCGATCGTGGTCATGGTCCCGTAGACATTCCCTGGAATGTTGCCGAGGGCGGCTCCGCAGGTCATCGCGACCGCCATGGTCTCGCCGAGCGCGCGGCCAAGCCCGAGCACCACGGCGCCGATGATGCCACCTCCGACCCAGGGCAGGGTGACCCTCCGGGCGCACTCGAAGTCGGACATGCCGAGCGCGACGGCGCCCTCCCTGGGCAGTATGGGCACCTGGCGGATCAGGTCCCTGGTGGTGGCGGCGACGATCGGGATGATCATGATCGACAGCACGAGGCCGGACACCAGCATGCCCTGCCCGTTACCGGTATCCCCGCGGAAGTAGTTCAGCACGGGCACATCTGGCATGTTCCGTGCGATGAACGGCGCGATGTCGTGCGCGATGAACGGCCCGAACGTGACGGCGCCCCAGAGCCCGATGACGACACTGGGGATCCCGGCCAGCAACTCCAGGAACCCGCCGATGGCTGCTGCCACCCGCCGAGGCAGGCGCTCGACGATGACCAGCGCCGTCCCGATCGCCACCGGGACCCCGATGGTCAGCGCGATCGCCGACGTGCCCAGTGTTCCGATGATGCTGGGCAGGGCACCGAATTTCGCATCCTGAAGATGAGAGACGCCGCCGGTATGTACCACTTGCCCATAGAGGTTCCCCCCGGTCCAGGTGGATCCGGTGAAGAAGCCCCAGCCGTTGTACTTGATCGCCGGCCACGCCTTCACGGCCAGGATGACGAGGATGAACGCGAGCGCCAGGACAGGAACCAGGGAACCGCCCGCGCCGATCCAGCGGACGAGCACGCCTTCCCTGACGGCCTTCCTGACCATTGCTCCGGCCCGCCGGGGGAGCGAGCTCGCGCCCGCCCCCCCTTCGGACTGCAGTACAGGTGCTGACGAGGCCACGGGATCAGGCGCCGATCTTCGCTATCTGTGCGTCGGACAGCGATACCACGGCCGATGGCAGCGGCTGGAAGTCGACCGCGTCCAGGTAGGTGGTGGCATTCTGGCCGCTGTGCACATCCCAGTGCAGGAAGGCCCTGATGTCCTCGGCAACCGTGGCGTTCGCCTGCTTGGTGTTCACGATCGCGTACTCGTAGTTCACGATCGGGTAGCCGTCGGGCGCCGGGCCGTTGATCATGGACAAGGTCTCGTCGGGTGGCGTCTTGCTGGTAAGCGCCGCGGCCGCAGCGGAGATGGCCGCGGGGGTGGGCTGTTCGAAGTTGCCTGCCGCGTTCTTCAGCGATGCCTGGCCCAGGCCCGCGGCCTGCGTCTTGGCAAGGTAACTGACGCCGATGTAGGCGATGCAGCCCTTGGTGGCCTGGCATCCTGCCACCATGCCGCCGTTGCCCTGCTCTCCTAGTGCACCGGGAACCGCCGCGAAGGTGGCCGAGGTGCTCACATTGCTGACGGGCCACGCCGACGGGTCCTGAGCGTTCAGGTACGAGGTGAAAATGAACGTGTCACCCGAGCTGTCCGCGCGGTGCAGCGTCACGATCTTCAGGTTCGGCAGGGTCACGCCCGGGTTGAGCGCCTTGATCGCCGGGTCGTTCCAGTTAGTGACCTTGCCGGTGTAGATCTGGGCCAGCACGGTGCCGTCGAGCTTTAGATTGCCCTTGAAGCCGGGAATGTTGTAGTTGACCTGCTGAGCGGAGATCGCCAGGGCAATGTTGACCAGCGACGGGGTCTGGCTCTTCGTGGTGGGCGACAGGTAGGCGTCGGAGGCGCCGATGTCGACTGTCCCGGTTGCCGCGTCGGCAAGCCCGGTGCCCGAGCCGGTGGCTCCGGTGGTAATGGTCACCGTAGGAAGGCCGCTCGACTGCGTGTAGAGCTTCTGATAATCCTGCGCCCAGGTGCTGATCAACGGGAACAAGAGCGTGCTGCCGGTCTCTGTGATCGACTGTGGCGTCTTAGCCGGAGATGACGGCAGAGCGGCCCCCTGCATCGCCGCCGCGGCGGGCGAGGATGCAGGTGAGTTGGAGCCCGCGCTGCTGCATGCTGCCGCAAGCACGGCGAGAGGCAGCAGCGCAGCCGCTGTACCAGCCAAGCGGATTCGGGTGGTCACCGGGGAATACTCCTTCAGTTGTGCACGCTTACGCATGCGGTAGACGACTCGCACGCGGGTGCGTGCGATGGGCCCGCGCCGGTGGCGCGGTTCTCGCGCCCGTGCGGGAGGAATGCCGTCCTCCCGCGCGGGTGGTCTGCGTTAGCCGAACCGCCCGCTGACATAGCGGGCTGTCTCCTCCTCAGCCGGGTGCTCGAACAGCTGCCTGGTGTCTGCGTGCTCCACCAGGCGCCCGTTGTTCAGGAAGATGGTGCGGTCTGAGACCCGGCTCGCCTGCGCCAGGTTGTGGGTGACGATCACGACGGTCAGCCTGGGAACCAGGGTGCGGATCAGGTTCTCGATCGACTCGGTCGCGACCGGGTCGAGCGAAGAGGTCGGCTCGTCGAGCAGCAGGATCTCCGGGCTGACCGCCAGCGCCCTGGCCAGGCAGAGGAGCTGCTGCTGGCCGCCGGAGAGCCGGAACGGCGAGTCCTTGAGCCGGTCGGACACCGCGTCCCAGAGCCCGACCTCCGTGAGCCGCTCCTCCGCGATCGTCTTCAGCCCGTTCCTGCTCGCCATCCGGTGCGCCTTCACGCCGGCGACGACGTTGTCCATGATCGACATGGGGAACGGGTTGGGCCGCTGGAAGAGCATCCCGACCTTGCGCCGCAGCGACATCAGCTCCACCCCCGGGTGCCAGATGCTCTTGCCGTCGAGCAGCACATCGCCGGCGTGCCGGTAGCCGGTGACCTTGTCGTTCATGCGGTTGAAGGTGCGCAGCAGCGTTGTCTTTCCTGAGCCGGTCGGGCCGATCAGCGCGGTCACCGCGCCCCGCCTGACCTCGACGTTGATGGCGCTCAGGATTACTTTCTGGCCGAAGCCCAGAGTCAGGTCGACGGCCTGGAGCACCGTCGCGTTGTCGGCGGCCCCGCCGTTCGCCCCCGTTGCCTGGCCAGCGGCGATGACCGGGCCTTCCGGTGCGCTCAGCGAGTGGTTCTCGCGCCCGGCCTCAATAGACATTCCGCGCCCTCATATCGTCGCTGATCGCCTGATATGCACTGCCGCATGCCGCGGTCACAGGATCTTTTCTAGGCGGTCAAGGTGACGGGAAGTTGAACACAGGGTGAGTACACGGAAACGTACGACGAACAGACCGGACCGCCTGATTGCGGACGCGGGGTGCGCACAGGCCCGTGGCCTCCCGCCCATGATCGGCGGGAGGCCACGTGCCTGCCTCGTTCTGCCGGACAGCCAGACGCGTCGTCGTGACTTCCTGCCCTGGCCGGAGCGCCGCTAGACCGCGACCTCCAGCTCGGTGATCTTGCCGGTGCTGGCGGAGACGGCGCGCTCCACCCGGACCCCGCCAGGTGCCAGCACCCGGAGCGTCCAGTCGCCCGGTGCCGCGTAGAAGGTGAAGCCGCCGTCCTCGCCGAGCGGTACCTCGGCGACGAACTCGCCGTCGGAATTCAGCAGCCTCGCGTAGCCGGACGGCACCGGTGTCCCCGAGCTCGTGACGTGGCCCTGGACCACCGCCTGGCTGCCGGCTCCTGCCGTGACGCGGACGCCGCCGGCCGGCGCTCCGCAGCCCGAAGCGCCTGCCTGCCCAGAGCCCCCCGAGATGCTCACTTTCCGTCTCCCAGCTCGATCGGCACGCCCACCAGCGAGCCGTACTCGGTCCATGATCCGTCGTAGTTCTTGACGTTCGCCTGGCCGAGCAGCTCGTGCAGCACGAACCAGGTGTGCGCGGAGCGCTCGCCGATCCGGCAGTAGGCGATCGTGTCCTTCCCGAAGTCCAGGTCCGCCTCGTCACCGTAGAGCGCGCGCAGCGCATCGTCCGACTTGAACGTGCCGTCGTCCTCGGCCGCCTTCGACCAGGGCACGTTCTTGGCGGTGGGGACGTGACCGCCGCGCTGCGCCTGCTCCTGCGGCAGGTGCGCGGGCGCGAGCAGGCGGCCGGCGAACTCGTCAGGAGAGCGGACGTCGACCAGGTTGAGATTGCCGATCGCCGCCACCACGTCGTCGCGGAACGCCCTGATCGAGCGGTCCTGCTCCTGCGCATGGTAGGACGTGGCCGGCCGCTGCGGGACCTCGGTCACCATGCCGCGCGAGTCAAGTTCCCACTTCTTGCGGCCGCCGTCGAGCAGCTTCACGTTCTGGTGCCCGTAGAGCTTGAAGTACCAGTAGGCGTACGCCGCGAACCAGTTGTTGTTGCCGCCGTACAGGATGATCGTGTCGTCGTTGGAGATGCCGCGCTCGGACAGCAGTTTCTCGAAGCCGGCCCGGTCGACGAAGTCCCTGCGGACCGGGTCCTGCAGGTCCTGCTTCCAGTCGATCTTCACCGCGCCCTTGATGTGGCCCTTGTCGTAGGCGCTCGTGTCCTCGTCGACCTCGACCAGGACGATGCCTGGGTCGTTCAGGTGGGCCTGCGCCCAGTCGGCGTCTACCAGAACGTCAGAACGGCTCATGCGTGATTCTCCTTGTCAGCTACGGCCCGCGTCAGGAAGCCTGGCGAGCGGGCACGGTACGTCGGATGAGCAGGTACATCTCGCAGCCCAGGCAGAGGCCGAAGGCTCCGTTCAAGAATGCGGCGATCAGGGCAAGAGCCGTCGCCGCGATGCCTAGCGGTGTCGTACCCGTCGCGTAGCCGATCACGCCGATGGCCGAGATCACGAGCCCTACGCCCTGTGCGAACCGGGGCGGCGCCTCGGCCTCGAGTTCCTTCGGCGGACCGAGCCGCGGCCGGATCAGCAGCCGGTAGACGAGTCCGTAGGGTGCGTTGCGGAGGCCGAAGATTGTCCCGATCGCGAACACCACCGCCTGTGCGGCGAGTAGCCAGGCGCTGCCCGTAATCAGGACGATAACCAGGACAACCGTGGTAATCAGGGCGCCGAACCGAGATCCTCTGGGATCGATCTGCATGTGCGTTCCTTCCGTGGATACCGGCCAGAGGGGGTGGCTGGGGACTGGCCGGGGGCCGAGGGACTATCGGTGGCTGGAGTGCACAGTTAGAGCGCTGCGGTGACGCGGCAGTAGTCCACGACGCGCCGTCTGGTCAGGCCTGCGCCTGCGCCTGCACGGCACGGGAACGCAGGCGCGCTCGACAGAACCAGCCCGGGACCGCCGTCAGTGGTGTCCCCCACGGTTCCTCGCGTCAGCTCATGTTCCCGATCATATTTATAGGAAATCATATCACGACCCCGAGCGCCGCGATCACATCGGCCTTGCGCGGCTCGCCGCTGGCGCGGTGGCTGATCCGCCCGTCCGGTCCGAGCACGAAGGTCGTCGGGGTCCGCCTGACATCCAGCCTGCGGACCAGGTCGAGCCTGGACTCGGCATCGATCTCCACGTGCGCGACGCCGTCGACCATCCCGGCGACCTCGCTCAGGATCCGCCTGGTCGCACGGCAGGGCGCGCAGAAGGCCGACGAGAACTGCACGAGAGTCGCCCGGCTGCCCAGCGGGATCCCGATGTCGTCGGGGGTCAGCCCCTCGGGCGCGGCCGCCGTGGCCTCCGCCGGCGCCGCCGCCCTGACCCGGCCGTTGCGCGCCCGCCAGCCGAACCCGAACGCCGTCGCCCCGAGCAGGGCGCAGGCGGTCGCTATCAGTCCGGGAAACACGCCCGGTAAACGTGCTGCTGACGGCGGACATTCCCGGCAGCGGACATCAGTCGGCGGGAATCTGAAGCGCGCCCTTGCTGCCCCACGTGATCTCGAATCCGCGCACGTTCGACTCGGGCACGCCGCTGTACACGGGATACCAGAGCTTGTCGGCTCCTGGCCCGACGATCCAGCCGCCGGACAGCTTCCGCTGACCGTCCTTGGTGATCACCCAGAACTTGCACGACGTCCACTGCCTGAATCCGGTCACCTGCACGGACATCGTCGTGGCGTCCCATTTGCTCTGGCCGTAGTGGACCGTGGCGCCCAGGCGGCCGATGCTGGCCGTGGCGACGTCGAACCTGGCGTGCGACGGATGCGGGGTCAGCGACTGCGATACGGCGGCCGCGCCGCCGACCGCGATCAGCACGGCGGCCGCTGCCGTGAACATCGCCCGGAAGCGCCTGGTCCGCCGCCGGGCTCCGACCTGCTTCAGCAGTGCGTCCAGCATCTCGGCAGAGGACTCGGCCGGGTCAGGTTCAACAGGTCCGGCTGCCGCGATCCGCTCGGCCTCGGCGAGCGGAACCCGGTGCAGCAGCGCGGGCAGCGGGGCGAGCGCGGCGAGTTCCTCACGGCACTCGTAACACTGGTTCAGGTGGGTATCCACGGCGGCGCGCTCGCCTGGCTCGATCGCGCCAACGACGTAGACGCCCAGCAGTTCACGGAAGGTACGGCAGGACGGGTCACTCATGGCGCAAGCCCCCGCTCCTCTAGTTCCAGCTTCAGCGCCTTCAGGGCGTAGAAGGTACGCGACTTCACCGTGCCCGCGGGAATGCCGAGCACGGAAGCGGCCTCCGCTACCGAACGGCCGCGGTAGTAGGTCTCGAGCAGCACGGCGCGGTGATCGGGCCGCAGCGACCGCAGCGCGTCGGCAACGGCCCAGGACTCCAGCGCGCGGTCGGCCGTGTCGGGAACCGCTGTCAGCTGCAGGGCAGCCTCGCCGACCTCATGCGGCCTGGCCTGCCTGGCGCGGTGCGCGTCGACGGCCAGGTTCCTGGCCACCGCGAACAGCCACGGCCTCGCGGGCCGGCTGACGATGGCATCAGGATGCAGCCACGCCCGAAGCAGCGTCTCCTGCACGATGTCCTCCGCCCGCTGCCGGTCCCCGCTCGTCAGGTGCAGCGCATACCGCAGCAGCGGGCCCGCGTGCTCATGGTAAAGCGCACGGACGAGTTCCTCGTCGGTAACCGGCCTCGGATGCTCCTGGCTCTCGGCGCCATCGCGAACCACCACACCAACGTAAACGGGCGGCGAGCCCGTCTGGTTCAGCCGGGCCCAAGATCTATGTTCTCGCCGCGCATCGTGATCTCCAGGCCAGCGTCGGTGACGTCGAGCGTGTCGATCGTCAGGCGCGCCGGCAGGCCGGGGAGCGCGATCACGAACCCGACCAGGCTGGGAACGCCGAGCACCTTCGGGACCACGGAGATCCGCTGCCGGTCTGCCCTGATCGCCAGAGTGCCGGACACGGGCATCAGCAGGACGAGGCCCGAGACCGCGAGCTCGGTGCCCTGGCGGCGCACGATCAGCCCCGGCGGCAGCCGGTCGCCGATGGCCGAGAGCGGGATCGTCGCCATGGCGCTCACCTCGCCGGCCACCAGGCCACGGCCGGCCAGCAGCAGGCGCAACGGCGCCCGTACCCGCGACAGGCGCGCCGTGAGCCCCCGGAATTCCATCCCGCCCGCGCGGAATGCCGCCACGGTGACATCGACCTGGCGGTAGACGCCGGACAGCAGCTGGGTCAGGAAGGGCGCGCCCGCGATCCGCACCACGGGCGCGGACGTGGCGCTGAGCAGCGTGGTCAGGTGACGGGCGACTCGCCGGACGGCGACCAGCGCGAGCAGCCGGTCCACGCCAGCCAGCGCGACAGCCACCCCCGCGCTGGTGAGGACCGCAACGCTGAGCACGGCTCAACCTATCCGCGCGAACGCCATATCCGCGCGAACGCCGCGATTGCGGGTCACCCCGGGTATTCGGTGCCGGGCGGTCAGCCGGGTCCGCCGGGTTCGCCGGAGCGGCCGGGTCAGCCCGGTCAGCCTCCGGCGAACGGCGGCAGGACCTCGATCACAGCGTCGTCGGCCAGCGCGACGGACTCCGGCGCCCTAGTCCCGGCGGGCTCGCCGTTGACCAGGAAGGACGAGCGGGCCATGACCAGCCTGAGCCGCTCGGCACGGTCCCCGGGCCGGTTAAGCGCGGCGGCCAGGCCCTCGGCCAGCGCGTCGGCCAATGTCGTCGCCTCGACCTTCTCCTCGGCGACGCCCGCCGCGTCCTTCGCGGCGGCCCAGTAGCGCAGGGTCACGATTGCCATGTCAGCTATCCTCGCTCATAGTGGCCAGGACCGGCACCGGCGCCGGGTTCTAGTGCATCCAGGCAGCGATTCGTGCAGCGGGTCTGCCGCGGACCGGAGGTGGCGGCGGTTGAGCAAGGTGCTCCTGCTCACCGGCACGCGTGATTCGGCTGCGGCGATCCTGCCATCGCTGAGCCTGCTCGCGCACGCCGTCAGGCTGGCCCAGCCGTCGGCAGAAGTTGTGCTCGGCCTGTCGGCGCCGCCTTCCGGCCTGGCCGATGCCGTCGCGCCCGACGCCGTCCTGGTCGATGCCAGGCGTGACCTGGTCCAGGTCAAGGAACTGCTCAGGCAGGTCGCCGGAGCGGGCGTGCCAGTGCTTGCCGTCATCAGCGAGGGCGCCTGGGCGGCGGTCTCCGCCGACTGGGGCGCGGCCGACGTGATCTTGAACACCGCTGGCCCCGGTGAGGTCGAGGCCAGGATCCGGCTCGCCGTCGGCCGGGCTAGCACCCAGGTCGCGGTCCCGGCGGAGGAGGTCAGGTCGGGCGAGCTCGTGATCGACGAGGCGACGTACTCGGCCAGGATCCGCGGGGTGGCACTCGACCTGACCTTCAAGGAGTTCGAGCTGCTGAAGTTCCTTGCCCAGCACCCGAAGCGGGTGTTCACCAGGTCTCAGCTGCTCCAGGAAGTCTGGGGATACGACTACTTCGGCGGCACCAGGACGGTCGATGTCCACGTGCGCAGGCTCCGTGCCAAGCTGGGCACCGAGAACGAGGCGCTGATCGGCACTGTCCGCAACGTCGGGTACAAGTTCGTACCCGCCAGGCCGGATGGTCGCCGGGCCAGTCCAGGTGCCGCCAGCTCCGACGGAAACCGAACCGGCGGCCGGGACACCACGCCGCGCGGCCAGACCACCGCTTCGACCGGCAACGGAGCCAGCAGATGACCGAGATCCGGATCGCCGAGCGCCTCACTGACGCCGACGTCGCCGCGGTGCTCGAGCTGGTCAGGCTGGCGACCGAGGAAGACGGAGTCGCGCCGCTGTCCGAGCACGTGATGCTGCACCTGCGGTACGGCGGCGACAGGCAGGCCCGCAACGTGATGCTGATGGCCGGCGGCGAGATCGCCGGCTATGCCCACCTGGACCCGACGGACCCGGTCGAGGGCCCGAGCGGGGAGCTCGTCATCCATCCGGCCCACCGCCGGCAGCACCTGGGGCTCGCCCTCGTCCGTGCGCTGACGGCGGAGGCGGGCGACCAGCAGCTGCGGCTGTGGGCGCACGGCGACCTGCCCGCGGCCTCCCGGCTCGCCGCGGCCGCCGGGTTCGAGCGGGTCAGGGCGCTGTGGCAGATGCGCCGCTCGCTCCAGGCGCAGCTGGACAGGCCGCAGCTAGCCGACGGGATCACGATCCGCCCGTTCCGGATCGGCCAGGACGAGGACGAGTGGACGGCGCTGAACCGGCGGGCGTTCGCCACCCATCCTGAGCAGGGCGCCTGGACCAGGGCCGACCTCGACCTGCGGGAGAAGGAGCCGTGGTTCAACCCGGAAGGCTTCTTTCTCGCCGAGCGTGAGGGCAGGATCGTCGGCTTTCACTGGACCAAGACCCATGGCCAGGACGGTCAGGACGGCGACGAAGCCGAGCACGCCCACCAGACCATCGGCGAGGTCTACGTGGTGGGAGTCGATCCTGACGAGCGCGGCACCGGACTGGGCCGGGCGCTGACCCTGGTCGGCCTGCGCTACCTCCGCTCGCGCGGCCTGTTCCAGGTCATGCTCTACGTGGACGACAGCAACACGCCGGCGATCAGGCTGTACGAGTCACTCGGCTTCACGCACTGGGACACCGACGTGATGTTCGCACGGCCAGCAGTTGTCGCAGGTCAGAGCACGTAGGTAGACTGAGGGCAGGGTAAATCTCAGGGGGGATGCCCATGGCTCAGGTAATGAAGCGGTGGTCAGGCTGAGCCAGCTTGCTGCCCTGCCACTCGTACTCGCCCAGATCGAGCATCCGCGACCACAACGCGTTCAGAACGTCGTGGTAGTCGCTGGCTAGCTTGCCGCCGAGTCCGAGCTTGCCGAACGCGGTGGGCTTCATCTTCTGGCTGTCCACGTCCAACGTGAGCCGAGCGACAGCATCAGCGAGCGCCTGGCGATCCACGAGTGCCCTGTACTGATAATCAAGGTGCTCAGTAGCGACGGCCGGCTCCATGCCCTGGCAGTACAGCTCTCGGAACTTGTCGATGTACTCAGCCCTGCCGGCACCGGCGAGATCACCAATCAGGCCGCTGAAGCCAGGCTGGGCTTCGTCCAAGAGGGACTCAAGGTCCGCAGGGACAGCCGACTCCGGCCCGGCCTGGGTCTCGCGGACGCGTTCCACCAGTCGCCGTGACTCCTCCTTCGCGGACCGGGGCCCTGGCTCAGACTCGGCGGGCACTGGAACACCGTGCCGCCGCGCCACCCTGGCCCGCAGCGCCTTCCACCGCGCTTCCCTGGCCCGCGATTCCTTGTCAACCCTCAGCAGCCGGATCGCTATATCCCTGGCCTCGATCTGCTCATTAGTCAGCAGCGGGTAATCAGGCACTGAACCAAGCTCAGCATCACGCTTGTCAACAAGCCCCTTTACCGTGGATGAGGGGCTTGTTGACTGCTGGTCGGAGATAGCGGTCCTCATGGTGCCTGAGAGCACGTTGTACGCCGTGGTGCGGGTGGACCGGTGCTCAGGCGCGGTTGCCTTGCCCAGCTTGATCTCGATACCGGCGCGGAGCAGCTGCTCACGTGCCCGCTTGGGGATGACGGTGAAGTCGTACGGGTCCTTCCCGGTCACGAGCGCGATCATCGCCACGACCAGGCGGTGGCTCAGCAGGACGGACGGCCCGTCCAGGTCGGCCAGCGCGAACAGCAGCCAGACCAGATCCCGCGCGGACGGGATGAGCGTGTCCCAGTAGTTCCGGTAGATGTACTCCCACGCGATCCGCAGCTTGGCCTGGTCGGCGTCAAGGTTGTTCTTGCCGGCCTGCAGCAGCTCCCTGGCCGCGTTGTCCTGCTTGCGGACGGGCATGGTGCGCTTGTACCGGGTGACCGGCTCCGACTTGCGGAACTCGGCCAGGGCAGCGCCCTCAGCCGTGCGCGCATCAGCCCCGTTGATCTCGGCCTTGAGCAGGAACGGCTCCCTGCGGAGCGCGTTGGTGGCGAACCGTACCCACTCGCCGTACCGCTCGTGCTTCAGTGTCTTGTCCAGATCAGACGCGGCGATGTTCGACTCGCGGTCTGCGGGACTGGTTTTTAGGGCGCTCATGGGCGCTACTCCTCTGGCAGTGTCCTGGCTGAGCGACCGGACTGCCCACTGCCAGGCAACCAGCCCGGCCACTCAGGAAGGTGCGTTGTCACCGGGCGGGATCAGAACCCGGCGTTGTTCACTTCATGACATCAGCGCTCCGGCAGCTACTCCGGCGCTCCCCGTCTGAACTACTACCGCCGCACCAACTGCGGCCCGGTTCCGTCACCTGGCCTCGATGGTGAGCGTCTTGACCTTGTAGCCAGGGTGGTGCTCCGAGAGCGCCTGCTCAGCCGCTCTCCGTGCCAGCCGGCGCGCGTTCACCTCGTCAACTCCGCGACCCCGGCACCCGCAGCTGGAGACCTTCTTGAGGACGAGATTCTGGATCAGGACGGCTGCCGTGCTGCCGCATCGCACCGGGTCATCGCACCACGGAGGACGGTGCCATTCAGTTCCAGCAGCGGGACAAGCTCTCCACGACCAGATGGCCGAGCCTCTGGCCGATCTCGACGTGGTACATGGCTTCACGCTTGCGGGTCACACCAGTTACCCACGGCGCGGATCCGGCTGGCACGAGCTTGTGCTCCAGCTCAGCAACATCAGCTGCCGCGCGCCCTGTCCACCCGCACTGGCAGATGTGGACGTGCAGGCCGGCCTCACAGTGACGGCACACGGGAGTCACCGTGGTAGCAGAACGAGCTATCAGGCCAGCCGTGCTTGCACTCGGTGCAGATACGGAAGCTGGCCCGCTGGATGTCAGCCGTAGCTAGACGCCCCACATCTCGACGGGTGCCAGGAAGCCCTGGCACCGGAGGCACACGTCCTGGCCGTCAACGTCACTGAGGACGTGGCCCTTGCTGCACCGTGGCAGGTCGGCCTGAGCTGCCTGTGCCTGTTCCGAACTCGGAACGCGCCGTCGCCTACGTGCGCGGTACCGGAGTCCTGCAGAAGTATCAGTAGTTGCCATCTAATCGGCTGAGCCCCTGCATCATGAGCCAGCGCGACCGGGCTTGCCGCCGCCCTGCGGGCACTTGGCATGTGCGACGCCCCGACTCGGGTGAGGAACGTCAGATTCCAAGCGACACGCCCGAAACAGATACCTTGGTTCTGGCGCGATGGTCAGGTAGGCTCTGCAGTTTTGGCTTCACGCCGGAGGTAAGACGTTGCTAACCTGCAAGCGTGAGCGCTGAAGTGTCCCCGCTCAGGTTCGAGCACGAGCCTGACGACCCGAACGAAATCCTTCAACTTCTCCCGGCTGAGCAACGCGAGGAGTTCACGCAGGAATATCAGGTTGCCTTGCGTGCTGCCAGCGAGCCCGATTGCTATGCGGAATTGAGGAGCACCCTCTGGAAGTGGCGACTCAGGGCCGTGACCCCATCTGGTCCCAGCGAGCGATCGACGGCGCGGCGGGCGTTTGAAGATCAACTGGCAATCTATGCTGCGAGATCATGGGCCGTGCATGCCGCCACCACGAGCCCGCCGTGGTTTCACGCGACTATCCTTCGCATTCTCACCATTGCAGCGGAGAGCGGCACAGATAGCGTTGTTCCTCTCGCTGAGTCGCTTACGCGCACATGGGCACGGCTTGGCGTGGAACAGTCGCTTGCCTCCAAGCAATGGCTCGACTTCATGGAGGCCGACGATCAGGACGCTCTCGACGAGGCCATCGTGACCGGTGCGAGGCGAGGCATGGCTGAATACATCGCTGAGCTAAGCGCAGAGCGCGCCGCCACCGACGTTCCGCCCCATAAGAACGGAAGTTCAGCGCCACAGCCATATCCACGGCAGAATGGCTCTAGCCGCCCCACACTGGACGAGGTTCTGGACCGAGTCGCCAGACGGCGCGGCGGCAAGATCGGCTTCGAGGAGGCGGTGAACATCATCGAGAGCGAGCGGAACGAGAGGTGATAGGAGCTGTAATTAAATAACTAATTTATATCAAATAAGTACTCGCCGCGACCTCTGTAACTACTTGACGATATGCTATTCACATGGCACGCGACCGATCTGGTGAGCGCATGGCGATGACTACCCGGCTGGCTGAATTGCT
>DATKQH010000137.1:0-2224 GCA_035532775.1 Streptosporangiaceae bacterium
AGCGGTCTATTCAAGGGCCACCGCTCCGTTGGTGCTTCGTGACCACGCGCAGGTTGCGGCGTTGTTTGAGGGCTGGGATCTGATCGAGCCCGGCATCGTGCAGGTGCCGTTGTGGCGGCCAGATGGCAAGCCGCCCCGCCCCCGCGACCTGGCGAAGATCGGCATCTATGGTGGCGTGGGGCGTCTGGGCGAGTAGTGAGCAGACCGGCCGCGATGCCCCCAGCTCTAGTCAGCGGGTGCATCCGGTAGTTGATCGACTCCTTCACGTAGACACGGCGCTGGGCCGTGAATCACCTGACATTCAGGAGATGAGGACATGGAAAGACCTACGCTCGGGGACCGCTCGGCAAGACCGGATTCGGAATCGCATTGGGTTAAGAGTTCCCTGAGTTTCTCTAACGGCAACTGCGTCGAGGTGGCAGACCTGGCTGAGGGTGAGATCGGTGTTCGCCACAGCAAGGACACAGAGGGTCTGGTTCTCCGATTTACTTCGGGCGAATGGCATGCATTTCTCGGCGGAGTCCGAAACGGAGAATTCGATAGCTTCGGCAGGATATGACTGCTACCGGCACAGCGCCGTAGCGTTCTGCTCAGGTTAACCGTCGGTCTGAACGCAGGCGAAGGCCCCTCCCGGGTTCGGAGGGGCCTTCGCTCTCTTCCTCAGCGGCGGGTGGACCTGCCGAGAGCGTGCACTGCGACGGCCGCCACAGGCTCTCCCTATCTGCGCGCTGGCGCGGCGTATCGCCATGGCACTGTCGGCTGCGGAAGGTACCGTAGGCGGCGTGAGTGCACAGCCTGCCGGGTCAGCTGGCGTCGGCCCACACGAGGTGATTCATCTAGGCGGCGAAGCTGCTTTTGTGGTGCCAGTTGCTGAGTACCGGCGGTTGCGGGCGCTAGAGCAGATGGCGTCTCCACAGGAGCGGGAGGACGCCGAGACCGCGGTGACCTTGGAGGAGTACCGAGAGTGGTCGGCGGCTGGCCGGCCCGGGGCCATCTCGCACGAGCAGGCGCGCCGGTTGCTGCTCGGTGACGGCGGATGAGGGTCGAATGGTCACCAAGAGCCGGTCACCACGGGCCCCCGCTTCCTGGCTGACGCCGATGGCATGAGGGCTGTGATAGCGGCGTTAGACGCTCTGCCCGGGGATGCGTATCCCGCGCAATCGTTCCGGTGGGGAGACATGCTGCGGCTCCGCGTCGGCCGATACCGAATCATGTACGTCGTCGAGGGCGACCTGATCACGATTGAACGGGTCGACCGGGTTAGCGGAGGCTGACCGCGAAGCCGGCAGCGGCATCCCGACAGGCTGGTGTCGGTGGTATCTCATTCGCAACTCAGGCCGCAACGGCCGTGCTGGCGGTCACCGGTCCGCGGTGTGGCCAGGTACCGGCAACGGGTCCTGGGGCCAGGCGCCGATGTGGGTGCAGGTGCGCGCGGCATGCGCCGATCCGGCCTTCTTCGCCTGGCCGACATCGGCCCCAGCGAGCCTCGCGTCCAGAAATCCCGCGGCATAGCTGTCGCCCGCGCCGGTCGTATCCACCGTCTCGACGGGAACGGCGCTTTCGCGCCACCAAGCGCATTGCCGCCGACGAAACTGTAGGAGTCCTGGCCGACATACTGGTCGATCGTGTTGTCCCCAATGACCGCGACCGCCTCGCCCACGACCGTGGCCGGTTAGTACGCGACCCGCCTGTAATAGCGCCGGGTGGTCAGGGGATGGTCCCGGATCACCTCCAGATGGGCACTGACCCGCTCCAGCACGGTGGCCAGGATGATGTGCGAGATCAGCGCCCGGACCTGCGCCGAGACGCCGGGCAGGTCATAGTCGGCCGCATCCAGCACGGTCATCTTGCTGGTGTACCGGGGCACGAACGCCTCGACCCGGTCCGCCAGCGGCCGCGCCGCGTCCTCGCCCTTGAGCAGGATCACGCTGACGCCCTCCTCGACCAGTTCCAGCGTGCCGTGGAAGAAGTCCGCGGCGTGCACCGGGCGGGTGCGGATCCACTGCATCTCCTCCAGGACGCACATCCCGTAGTAGAAGGCCTGCGGCCACACCGATCCGGCTCCCGTGACGATGTGAAACTGATCGCCGGCTATCGACGCCGCGATCTGCGCGGCCCGGTCCTCCGCGCTCTTTTTCACTCCCACCAGCAGGGATGGCAGCAGCCGCAGCTCGTCCAGCACCGGGCCGAGGTCGGTGAACTCGCCGCGCGCCTGCATGACGGC
>DATKQH010000138.1:0-8489 GCA_035532775.1 Streptosporangiaceae bacterium
GGACTTCGCGCCGAACTGGGTCAAGGAGGCGTCCTACGTGATGCCGCTGCGTTACCTGGTCACCGGTATGCAGGACGTCATGGCGCGCGGGGAGGGTCCGGCGTCCGCACTGCCCGCGATCGGCATCCTGCTCGGATTTACCCTGGTCGTCGGTGCGATCGCGGTCCGCATGTTCCGCTGGGACGACATCTAGCCCGGTCCGGTATGCTCCCGGTTCCGGCTATACCGGACCGATCAGACCACTTGCAGCCGACCACGGAGCAGCCATGACGCAGCGGCAGCTGACCGTCCTGTTCATGCCGGAGAGCGCCTACGGGCCGACGAACAACTGCATCTGGATCGGTGACGTGCTGCGCCGGCGCGGGCACCGCGTCGTCTTCGCCGCCGAGGCGTCCTGGCAGGGCAAGCTGGAGCCGCTCGGCTTCGCCGAGGACCTGGTCAGCCTGTCGGAGCCCGGCTCGCAGGACCAGGATGCCGGCCAGTTCTGGAAGGACTTCATCGCCAGCACCGCGGCGGAGTTCCGCAAGCCCACCATCGAGCAGCTGGACACCTGGATCAAGCCGGTCTTCGCCGAGCTGATCGCCGGCGTCAGGTACAGCCACGACCAGCTGACCGAGATCGTGCGGCGCACCGGGCCCGACGTGATCGTCGAGGACAACGTGGTCGGGTTCCCGGCGCTGATGACCGCGGGCGCCCCGTTCGTGCGGATCGTCTCCTGCAACCCGCTCGAGGTGACCGGGCCGGACGTGCCGCCCGTGTTCTCCGGATACCCGGCCGCCGACCGCAGCGGCTGGGCGGACTTCCGGGCCGAATACGACCGGGTGCACCGGGCCATCTGGGGCGAGTTCAACGACTGGTACGTCAAGCAGGGCGCTCCGCCGCTGCCCGACCTGGAATTCATCGGCGAGGGAGCGGTCAACCTGTACGTCTATCCCGAGATCGCCGACTACGCCCGCGCCGCGGCGCTCGGCGCGTCCTGGCACCGGATCGACTCGTCGGTGCGGCAGACCGACGACGCGTTCACCATGCCGGAGCAGCTGGCCGGTGGCCCGGGCGCGCTGATCTACTTCTCGCTCGGCTCGCTCGGCTCGGCCGACGTGGGACTGATGCGCCGGGTCATCGCCTGCCTGGCGGACACGCCGCACCGCTACATCGTCTCCAAGGGGCCACTGCACGCCGAGATCGAGCTGGCACCGAACATGTGGGGCGCCGAGTTCCTGCCCCAGGCCTCCGTTCTGCCACGGTGCGATCTCGTGATTACCCACGGCGGCAATAACACCACCACCGAATCCCTGCACTTCGGCAAGCCGATGATCGTACTGCCACTGTTCTGGGACCAGTACGACAACGCCCAGCGGGTCGACGAGCTCGGGCTCGGGGTCAGGCTCGACACCTACGGCTTCACCGACGGCGAGATGCACGCGGCGCTAGACAGGCTGCTCAGCGACAGCGCGCTGCACGACCGGCTGGCCCGCGGCGCGGAGCAGGTACAGGACCGCGACGGGCTGGCCGCCGCTGCCAACCTGATCGAGTCTGCCGCGAGTCTGGAGTAGGCTCGGATACCGCTAGTGACACCGTCCGGGAGAGTCCGCGCGCAGCCAGCCCGCGGCGCCGAAGGGGCAACCTCCCCGGAACCTCTCAGGCACCCAGGACCGGACGGGACA
The DNA here is from genome assembly GCA_035532775.1 of Streptosporangiaceae bacterium. GTDB lineage: Bacteria > Actinomycetota > Actinomycetes > Streptosporangiales > Streptosporangiaceae > Chersky-822. The sequence continues at coordinate 1,665 of DATKQH010000138.1, forward strand.
GGCAGCTCTGGAGTCATCGCGGCGTGATCGCCGGGGCGACAGAGGGGGAGCCGGACGGTACCCGCCGCCCGTAGGCGACCCGACTCCAGGAGCCTGCAGTGAACTTTGCGCAACGGCACATCGGCCCAGATGAATCGAGCCAGCAGCAGATGCTGAGCGCGCTCGGCTATGCCTCGCTGGACGACCTGACCTCTGCCGCGCTGCCCGCGGGGCTGGCGATCGCCAAGCCGCTCCGGCTGCCCGAGCCGCTGCCGGAGGACCAGGCGCTCGCCGAGCTGCGCAGGCTGGCGGCGAAGAACCAGGTCCTGACCTCGATGATCGGCCTGGGCTACTACGGCACGATCACCCCGCCGGTGATCCGCAGGAACGTGCTCGAGAGCCCGGCCTGGTACACCGCCTACACGCCCTACCAGCCGGAGATCTCCCAGGGCAGACTCGAGGCGCTGCTGAATTTCCAGACGATGATCGAGGACCTGACGGCGCTGCCGGTGGCTGGCGCCTCGATGCTAGATGAGGCGACGGCAGCGGCCGAGGCCATGACGCTGGCGCACCGGGCGACCAGCCGCGGCCGGATCTTCCTCGCCGACGCGGACTGCCTGCCGCAGACCCTGGCCGTGCTCGCCACCAGGACCGAGCCGCTCGGGCTCGAACTGGTGACCGGCGTCGTCACCCCTGAGCTGATCGAGGCGCAGCCCGATGGTGAATTGTTCGGAATACTGCTGCAGTACCCCGGTGCCAGCGGACAGGTCCGTGACCTGCGCCCGGCCATCGCGGCCGCGCACGCCAGGGGCGCGCTGGCCGCCGTCGCCGCCGACCCGCTCGCGCTGACGCTGCTCACGCCGCCCGGCGAGCTCGGCGCCGACATCGCCGTCGGCAGCACGCAGCGGTTCGGCGTGCCGATGGGGTACGGCGGCCCGCAGGCCGGCTACATCTGCGTGCGCGAGGAACTGAAGCGGCAGCTGCCAGGCCGGCTGGTCGGGGTATCGGTCGACGCCGACGGCCATCCGGCGTACCGGCTCGCGCTGCAGACCCGCGAGCAGCACATCAGGCGGGAGAAGGCGACCAGCAACATCTGCACGGCGCAGGTTCTGCTCGCCGTCATCGCCGCCATGTACGCGTCCTACCACGGCCCGGACGGCCTGACCGCGATCGCGCGGCGGGTGCACGCCAAGGCGGCCAGTCTCGCCGCCACCCTGGCCGCCGCCGGATTCTCAACGAACCATCAGGCGTACTTCGACACCGTCGGGGTGATCGTTCCTGGCGGGACCGCCGGGGCCGTGGAGCGGGCCCGTGCCGCCGGGATCAACCTGTATCTCGCCGGACCCGACCTGGTGCAGGTCGCCTGCGACGAGACGACGACCGACGAGCACATCGCGGCCGCCGCTGCCGCCATCACCGGCTCGGCGGCCGGCGAGGCGCCGATCACCACCGGGGGGGCGCCGGCCGGCGACGACCTGCCGGCCATCCCGCCCGGGCTGCGCCGGACGAGCGGCTTCCTGGCCCATCCGGTCTTCTCCTCCTACCGCAGCGAGACCGCGATGCTGCGGTACCTGCGCCGGCTGTCGGACTACGACATGGCGCTGGACCGGTCGATGATCCCGCTCGGCTCCTGCACCATGAAGCTCAACGCCACCGCGGAGATGGAGCCGATCAGCTGGCCGGAGTTCGCCGGGCTGCATCCGTTCGCGCCCGCCGGCCAGGCGGCCGGCTACGACGAGCTGATCCACCGGCTGCAGGACGGCCTGATGGAGATCACCGGCTACGACGCGGTGTCGCTGCAGCCGAACGCCGGCTCGCAGGGCGAGCTGACCGGCCTGCTGGCGATCCGGCACTACCACCGGTCGCGGAACGAGCCAGAGCGGACGGTCTGCCTGATCCCGGAGTCCGCGCACGGCACGAACGCGGCATCGGCCGTCCTGGCCGGCCTGCGCGTGGTCGTCGCCAAGTGCGGCTCGGACGGCGCGATCGACCTGAGCGACCTGCGGGCCAAGCTGGAGTCGCACGCGGGAACCGTGGCGGCGATCATGCTGACGTACCCGTCGACGAACGGGGTGTTCGAGGCGACCGTCGGCGAGGTCTGCGAGCTCGTACACGCCGCTGGCGGTCAGGTCTACGTGGACGGGGCGAACCTGAACGCCCTGGTCGGGCTGGCCCAGCCGGGCGTCTTCGGGGCTGACGTCTCGCACCTGAACCTGCACAAGACGTTCTGCGTCCCGCACGGCGGCGGCGGACCGGGCGTCGGCCCGGTCGGCGTCCGGGCGCACCTGACGCCATTCCTGCCCCGTCATCCGATGCTGCCCGACATCTCCGTGGCCGGGGCCGTCACCGGCGACGTGCCCGCCGAGCTGCGGACCGGCCCGGTCGCGGCCGCGCCGTACGGCTCAGCCGGGATCCTGCCGATCTCGTATGCCTACCTGGCGATGATGGGTGCCGACGGGCTGCGGCGGGCCACGCAGGTGGCGATTCTCAACGCCAACTACGTGGCCAGGCGGCTGGACCCGTTCTTCCCCGTGCTCTACTCCGGCCAGGGCGGCCTGGTCGCGCACGAGTGCATCCTGGACCTGCGGCACATCACGGCCCAGACCGGCATCACCGCCGAGGACGTGGCGAAGCGGCTGATCGACTACGGCTTCCACGCGCCGACCATGTCGTTCCCGGTGGCCGGCACGCTGATGGTCGAGCCGACGGAGAGCGAGAACCTGACCGAGCTTGACCGGTTCTGCGATGCGATGATCGCGATCGCCGGCGAGATCGCCAAGGTCGCCACGGGAGACTTCGACACCAGGGACAACCCGCTGAAGAACGCGCCGCATACGGCGTCGATGCTGCTGGCCGACGAATGGGAGCACCCGTACGGCCGCACCGAGGGCGCCTACCCGGCCGGCGGTGACCGCCGGGCCAAGTACTGGCCGCCGGTCCGCCGGATCGAGGGCGCCTACGGCGACCGGCACCTGGTCTGCTCCTGCCCGCCGCCCGAGGCGTTCGAGGCCTAGCTCGAGTGGGCGACGGTCATCGACGCGGTCAGCGCGGCCGGGCTAGCCAGCGTCTGGTAGACCACGCAGTACCGCAGGGTCAGCTCGGTCAGCGTTTCGATCTGCTCAGCGCTGGCGTCGGTGTCCAGGTCGAAGCCAAGTCGGATGGCCGTGAACCCGACCGGCGCGTCCTTGCTGACCGCGAGCGTGCCGCGGAAGTCCAGGTCTCCCTCGGCGTGCACGGTCCCGCCCGCCACCGCGATCCCCAGCGACGTCGCGACCGCCCTGAGCGTGACCCCAGCGCACGCGACGAGCGCCTGCAGCAGCATGTCACCCGAGCAGGCGAGCGAGCCGTCACCGCCGGAGGCGGGATGCAATCCGGCCTCGGCCAGCGCCCGGCCGGTCGCCACCGAGCAGCTCACGCTCTCCTCGCCTAGGCGGCCATCGGCCCGCAAGGTGACCAGCGCCTGGGCCGGATTCTCCCGGTAGGCGTCCTTCAGCGGCTGCTGCAGGGCACGAAGCCCCGTGCTGTCCATCCGGCTGCTGTCCATCCGGCTGCTGTCCATCCGGCTGAGCCTCCCTGCTCCGAGCGTTAGGCGTCTCTCGACGATAGATCACTGCCTGGACGCGAGCTGATCCTGCTGGATCGTCCGGCCCTTCCACTCGCCGCCCTGCCCCGCGTGGTGCCGCCTGGCGGAGCTGACCGTCATCGCCGTGTACAGGACCCCGATCAGCGGCAGGCTGACCGCCCGCAAGGGAGACAGGCGGGTGAGCCTCAGCATCGGCAGGTAGCTGACCGCCATGATCGCCCACCCGGCGAGCCCGGCGGCGGCGAGCCAGGCGGCCAGCCAGCCGGGGACTCCGGTCGCCGCCTGGCCGCCGATCATCAGCGCGGGGCCGGCCAGCGCGGCACCGACCGGGAGCAGGTAGAGAAAGGCCATCCCGAGCACGGTCCCGGCGAGCGCCGCCGGGGAGTACCGCAGCTGTGTGTACGCGCTCCTGGCGACCATGTCCCAGATCTCGCCCAGCCCGTTGTACTGGCGGCGGCTGATCACATCCGTGGTAAACCCGAGCCAGCAGTCGCCCGCGGCTGGCGCGCGCTTCAGCAGCCGGCCGAGCGCGACGTCGTCGATGCGCGCGCCGCGAATCTGGCCGAGGCCGCCCGCCGCCTCCAGTGGCGCACGCCGCACCAGCATGCAGCCCCCGGCCGCCGCGGCGGTGCGCCCGCCGCGCCTGTTCACCCACCGGAAGGGGTAGAGCTGCGCGAAGAAGTAGACGAACGCCGGGATCAGCAGCCGTTCGGCGAACGTGTCCGTGCGCAGCAGCGCCATCTGCGAGACCAGCACGCGGTTGTCGGCCTCGGCGGCGCGTATCAGGGCGCTGACCGTGCCCGGCGCGTACGCGATGTCGGCGTCGGTAAACAGGACGTAGTCGGCGGCGCCCGCGGCCCGCAGCCCCTGGTCCATTGCCCACACCTTGCCAGCCCAGCCGGGAGGAGGAGGCTCGCCAGAGATGACCTTGAGGCGCTGGCCGTTAGCCGGGGTCCCTGACTGCGCGTCGTCGCTCAGCTTCGCGGCGACCTCGGCGGTGCCGTCAGTGCTCTCGTCGTCGACCAGCACGACGGTGAGCTGCCCCTGGTAATCCTGAGTGAGCAGGGTCGGCAGCGTCTCGGGCAGCACCGGAGCCTCGTCGCGCGCGGGAATCACGGCCACGACCGCAGGCCACGCGGCCTGATTGGCGGCTCCGGCGGGCGGCAGCCGCTGGTCGGTGCGCCAGAACCCGCCGTGCCCGGCGACCAGGTAGACCCAGGCGGCCACGGCAAGCAGGCTGGCGGCAAGGGCGATCAGCATCAGCACAGCCTGGCATATCGGCGCCGATAAGGTATCAGCCCTGGCCGTGGAAGAACCCAGGGGAACAGGAGACGCACGTGAGGGTCATTGAGGGTGCCGGCCGATTCACTCAGTCAGGCGAGCCGACGCACTGGGTCGAGCAGCTGTGGGTTGCCGACCTCAGCGTGGGAACCTACTCGATCGCGGCGGGCAGCACCGACGACCAGGAGCCGCACACCGAAGACGAGATCTACGTCGTGACCGCGGGCCGCGCGATGTTCGAGGCCGGCCAGGACCGGGTGGCCATCGAGCCGGGCTCGGTCCTCTACGTCGCGGCCGGCGAGGTGCACAGGTTCACCGACGTGACCGAGGATCTGGCGACCGTCGTGCTGTTCGCGCCGGCCGAAGGATCCAGATCGGCCGGCTAGCGAGGCCCCCGGTCCAGAGCAGGTCATCTTGCCGTCGGCCGAACCGTCGAATGCGGGTGAGGCGGCGGCCACGTGGTCACCGGGTTCGCGTGGCGGCGGGATAGCCCGCTGCCCGGCCCGGGTCGCTGATCGATGTGCGGCGCTGACACCAGGACTGAATAGAGTTGCAGCGTGGCAGATCCGGCAACGTACCGGCCGGCGCCCGGCTCGATTCCTGAATCGCCAGGCGTTTACCGGTTCCGCGACAAGCACGGCCGCGTGGTCTACGTCGGCAAGGCCAAGAACCTGCGCTCCCGGCTGAATTCCTACTTCTCCGACTTCGCCAGCCTGCACCCGCGCACGCAGTGGATGCTGCTCGATGCCGCCGGAGTCGAGTGGACCGTGGTGGGCACGGAAGTCGAGGCACTCCAGCTCGAATACTCCTGGATCAAGCAGTTCGACCCGCGCTGGAACATCAGGTACCGCGACGACAAGAGCTACCCGTACCTCGCCGTCACGATGAACGAGGAGTATCCGCGCGTGACCGTGCTGCGCGGCACCAAGCGGCACGGCGTCAGGTACTTCGGGCCCTACTCGCACGCCTGGGCGATCAGGGACACCGTCGACACGCTGCTGCGGGTCTTCCCGGTCCGTACCTGCTCGGCCGGGGTCTTCAAGCGCGCGGGCCAGATCGGCCGCCCGTGCCTGCTCGGCTACATCGGCAAGTGCTCCGCGCCCTGCGTCGGCCGGATCGACGCGGAGGAGCACCGGCAGCTCGCCGAGGAGTTCTGCGACTTCATGGCCGGCCAGACGGGCAAGTTCACCAGACGGCGCGAGGCGGAGATGCACGAGGCGGCCCAGGCCGAGGAGTTCGAGCGGGCGGCCAGGCTCCGCGACGACCTCCAGGCCCTGCAGCGTGCCCTGGAGAAGCAGGCCGTCGTGCTGCCCGAGGGCACCGACTGCGACGTGATCGGGCTGGTCGAGGACTCGCTGGAGGCCGCGGTCCAGGTCTTCTACGTACGGGGCGGCCGGGTGCGCGGGCAGCGCGGCTGGGTCGTGGACAAGGTCGAGGACGTCAGCACCGCCGAGCTCGTCGAGCACTTCCTCGGCCAGGTCTACCGCGACGACCCGGCCGCCGAGCAGCAGGAGCTGGCCAGGCCCGCCGACGCTGCCGGCCGGCATAGCCGCCGCGGCGACGCCAGCCGGGCCAGTGCCGACTGGCTCGCCGAGGCTGACCGCCAGGCCGTGCCGCGGGAAGTTCTCGTGCCGGTCCTGCCGCCGGATGCCGCCGCGGTCTCGGAGTGGCTCGCCGCCCGCCGCGGTGCCCGGGTCAGCCTCCGGGTGCCGCAGCGCGGGGACAAGCGCGCGCTGCTCGAGACGGTGACCAAGAATGCCACCGAGGCGCTCGCCCTGCACAAGACCAGGCGGGCCAGTGACCTCACCACCCGCAGCCGGGCGATGCAGGAGGTCCAGGACGCGCTCGGCCTGGATACCGCGCCGCTGCGGATCGAGTGCATCGACGTCTCCAACCTGCAGGGCACCAACGTCGTCGCGTCGATGGTGGTCTTCGAGGACGGCCTGGCCCGCAAGTCCGAGTACCGCAAGTTCGCGATCAAG
>DATKQH010000139.1:0-5116 GCA_035532775.1 Streptosporangiaceae bacterium
TGCCCGCAAGGCTGTGCTGCACCGCGGCACACATCTGCAGATCATCGCCTCGGCTGGATCCGGCAAGACCGAGGTCGTTGCCCAGCGGTTCGCTGAGCTCATTTCCAGCGGTGCCGACCCGGCCGGCATCATCGCGTTCACGTTCACTGAGCGGGCCGCGCAGGAACTGAAGGCCCGGATCTCCGCCCGGGTCGAAGAGCGGCTCGGCCCTGGGGCACTTGACCGGCTGGGCGCGGCCTTTGTGGGGACCATCCATGCCTACTGCTTCCGGCTGCTGCAGCAGCACGTGCCGCGGTATGAGACCTTCGACGTGCTCGACGAGCGGCGGCTGACCGCGTTCTTGTGCCGGGAGGAGCCCGCTCTTGGCCTGAAGAGTCTCACTGGCAAGCTGTTCGCCTCCATCCGGGCCTTCCTGTCGAACCTGGAGGTGGTGGAGAACGAGCTGATCCCGGTCACCGAGCTCCAGGAGCCGTTCCGCGGCATGGCCGAGAAGTTCTACCAGCTTCTCGACCAGTTCCGGCTGCTCACCTACGGGCAGCTGATCTCCCGCGCGGTAGCCGAACTCGCCACGCCAGACGTGGCGAATGCGGTGCACGGCATCCTCCGGCACCTGATCGTCGATGAGTACCAGGACGTCAACCCTGCCCAGGAGCAGCTGATCAGGCTGCTGACCGGGCCGGAGGTTGAGCTGTGCGTCGTCGGAGACGACGACCAGGCCATCTACCAGTGGCGTGGCTCGGACGTGCGCAACATCGTCGACTTCACCGTCCGGCACCCGGACGCGCACACCTTCACGATCACGCAGAACTGGCGCAGCCGACCACGGATCGTGGCAGCGGCGGCGTCCTTCGCCCGCTCCATCACCGGCCGGCTGGACAAGGAGATGCAGGCCAAGCGCCCTGCGGCCCCGGTCGACGTGGTGACCTGGGCCGCGGAGACCGAAGCGGAGGAGTGCGAGCGGATCGCCGAGACGATCCAGCGGCTGCACCAGGCCGGTCTTCCCTACCGTGATATCGCGGTGCTCGTGCGCGGCCGGGTCGCCTACCCGGCGCTGCTGGACGCGTTCGACGCCTGTGGGGTGCCGGTTCAGCCGGCCGGGCGCACCGGCTTGTTCGCCCGGCCCGAAGCACAGGTGTTCGGCAAGACCTACGCCTGGCTGGTGGATCACAGCTGGTCCCCTGACCCCTACGGCTGGGGTGAGGTTCCCTCCGATGAGGAAGTCTTCGCCGGATACGACAGCCTGTACCGGCTGGACGCGGCACTCAGCCGGGCGGTGCGGAAGCGGCTGTCCGCGCTCAAGGCGAGCGTTCACAGCGACGAGCGCCCGGTCAACCTGGTCAGCGACTTCTACGACCTGCTCGCCGATCTCGGTGTGGCCACCTGGAACCCTGACGACCCGCTGGTGAGCTCACGGCTGGGGACCCTGGCTCGGTGCTCATCCATCCTGGCTGACTACGAGTCCGTCCGCAGGCGCAGCCGGCCCGACCCCGACGAGCCCGGCGCGCAGAGAGGCGGCCAGGACCGGGGACCCTGGTATTACGGCAACCTGGCGATCTACATCGCCAACTACGCCAAAGGCGCCTACGAGGACTTCGACGGCGAGCCCGACGTCCTGGTCGACGCGGTGGACCTGACGACCGTCCACAAGGCCAAGGGCCTGGAATGGCGCGTGGTGTTCGTGCCGTCGCTGACCAAGACCCGCTTCCCCTCGTCCAAGACTGGGCGGCCGCAGGACTGGCTCGTCCCCCGGCACCTGTTCAGCCCAGCCCGGTACGAGGGCAGCGACGCTGACGAACGGCGCCTGTTCTACGTGGCGATGACCAGGGCACGCGACTGGCTGTCCCTGTCCCGGCACGATCGCATCACCAAGAACCGGGTCGCTGCCTCCCCCTACCACGCTGAGATCACCGGGCACCGGGCAGAGTCGCCGCTCCCGCTGCCATCGGTCGACCGGATCATCCAGGAGGAGGCGGACGAGCCGGTCACGCTGACGTTCAGCGAACTTGCCGCCTACCGGGCCTGCGGCTTCTCCTACCGCCTGCGCAACCTGTTCGGATTCCAGCCGTTCCTGGCACCCGAACTGGGCTACGGCAAGGCGGTTCACCACATCCTGCGCGCGATCGCCGAATACACCGTCCACCATGGGCGTCCTCCGAGCTTCCAGGAGGTCTGGCAGATGCTGGACGAGGGCTTCTTCCTGCCCGCCGCCAGCAAGCCCGCCCACCGGCTGCTGAAGGAGTCCGCCCGCCACCTCCTGCATTCCTACCTCACCGAATACGACGACGACCTGCGGCGGATCTGGGAGACCGAACGGCCCTTCGAGCTGCACCTGCCCACCGCGATCATCACCGGGCGGGCAGACGTCATCCTCGACAAGGAGGGCGGCGAGGTCACATCGCTGGCGATCGTGGACTACAAGACCTCCACCGACCCGCATGCCGCCGAAGACTACGAACTCCAGCTGGCCGTCTACACCGACGCTGGCCTCCGGGAAGGGCTCAACGTCCGCGCCGCCTACATCCACGACCTGAAGGCAGCTGACCGTCAGCCCGTTGACGTGTCGCCCGACGCCATCGCAGCCACCGAACAGGCCGTGGCGGACAGCGTGCACCGGCTCCGCAACCGGGAGTTCACAGCACGCCCGGGCCGCCCATGCAAGCGCTGCGACGTGCGCAGGCTCTGCCAGTGGAACGCGGAAGCCGCGGCGGCGCAGCGGCCGGTCCCCCGTGAGGTGGGGCATTGAAGCACTCACGCCGAACCGGCCTTCGAGGTGAACGGTGAGCAACGGGAAGTACAGGTCGGTCTTCCATAGCCCCATGCCGCCGGCCGACGCGTTCCGGGCCGCTCGTGACGAGATGCGCGCATGGCTGCGGACCAAGAAATACGACCTCGGGGCGTTTGACCGCGGCGATCCACGGATTGGGCCCGGCGTGGTACTGCTGCGCAACGCCGCCAACGCCGCAGACGGCTCACAGACCGAGCGGTGGCAGCTTCGCGAGAGCAAGGATGACGGGGCATGGATGTCCTCCTTGACCGTCCACGCTCCCGCGCACCCGGTCGCGGCTGGTAATGCCGCCACCTGGTTCTGGGTTGAGATCGAGTTCGTACCCAAGAGTCTTGAGTCAGAGGCAGTGAGTCATGTCCGCGCCAGTGTTCCGAGGCTGGCCCGTGGGCTGCTCACGGCAGCGCCGGCCTACGACTCGCTCGCGGCACTGACCGGTGAGCCAGTGCTGATCGGCCGCGAGAGAGTGGACGAGCTGATCGACATCCTGTGCGACCCTGACCGCCGGTATCCCGCCGTTGTCGCATCCCCCCACCCAGATATTGCCTTTGAGGACTGGCGGGCCACGATCACGCGGGTCATGTGGTACCTGCCTGGCTTGGCCAGCATCTACATCCTGGACCCGCTCGCAGAGCAGGCCTTCGTGGAGGGCATCGGGGACACACACGCGGTGTGGGGCGGCGCGCTGCGCACATACCTGCCCGATGTCGATCCCGCCGTAGCCGATGAGGCCGCGCGCCATCGGCTGTTGTCCCCCGCCCGGATCGCGGCCGACCCCGGTCGCGCGGCAGGAACCGTGTCAGTGCTGCCCCGCCGCCTGGCGGCGGAGACTCCTCTTCCCGCTCCGCTGACCGGCGTGAACAGGACACTACTGACACGGGAGCGAGAGGCCCCAGAGACCACTGATGTGGAGGGCCGGCGCTCCCAGGTGACACAACTCGCGGAGGATCGCGACGTCGCCCTGAATCTCGCCGAAAAGGAGGAAGACCGCGCCAACACCCTGTTCACCGAACGCGAGAACGCCCTGGCCGAGCTCGCTGAGCGTGAACAGCGGGTGCTGTACCTGGACAGCCAGGTGCGAGCCCTTCAGCGCCGGCTCGTAGCCATAGGACGGCCCGAGGATGCCTTCCAGCCGGCGGAGGAGCCAGCCGCCCCGCCAGCTACGTTCGCGGATCTGCTCGACTGGTTGGAAACCGACCTCTCGCAGGTCGTATTCACCGGCGATGCCACAGCGGCGGTGAATCTCGACCAGAGGCCCGAAGCATCCACCTGGGTCCGAAGTTCCTGGGAGATCCTCCAGGCCCTGGAAACCTACGCTGCCACGAAGATCAGCAACGGGTTCCCCGGTGACTTCAAGACGTGGTGCGAGAGCTCGCCCTCGGGCGAGTACACCATCCCAGCAGGCAAGGTGGCACGGGACGAATCCGAAACCGTACGCAACAATGCCAAGTGGCGTCGCGAGCGCGAGTTCCCAGTGCCGATCGAGATCGATCCATCACGAAACGTGTTCATGGGCGCGCATGTCCGGATTGGCGCCAGCGCGGGAGGGCAGATCAGCCCCCGGCTCCACTTCTACGATTGCACCGCACAAACGGGCCTGATCTACGTCGGTTACCTTGGGCGGCATCTCACCAACACGCGAACATGAACATGGGAGCCGAGAGCGGCTTCGACGCCCTGGTCCTCCCATGGCACTGGATAAGACCGAGACTGGTCATCTCGGCCGCCGATGACTCGTCGGCACGTTCAGCGACCACGACAGCGGTCCCCCTGGCACCCCCACCAGGGGCGGCGCCAAAGCTGGCCACCCACATCTCGATCGGGCGGCCACACGGGCGTGGACGACGGGAGACGGCCTTGGTGGTGTTCACACCAATCTGTGCCCTGGCGTCCCGACGTGCCGACGACACCCCGTCCGGGTTACCTGCTGCCGCCCCGTGACGGCGGAACCCAGTGACAAATGATCAAGGGCCTGGCCGCTGCGGACAGCGGTCAGGCCCTTGACCTGCTACTGCGGTGAGTAGCCCCGACCGGATTTGAACCGGCGCTACCGCCTTGAGAGGGCGGCGTCCTGGGCCGCTAGACGACGGGGCCAGCCCATGAACGGTAGCGCACTCGCAGCAGGCACGCCAAACCGGGAGCAGCCGCCGCAGCCGGATCTGAGTACCCACGGCCGGCGGCACCACAGGCCGCCCAGCCTTCTCCCACGTCAGCTGGGGTACCAGGACTCGAACCTAGACTAACGGGGCCAGAACCCGTCGGGCTGCCAATTACCCCATACCCCATCGCAGCGGGCCTCCGGCCCGCTTGCGCCTGTGAAGTCTAGCCGAACGC
>DATKQH010000140.1:0-30233 GCA_035532775.1 Streptosporangiaceae bacterium
GCTTCCCGGAGTACAGTTCCGGATGCGAGGCCCACGACCAGCACGGAACCAGCGTGCCGTCCACTATGTACTGCGTCTGGCCGTCAAGCTCGTCAGCGGTCGGGACATAATCCCTGAGCACTTTGCCCAGCAGCGGCGTCAGTCCCGTAACGTAACCAGTCAGGGTGCCTGGTTAGTTGATCATGCTGATTGTGGTGGCATCCAGCAGTTGCCGTTGAGGGCGTCGCGGATGGCGGCGAGCGGGTGACGGCCGTGGCTGCGGGCGGTGGTGAGGCAGGAGCGGATGCGGCAGTGGCGCTGGAGGGTGGCGAGCGTTCGCCAGCAGCCGCTGATTTTCGCGGCGAGCTTGTAGCCGCGGATGGCGTTCTCCGATCCGTTGTTCGTGGCGGGGACGTCGAACCGGGCGGCGGATAGCCAGACCTGGCTGGCCTTGCGCTTCAGCCGCCGGGCCAGGACCAGGCCGGGGTGGTTGCCCTTGTGCCAGTGCCGGGACAGGCTGACGGAGATCCCGAAGGCGACGGCCTGGTCGTAGCTGTGGCGCAGCCTGTCCAGGAGATCAGGGTCGAGGCTAACTCCATTCTTTCGGGAAACGGGCCGTTTTTCATGCAGGCGCGCCGTAGATACTCAATTCAGCCAATTCTCCGACGCCGTGAATAACCCGGTCCATAACTTGTTATGGTGTTATCTTGGCTTTCGTAGCGAAGCTCGCGTCTGTCTAAAAGTTACCGAGCGCAGAAACAGGCGTGGCTAGGGGGAAGTGTAAAATGAAACTTAGTTACCGAATGGTAGTCATCAGCGTTTTGGCAACCGTAGCCTTCATTTCTGTATTGGTGGCTACTGTGGGATACTGCACACCGGGTGGCGGTCCCGAATCTCGTAAAGAACGGCAGCTTCGAAAAGCCAGTGGTTTCTTCGCCATTCCGGAGATGGACCGGGCTCGGTGAAGCAGGTCATCACCACGATCAAGGGCAAGCGCTATGTCTTGCGGTGGGCCATGGCCGGTAACTGGGATTGCGGGCAGCGGGTTAAGTCGATGATCGTCTATTGGGACGGCGCAATCGTCAAGGCCCTCAATTTCAATACAGCTGGCCACGGGCCGTCATCCATGGCGTGGGTGTATTATCAAGTCACGGTGCCGACGACCGGGCGGAGTTCCACGATCGAATTCACTGATGCGACGGCGGATCAGAGTATCTGTGGGGCAACTCTTGATAACGTCTCACTTAAAGTGACCTGACCATTCGTAAGTGCCGTCACGAAACCGAAGGAAGCCGAAGCACGGCTGTAATGCTTGTATTTGACTGGATGCCAGACCGGACCCAGAGCCGGTTCTCGGCATGTACACGCTGTCGGCGATACCCGTCTACCACGGTCTTCACGCTGCTGCCAGATCGGCGATTTGATAAACGACTCGTGAACGGCACTGAACTGGATCCGGCGCAAATTTTCGTGCCGGGCGTGTTGGTCGCGATGGCGATGGGTGTCACGGTGTCGAGGCCGTTGTAGCCGCTGATGGTATCCGGGCCAGGGTCGGCGACATAGGCAGTCTTGCCGTTCGGGGCGATAGGTGATCACGCCGGGGCCGATTCCCGCCTTGATCGGCGTTCCAGCCGTGTTGGTGGCCGTGCTGATCGTGCGGCGAGGGGCTATCGCTCATGTGACATTCCGGCACCCAGCGCAGGCTGGCCAGGCTCTCTATCGCAGAGATCCCAGGTGAGCGACTGTGCCGGACAGTCGGGATGTACTTGGCAAGCAGGTGGTCACGGCTGGCCGCGCCGAGGTCGCTTAGTAGTACAGTCGGGACATCGGAGTCAGCGCCACGGCCTAATCGTGCCTGTTGCGTGCCCAAACTGGCTCTTGAGGTATCTCAACCGCAGTTCAGGGCGCTGCTGCGTCATCAGGCGGGTTCCGGCGCGTGCGGTCAGATGCCGCGAAACGCTGCAGTCAGCTGGTGGCCGCAGGATATAGGCGTGACTGATATCAGGTATGGCGGGTCGGCATTCATGACCTTACCTCTGGAGTTCAGGGAGTGCCGGGAGGATCATTAGCTAACGACCTCGCCTTGACGAGGGCAGCCGTTACCGGATAATCAGCTCGGCATCAGCCTTTGGGGGGCAAGCCGATGAGTCGGTCAGCGTCAGGAACAATGCCGTGTGATGAGGCCACCAGGACGTCGGGGAAGAGACGATGAGCGCCCCGCAGGCCGATGCTGCCGGCCCAAGACAGCCATCATCGGAGCTGCGGCTGGCGGTGGCGTTCACCGGGGGCGTCAGCCTGGCGGTCTGGATGGGCGGAATGGCGCGGGAGATGAACCTGCTGCTGGCGGCCAGCCGGACCCGGCGCGGGGAGTCTGTTGCGGACACCTCTGAGCAGGGCCGCAAGGTCCGCAACGGGTATGGCGCCCTGCTGGATTTGCTCAACATGGACTGCAGCATGGATGTCCTTTCCGGCACGAGCGCCGGCGGCATCAATGCCGTCATCCTGGGACTGGCCAATGTCCAGCGCTTCGATCTCGATGGGCTGCGCGAGCTGTGGTTCGATGAGGGGTCTCTCGGCCAGCTGCTGCGCGATCCAGCTGATAAGCAGGCCGGCTCGCTGCTGTATGGCGACAGGGGCCTGCTTCAAGGCCTGCGCACGGGCCTGGACAAGCTGGCAGGGGCGTGGCCGGGGAACCCTGCCGCGGGCGGGGACCCGACGCGTGTGTTCATTACCACGACGCTGCTGGCGGGCGAGGCCAGCAGGTTCACCGATGGATATGGCACGCTGGTTCGCGATGTCGACCACCATGGGCTGTTCAGCTTCACCAGCGCGCAGCTCACCCGCGGCAACGTACCGGCGCTCGCGCTGGCGGCGCGCTGTAGCGCGTCTTTTCCCGTGGCCTTCGAGCCTGGGCTTGTTCCGATCGGGACCGACGGCGGGGACGGCCATCCCGACATGGCCAAGTTCACGGGCACGCAGGTGGCGCAATTTGCCGCCGACGGCGGCCTGCTCGCCAACCGGCCGCTTGGACCGGCGCTGCAGGCGGTGTTCGATCGGGCGGCCGACCGCGATGTGCGGCGCGTCCTCGCGTTCGTCGTGCCGGTGCTCGGCGGCTCCGGCGTGCCGTCAGCGAAGCTCACCCTCGCTGACACGCCCGACCTAGCATCTGCTCTGCGGGCGGATGTGAGCGCGATGCTGTCCCAGTCGATCTCCGCTGACCTGGCCGCCATCACGGCGCACAACCAGCAGGTACGCGCCAGAATTGACGCCAGGCAGCAGCTCGCCGTCCTGGGCGCGCAGATGGAGCGTCTTGGCGAGCCGTTCTATGGCAGCTACCTGGCGCAGCGGGCCGGCAGCGTCGCGCGGGCCGCATCTGATCAGGTCATGAAGCGGATGACAGCCGGCAAGCGGGCAGCGGACGGCCGCCCGGCTGGGTTCGGCGCCGATGCCGAGCACACCTGGAATGCCGCTAATACGGCAGCACAAGGAGCTCTGCCCGCCCGCCTGCCGGCGGTGGGCGACTTCGGCGGGATGAACGCGGCAGGCCGGGAGGCGCTCGATGATGGAAGAGCTACCGTCCTTGCCATGCTGAGCCGTGCCTTTCAGCTGGTGCCCTCCGCCGAGGGGAAGCTGGCTCTTGGCGAGCTCCGGGCCCAGGCGACCGCGGTGATGCCGGACCGGCCGGAGCCGACTCAGGCTGACACGGTCACGCGGGCGGTCGGCGCTTCGCCGCAGGCCCCCGCCGGCGTTCCGGGAGCCGTGGCAGGGGCCGGCCCGGCGGCCGGGGCCGCTGTCGCGCGCGCACTGCTGGACGCCAACATGGCGGTCGACCCCGCACGCCAGCCATGGCGCGAACTGGCCACCGTGGTGATCCGCCTGCGCGATCTGCTCGCGGCGACCGCGGCGCCCAGCGCCGCTTCCGAGGGCGCGTCAGGGAACGCCCCAGACTCGGCGGGCGCGTTCGTGCGGGACCTGCTGACCTACCTGACTGGCCGATCCGAGGGCAACCCGGCGGACACCGTGGCCGCCAGGCTGTTCGACCTTCATGTAGCGCGGCATGTCATGCAGCCGGACGGGGTTATCGCCGATCAGGCGCTCGAGCTGATCCAGATGAGCTCAGACACGCGGATCAGCCTGGACCACAGAACGCTAGCCGCGGAGAAGCTCACCGGCCTGCAGCTGCACCATTTCGGCGCGTTCTATAAGGCATCCTGGCGTGCGAATGACTGGATGTGGGGCCGGCTCGACGGCGCGGGATGGCTCGTGCACGTGCTGCTCAGCCCGCGGCGGCTGCGCGAGCTGGCCGCCGAGGCCCCGGACCTGGCGGCCTTCAATGCGGACCTGCGCGCAAGGCTGCAGCAGATCGCGGGTGGTCCTGCACCGCCGGGCGTATGGGAACCGTTCCCCTCCCAGGGCGGACGGCCGGGCGCGGCCGCCGAGATGGACTTCCTCACCGCCTCGATCCCGCCGCCGCCCACCAGCATTCCCGTAACGGCGATGTGGGTCGCCGCGGGTCTCCAGCGGCTCATCGCCGCCGAGGAGCTGGCGCACGTTGCCGAGCAGATTGACAACGACACGAAGGCCGGCGCCGAAGAAGCCTCGGCCCGCGCGTTTGTCGCCGCCTACCACAACGCCACCGGCGCGGCGGGCGGGTCATATCCCGCGGTGCCAGACGGCAAGGCCACCGACGTCCTGCACGCGTGCCGGGTATCAGCGGAAAAGCTCGCCGGCGAGATGGGCACGAAACTGTTCACCCAGACCGTCACCCGCGCGGCAGCAGTGTCGGTGAAAACGGTCGACCTGGGCAAAGCCCTGCCCAGCTTCCTCCGGCCCGTGCTCTCAGGCGCCCGGGCCGTGACCTCGCTCGCCTACCGGGTAACGAGCATCGGACCGACGGCGCAATACCCGCTGCTCGCCGGGCTCGCCCTGATCGCGCTCGGCGTGCTCGCCAGCACCAGCACCATCAACCTGCTTAGCGCCGCCGGGCTGGTGGCCGTGCTGGCCGGGCTGCTCCTTGTCGCGGTGGGCGCTGCCCGCCGGATCGTGCTGGCGCTGGCCATCCTCACCGTCGCTGCGGGCGCCGCGCTCGCCGCCGCCGCCTACATTCCGGTGCTGCGCGATCACATATTCCCGTGGCTGGAGAAGACTGCCGTCCCCAGCCTCGCTAAGCACCCCGCCCAGTGGGCGATCCTCGTGGCATTCGTGCTGCTGCCACCGCTATGGACCATCGCGGCGATCATCCAGAGAATGACCCGGAGAGGTACGAAAGTCCGGAAACCGATAGGTACGAAAGTCCTGACGCGAAAAGGAGCGACCAGCGCACCTCCGGCGGCAGCCACGGAACCAGAGCCGAACCTGGCCCAAACCGGCTGAGAAGAGCTAGGCGTCCCGCCGGGCCCCGCCAGCCCGCGCCTGACAGGCTGGACCGCTGGGTTATATGGAGGCGAAAGTCCCGGCCAAACGGCCGCATATCACTTTCCTTCGCAAAAGCTCGCGAATTAATTCTTGCTAAGTCGTTCGCATTAAAACGCCGGAGCGGGCAAGATTTCTCTTTGAAATGTTGTGCACTTTGATGGTCCGGACGGAACGGCAATGACAGATCCATATAGGGTCACTTCGACTTCCAGTGATGCCGAGCTGATCTCGGCGGCGCGCTCGGGAGATGAACGGGCGTTTGGACTGCTGCGGGAACGTCATGCCCGTTCCGCGTTGCGGCTCGCCCGCCTGCTAACGCCCAGCCCCGCCGAAGCTGGCGATGCAGTGGTCGAGACCTTGGCCAGGGTCCTGGACGCGATCAGACGCGGCGCCGGGCCATCGGAGGCATTCCGTCCCTACCTGCTCACGGCCATCCGGCGAGCCACCCTGGACCGGGTTCACAGCCAGCACAGCCAGCTGCCGCCCGGCGCCGAGATCGCTACTCCCGGTGCACTCTCCGTCGATGTAATAGGTGCCAGCCTCGAGCGCTCACTCACCGTCAAGGCGTTCAGGGCGCTTCCCGAGCGGTGGGCGGCAGTGCTCTGGCATGCCGAGGTAGAGCGGGCCAGGCCAGCTGAGCTGGCCCTGCTGCTCGGGACATCCGCGGACGAGGTCGCCCAGCTGGCAGAGCGTGCCCGCGAGGGCCTGAGGCAGGCCTACCTCCAGATATACCTGTCGGTCAGGGCCCAGGCCGAATGTCGGCAGGTGGCCGGGAAACTGCCTGACTATGCCAGGAACAGGCTGTCCCAGCATGAGCAGCTTCGGGTGATCGGTCACCTCACCCGGTGCCCCGCCTGCAGCACTGCGCACGCCGAGCTCGCCGGGATCGACGACGGCCTGCGCGGTATGGTCGCGCGGGCCGTTCTCGGCGAGCAGGTCACCGGCTACCTCGGGCAGGACTCTGCGGTGGCCGCCGGTGCCCGGGCCCGGTTGCGCTGGATGCGTGCGGTGATCTTGCGCCGCCCGGTGCTGCCCGTGGTGGCGTGCATTGCCGTGGCGGCGATCGGGCTGCCGACGATGAGCTTCCTGGTTCGTCATCTCTTGTCGCCGCCTTTGTCGCCGCGTATCGCGCCGCCCGCGGCCGTCGGCCCGCTTGGAGGTCCTGGCCCGGACATCGGCGAGACCGGCGCGGCCGGCCCGGCTAGCCGGGCAAGCTCAATGCGCGGCACTCCGCTGCCGGGCTCGCGTGCCCCCCAGCCACATCGTTCCTCCTCGGTGTCGGCAGCACCGTCGCCGACTGGCTCGGTCACGGCGGCGCCAACGTCGTCGCCCTTGCCGACCACGCTGCGGTCCGGCGGTGTCGCGGCGTCAGCCAAGCTCAGAGTAAGCATTGTCGTGAGCGGGCTGCTCAGCTAGGGAGCGGTCGACCTGATCGCAGTCGATGTCTCCGATCCCGGCACGGCAGCGACCGGCGCAGTATCGGCCAGCATGTCGCTGCCCGCCGGGATCAGCCTGCTGGGGCTGGGCCCCAGCTCTTCTGGATGGACGTGCTCCGGTACGAGCTGCCGGCACAGCCCGATCGCGGCAGGAGCTGCCTCGACCGTCTCGTTCCGAGTCATCGTTGTCAGTCTGGTGGGCTGCGGCAGCGTCATCACGGCCAGCGCAGTCAGCGGAACGCGGTCGGCGTCGGGAAGCTCACCTGCCGATACCAGCTGCGGGCCCTAGGTCCCAGGGGTTGTAAGGCGAGTGGGGATCCTTGCCGACCACGTCGGCGAAGCGGTGGTGGGCGCGGTGATTCATCACCCGCTGCATTCCGCTCCGCTGCCGGGCCGCCCCTGCGGCCCGGGCTTGCCCCTGCGGTTCAGCGTTCCGCGCTCGGCACCAGGTCGAGGATCCGGGTCTGAGGAATGCCGGCCAGTCCTGGCGATGCCGTAGGCGAGGACCAGACGTGCTGCTCCAGGAACTGGGCGAACGCTTCGGCCCGGCCGGCCGTGTCGAACTCCAGGTCGAGCATCAGGTACTGAGGGTCGTCGACGGGCTGGCGGATCATGAAGCTGCGCACTCCCGCGTTGGCGCGCGCCTCGGCGAAGCTGTCGAACGCGGTCTTCCACAGCTGAAAGTCGCTGATCGGGTGCTCGATCCGCAGAGTTGTCATGGCGTTTCTCCGTTGCTTCGGGCTCTGGCTGGTGACCTTTACGTTAGGCAGGCTGGTGACCTCGCGGTATCCCGGACATCTGGGGGTCATGACCGGCGGCATTCGGATGATGATCTCGCTCGCGTAGGCTCCGGGTGTGGCCGGTAACTGGGCGCGGGCCCAGGCCCGCGTGCGCATCGAGGCCATCGGCGCGGCATCGATCGATGACAGGACCCTGCGGCAGCAGGTGCTTACCGTCCTGCGCGAGGTCCTCGTCTTCGATGCTTACGTCTGGCTGCTCACCGACCCGGTCACCGCGGTTGGTGCCGCGCCGCTGGCCGACGTCCCCTGCAAGGCGGAACTCCCGGCGCTGATCAAGGCGAAGTACGCCACGTCGGTCAATCGCTGGACGGTCCTGCGGCAGCGGCCCTCATCTGTCGCGCTCCTGCACAGCACCGTCGACGGCGACCTCGGACGAAGCCGTCTGTGGCGCGATGTGCTGAGCCGGTACGGAATCGGCGACGTGGCCTCGGCGGTCTTCGCGGACCAGTTCGGCTGCTGGGGCTTTCTCGATCTGTGGCGTGACGATACCCGCGAGCCATTCAGCACGGCCGATGCCGAGTTCATCGCCGGTCTCATCGCACCGCTGACCAAAGCGCTGCGCCGTAGCCTGGCGCGAACGTTCCTTCAGCCCTCGGCGCCGCAGCGGCACCAAGCCGGGCCGGTGGTGCTGACCCTCGACGACGACCTCCGGATCACCAGCCGTACGGCAGCTTCGCAGGCATGGCTGGACGTCCTGCTTCCGCCGGAGCCCGACGAGCGGGCCATCCCCGCGAGCGTCTACAACGTTGCCGCCCAGCTCATCGCTGCCGAGGAAGGCGTCGACACGCACCCCGCGTCGACCCGCACGCACCTGGCTGACGGCTTCTGGCTCACCCTGCGCGCAGCCAGGCTCGCTGCCGCCGAGAACGAGCCAGGCTCGGCCGCGTCCAGCGCGGCAGCGCTGGTGGTCACGATCGAGGAGGCGTCCGCCGCCGAGCGGCTGGAGCTTTTCGGCCGTGCCTTCGGCCTCAGCGGCCGCGAGTACGAGCTGCTCGGCCTGCTCGCCACCGGCAGCGACACGCGGGCGATGGCCCGCCACATGTCGCTGTCCGAGCACACAATCCAGGACCACCTCAAGTCGATCTTTGCCAAGACCGGTGTCAGCGACCGGGTCACCCTGCTAGCGCGGGCCCTCGGTACCAGGCGCGAGGCCATAGACAGGCGCGGCATCGCCTAATCACGGCCGCAGGCCCAGGATGTGGTCGGCGAACATGTCGACCGCGTCATCGATCAGGCCGAGGTATCGTTCGCCGCCGGGGTCGTTCGCGAGCTGCTGGCTGGCCAGGCCGGCAACGACCGCGGTCCAGAGATCGAAATCGGCGGTGTCGCGGAGCCCGGCGCGGGTAAGGACGGCGCGGACGCGCGCGAGGATCTCGGCCGCAATGGCGTCGGACTCCGGCGATGGCTGGAACCGGGGAATGGTGTGCAGGTACAGCAGCTGGTAGCGGGCCCGGTCCTCGGCAG
The DNA here is from genome assembly GCA_035532775.1 of Streptosporangiaceae bacterium. GTDB lineage: Bacteria > Actinomycetota > Actinomycetes > Streptosporangiales > Streptosporangiaceae > Chersky-822. The sequence goes on from DATKQH010000140.1 coordinate 9,095, forward strand.
CGAACTCCACGAACGTGCGCGCCACAGCGCGGAGCGCGCCCCGAGCCTCCCCGGGGATATCGGCGTCCGCGAATCGGCGCGCCAGCTCGCGGTTGCCGTCGCCGAACATGCGGTCGTAGAGGGCGTTGGAGACGGCGGAGAGCGTCTTCAGCTCGACGCGCTGGACTTCTGCTGGGATCTCGCTGCCCGTCGGCCCGGTCCGGGGCTCATGGCCCCCTCGGTCCGCATCTAAAGACCATCATCGGCTTCCGCGCCGGACCGCCGTTTTGTAGCTCACGACCTGCTGGGAATCTCAGCAGGCCTTCGACGACTACGGCAAGGCACTCATGCCGGTCCTGCACAACGTCGGGATCGACCCGGGAACGCCGGATGTCATGCCGCTTCACAATCTCGCGGTCTGGTCAGCAGGCCGGCCCCACAGAACCGTGGGGCCGGCTAGACCGAGCTGACTTCACGCCGGAAGGCCCGGGAGGCGTCACGCCTCCGGCAGCAGGGCGGCGGCCATCGAGTCGGCCAGGAACTGCCCGTATCGACCACGGACCCGTCGTGTGATCCAGGGAGCGGTCCTGCGCCCGCCAGTTGCTTCGTATCTCGGCGGCCTGGCAGATCCGTGGTCAGGCCGTCATGGTGTGCTCGGCGGTCCAGGCGTCAACGAGGTCGAGCACGGTTCGCGGCGGCTCGGGGGGAACGAAGCCGAGCATGTCCTGCAGCAGCGGGTGGACGACGGGGTGTACCCGGTCATGCTCGAAGGCCTCCCAGTCGTCCTTGGCCTGCCATACCTCGACGTACCGCAGACCGGACTCGGTGCGGTAGGCAAGGTGCGCGATCAGGCCGGGCGGGTGCTGCGGGCCGATGCCCTCCTTGATGCGGGCGTAGATTTCGGTGGTGATCGGCACCTCGTAGGTGAATGCGTACGCCATCTGGCTGGCCTCCAATATTGATCCGAAGATATTTCGGATCAATATTGCTATCATGTCCCCTGTGCAGCCCAACGTCAAGAGACGCTACGACGCGAGCAAGCGCCGCGAGGCCGCTCAACGCACCCGGCTGGCGATCCTGAACGCCGCGCTGACCTTGTTTGGCGACCGCGGCTACGCTGCGACACCGATGACGGCGATCGCCGAGCAGGCCGGCGTGGCGCTCGACACCGTCTACGCCTCAGCCGGCCGCAAGCCCGAACTGGTCCGGCTCCTCATCGAGACCGCGATCTCCGGCAGCAGCCAGGCCGTCCCAGCCGAGGAACGCGACTACGTCCAGGCGATCCGGGCGGCGCCCGACGCCGAGACCAAGATCACCATCTACGCCGCAGCGATGCGGGCGATCGCCGGCCGCCTCGCTCCGGTCCTGGCCATCCTCCAGCAGGCCGCCCCGACCGAGCCTGAACTGGGTGCGCTGTGGCGCGAGATCACCGAGCGCCGGGCAGCGAACATGCGCCGATTCGTGACCGACCTCGCCGCCGTCGCCACCCTGCGAGTGGCCCCCGGCGAAGCCGCCGACATCGTCTGGGCGACCAACGCCCCCGAGCTGTATCAGCTGCTCATCGGCGAGCGCGGCTGGACGCCTGAGCGATACGAGCATTTCCTGGCCGACTCCTGGCAGCGCCTGCTCCTCGCCGGGTAAGCCCGTGACCAGGTGGTCGGCGCCGCAGCGGGTGAAGATCTCGGCGCGGCGCTCGTCGGCCGGCATGGACTGCCCGTCGGGCCCGGTGGTCATCAGGCGGCACAGCAGGTCGGTGGCGTGCTCGGCGTCGCGCAGGTGGCGTGCGCCGTCAAGCGGATGGAACCCGGTGCTGGCCAGGGCCGGTGCGTATCCGATCTCGTGTAGCCAGGCGGCCCGCGACCACCAGGTCCGCGTCGCTGCCGAGGATGCCGGCCAGACCTGGCGCCGTTGCCGTTCAGTCCCTCGCCGAAGACCGGTCCAGGTCGGCGGCTCGTGCCTGCTGCTCGTACAGGGCCAGGAAGTCCGTCTCCCGCAGACCTATTCCGATCGCCGACTGGATCAGCTGGTAGACCGCCGACCCCACCGGCATCGGTACCTCCAGCGACCGCGCCGCGGCGAGTCCGAGGTCGAAGTCCTTGCGCAGCAGCTCGGTCGTAAAGGTCGGCGTCCAGTCCCGGCTGATCAGGTCGCCGGCCCTTGTGCGCGTCCAGTCCGAGCCGAGGACCGTGCCGTTGAGGAACTCCAGGAAGGCCGCCCGGTCGGTTCCGCCCTTCTCGGCCAGGGTGGTGACCTCGACCAGGGCCTGGACCATCATGCCGAGATACAAGTTGGTGCAGAGCTTGACCAGCCGGGCCTGCTCGCCCTCGCCGGCGTGCACGGCGACCTTCGCGATCTGTTCCAGATGCGGCCGGGCGCGTTCGAACGTGGCAGCCGGGCCCGACGCGACGATGCAGGCACCGCCGGCGGCCACGACATGCGGGTTCCCGCTGACCGGAGCGGCGAGGAACGCCACGCCTGCCCGCCCGGCGGCCTCGCGGACCGTGGCCGACACCTCCGGGGACACGGTGGAGCAGTCCACGATGATCTCCGGCCGCTGCGGCGCGGCGAGCAGGCCGGCCGACCCGGTGACGACCTCCTCCAGGTCACTGGGCCTCGCAACCATGACGAACACGATGTCGCAGCCACCCAGGTCGCCGAGGCTGTCGGCGACGACGGCGCCCCTGGCGGCGAGCGGCTCGGTCTTCGACCTCGTCCGGTTCCAGACGGTGACCAGCTCGCCGGCGTCGAGGAGCCGGGCCGTCATCGCGGCGCCCATCCGGCCGGTGCCGAGCCAGCCAATGCGGGTCATGCCGAGGCCGGCGAGGCCGGCAGGTCGGCGCCGGTCCAGTACCGCGTGCCGGCGACGTAGAGCTGGTCGGCCGGGAACCTGGTCAGCAGCCGGCATCCGTCGGGCGTCACCACGACTTCCTCTTCTATCCGCGCGGCCGCGGAGCCGTCTGGCGTCGGCCAGTACGTCTCGATGGCGAACACCATGCCCTCGCGCAGCTCGACCGGGTGCTCGAACGAGTGGTGGCGGCTCATCAGCGGCCGTTCCCAGTTGGACAGGCCCAGGCCGTGACAGTACTGCAGGCCGAATGCCTCCTCCTCGCTGGCGAAACCGAACTCCTGAGCGGCGGGGAAATGGCGGACCACGTCGGCCGACGTCGCCCCCGGCCGGATCTCGGCGATCGCATTGTCCATGAACTCCCTGGCCCGCCGGTAGGCCTCACGCTGCGCCGCGTTGGAGCTGCCGACGTTCAGCGTCCGGTAGTAGCAGGTCCGGTAGCCGTTGAAAGCGTGGATGATGTCGAAGTACGCGGTGTCGCCGGGCCGGATCAGCCGGTCGGAGAAGACATGCGGATGCGGGCTGCACCGTTCCCCTGAGATGGAGTTGACGGCCTCGACCTCCTCGGACCCGTTCTCATACAGGTACCTGTTCACCAGCGCGACGAGATCGTTCTCCCTGATGCCCGGCCGGAGCGCGCGGTAGAGCTCGTCGTAGGCACCGTCGACCAGGGCGGCGGCGTGATCGAGCAGCGCGACCTCATCGGCGGTCTTGATCGAGCGGATCTCCTGCATCAGGCCGTGGCCGTCCTCGACCCGCAGTCCGGCCCGCTCAAGCGCGCGGAGCACGGGGAGCTCGACGATGTCGACGCCGACCGGCTCGCCCGCGAGGCCCGCATCGTGCAGCAGGCCGGCCAGGCGGCTGGCGTTGCCCGCCTCGACGCCCACGGTCTCGGGGATGGAACCGCGCCAGCTGGAGATCCCGGCCTGCCAGCTCCGCTCGCCGTACCAGGGCGCGTAGCGCTGATGGGTCCTGGCGGCCGAGCCGATGTCCCACAGGATCGGCTCATGGTCCCGCATCAGCAACGCGCAGCGGAAGAACTTGTCCCTGGCCCAGTTGCCGATATGGGTAGCGGTCGTATAGCGGATGTTATTCATATCGAACAAAATCAGCGCGCCGAACTCTGACTGCATCAGCCCAGCCTGGACGCGCGCGTACCGGTCGGCGCGCAGCCGGGCGAAATCGACCCGCTGCTCCCAGTCCACGCCCGTGACGGCGCCTGGCGAGGCGATCGGAACGGGCTGGTCGGATGCCGAGTAGAACGGTGCCGGATACGTGGGCGTCATCGGAAGACCTCCTGCGGGGGACGGGACGGGCTCGGGCGGCTTCAGACCGGCGAGTACTCACCAGCCCCGGCGTCGGCGACGTCGGCCTCGGGCGCGGCGCCCGGCAGGCCGAGTGCGTGCCAGGCTCCCTCGACGATGGACTGGGTGGACAGGCCGTACTTGCCGAACAGGTACGGCGCGGTGCCGGCGCCCTCGGCGAACGTGTCACGGAGGCCGATCCTGCGCAGCGGCCTGGCCGCGCCGGACTCGGCGAGCACCTCGGCGACGGCGGAACCGAGGCCGCCGGTGATCAGGTGATTCTCGGCGGTCAGCACCACCTTGCAGGCGGACGAGACCCTGGTGACGGTGGCTTCATCCAGCGGCTTGATGACCGGGACGTTGACGACGCTGACGCCGATCCCGTGCCCGGCCAGGACAGCGGCGGCTGCCAGCGATGGGGCCAGCATCATCCCGCTGGCGAACAGCGCCACATCCGCGCCGCTGGTGAGCACGTCCGCGTGGTCGAGCGCGAGGTGGTGGCCGTTATCGAAAATGACAGGGATCTCGCCCCGCTTGAGCCGCAGGTATACCGGGCCGGGCAGGTCGACGATCGCATCGCAGACCTGCCCGGCCTGCACCGCGTCGGCGATGTCGATCACGGTCATCCCGGGAACGCACCGCATCAGTGCCACGTCGTCGATCGCCTGATGGCTCGGCCCGCCCGGGCTGGAGACGCCGGGCATGAAGCCGACGATCCTGACCGGCAGCCGCGGGCAGGCCACGGCGTTGATGATCTGGTCCAGCGGACGGCGGGTGGCGAAGACGCCGAACGTGTGCACGAACGGGATGTGACCGCAGCGGGCGAGAGCCGCGGCCACGCCGATCATGTTCGCCTCCGCCATGCCGGCGTGAATGAAACGGTCAGGAAAGGCGCCGGCGAAGAGGTCGATCTCGCACTGGCGGGTCAGGTCGCCGCTCAGGCACAGCACGTCGTCGCGTCGCCGCGCGAGTTCGACCAGCGCCTGGCCGTAGGGCTTGAGCACGGTCTGGTAGGGAGGCTCACGCACGGGCACGCTCCAGCCGCCCCGTCAGCTCGGCGACCGCGGCGGCTGCGAGCTCGGGCGGCAGCTTGATGAAGTGGCCGTCGGCATCGGGCGGCAGGCAGTCGAGCCCGTGTGCCGTCGAGGTACGGCAGATCAGCGCCACCGGGCGGCTCGCGGCTCGCGCCCCGGCCAGGGCCAGTGACACGGCGCGAACGTCGTGACCGTCAAGCTCTACTGGCTCCCAGCCGAACGACGCCCACTTCGCCGCGACCGGCTCGATGGTCGTGATCGTGTCCACGGGACCGTCGACCTGCGAGTTGTTCGCGTCTACCAGGACGGTCAGTGCCGACAGGCGGTGATGCGCGGCGAACATCGCCGCCTCCCACACCTGGCCTTCTTCCAGCTCGCCGTCGCTGACCAGGGCGAAGGTCCGCACCTGACGAGCGCGCAGCCGGTCGGACAGGGCGAGCCCGGCGGCCGCCGACAATCCCTGGCCGAGTGACCCGGCGACGTAGTCGAACAGCGGCGACCGCTCGGTGCCGATCGCTTCCAGCGCCGAGCCGTCCTGCCCGTAGCCGTCCAGCGCGTGCTCGGGGATCAGCCCGACCTCGGCGGCGGCGGCGTAGAACGCGATCACGTAATGGCCGGGGGAGCAGACGATCCGGTCGGCACCGGGTCGTGCGACCGAGAACAGGGCCGCGACCTGCTCGGCGCACGACAGCGCCTGACCGAGGTAGCCGAATCCCTGGGCTGCCACCATCCGCACGGCCCGCAGCCGGATGGCGGTCGCGAGCCGCTCCGGATCGGCTACCTCCCAGTGCGTCCCCGGATCGGAGAGCCGGGCCGGGGAGGTCATCTCTTGGTAAAGTGGCAAAGTGGCATGGCCACATTGTCGGATTAACCCAGGATGGTGTCAACGGATGGCAGCTCCCTCGCGGCCCCGCCCGCGCGCGGTAGAGCTGCCCGGAATCGCCCCGGTCGCCGCGGTCCGCCGGTCCGAGAGCCTGGCCGACCAGATTCGCGGCCTGATTATCAGCGAGGGCATCGCTGAAGGCGCGCGGCTGCCGGCCGAGCGCGACCTGGCCGAGCGGTTCGGGGCGAGCCGGCCGACCGTCAGCCAGGCGCTCCGCAGCCTGTCCCTGATGGGCCTGATCGAGATCAGGCACGGGTCGGGGGCCTACGTGGTCCGCCGCCCGGAGACCATGGTGGCCGCCTCGGTGAACCTGATGCTCGACCTGGATCAGCACTCGGTCGGCCATCTGATGCGGCTCCGGCTGTGGCTGGAGACGCTGGGTGTCCGGGAGGCAGCGGCCCGCCAGCCCGCGCTGGATGCCGCCGAAGCCAACGACATTCTGGCCGCGCTGGGCCGGCTGCGGGGGGTTACGGGGGGTCGTCCCCCCGGGCCAGCACTGCGGGATGCCGTAGGCCGCACGTCGGAGCTGATCGCCGCCGACACGGTCTTCCACGCGCTGATCGTGCGCAGCGTGGGCAATCCGTACCTGGCCGCCATGTACGAGAGCGTGCACAGCGCCGTGCTGTCATACCAGCTCAAGGCGTGGGTCGATACGGAGTCAGACCCGCTGTGGCTGCGCGACAGCGGGGCGGACCAGCAATGGGCACTGCATGAGCCGATTGCCGCCGCCGTGATCGCCCGGGACGGCGAGGCCGCCTACGCCGCCGTGCTCGCCCACCACGAGAAGATGGCCGAGCACGTTGCCGCCGCCCGAAGCTGGCACGGGAAACGCCGCTGATTGGTCCGGGCAGTTATCAGCGACGGCGTGAACGGCCGCCCGATGACCAGTCCGCCGCAGTCTAATGCCGCTGTCACTGGCAGCGTGGCGTATTGTCGAGGTATAGCTCCGGACCCAGGCTGCCGTTCCCGCCGCATTTCTCAGCGGGCGTGGACCAAGCTCCTCGATCAGTCGGACAGGCCTTCCAGCATCGCTTCCAGCGCGCCGACGTGTGCCCGCAGCTCTCCGGGTACCGGCGCGCCTGGCGGGCGGAAACTGTCGAGCCATTCCTCGGGCAATGGCCGCTGACCAGCCACAAGGGCGGCAGTTTCCGCGGGCAGGCCCGCATTGGCGAGGCAAAGCAGCGCCTGGCTGGCCGGCAGCGAATTGAGCCAGCGGTAGCCGGCCCGGCGGCGCGCCGCCGGATCGATGCTCCCGATCACGCGCACCCGCGACACGCCGCCATCGGGAAAGGCGTCGAGCCTGATCGCGGCCACGGGCCGCTCGTCGTGCACGGCGAAGACATGACGCGTGTCGGGCTGCAGCCGGACGCGGTCCAGGAGCGGCGTCCAGGCCGGCGAGCTGGCGGGCGGGGCGGAACTGAGGCCGAAGCCGGATATGGCGATCGCAGCGGACGCGTTGTACCTGAAATGCGCGGTGTCGATGACTAGCTGCCTGACCTGCCCGGCAAGGCCCAGCTGGAAGATGACGAAGTCGTGGCCGTCGTCCCGCCGCCGTCGCGTCTCCCACCCCTCGCCCATCGACCGGGCCCGGTCCGGGCGGTTGAGCGCCTGGGCCGCGGTATAGAAGTCGTCGCTGCTCGCCACGACCAGGCCGCCGTACTCCTGGCTCGCCAGGTCGATCGTCAGCCGCTCCAGACCACGGGGATCGGGCACGACCTGGCCGAGCACGCGGAGCCTGGCCACGCCGCCGTCCGGGAACACCGACAGGCGGACATGGGTGAAGCGCCGCGGGTCCGATACGGCGAAGGTGTTCAGCGTGTCGCCGCGCAGCGGTGACCGCGGCACGATCTCCGCCCAGTCGGGCCCGGTCAGCTCGTCGGGGCTGGGGTAGCCGTCGCGGCCGCAGGCCTCGATGACGCACTCGGCGGGAAAGTTCCCGGTGAAGAAGCTCGTGTCGACGTGGACGGACGTCATGATCCCCGGCGTGCCGAGGCGGACGAGCGCCCAGTCGTTTCCGGCCTGCCTGCGCCGCCTGGTCTCCCAGCCGTCCACGATCTCGCCGCGGTTGCCGTACCGGCCGGGCTCGAAGGCGGGCGCGGCCGGATTCAGCAGGTTCTCCTTATCGCCGAAGGACTCGTCGCTGGCCGCGACCACGCTGCCGCCGAGCCACCGCGACGCCAGGTCGGTCACGCTGCCCGCCGAGCCGCTCATGCCGGTCCGCCCGGCGGCGGCCGCAGGCCGAGCGCCGGTGACAGCGGCCAGCCGATGATCTTCTTGGGCTCGGGCGGCGCGTACGTGCAGAGCTTGCTGGTCGTCAGGCCGAGGCCGACGATCGCCTCGGCGAGCCGGACCGCTGCCCCGACCCCGTCGACGACGGGGACGTGCAGCTCGGTGGTGATGGCCTCCTCCAGCCCGGCCATGCCGGCGCAGCCCAGGCAGATGACCTCCGCGTGGTCGGTCTCGACCGCGGCGGCGGCCTCGGCGACGATGGCGCGGACCGCTCCCGCCGGGTCGTTGTCCACGTCGAGCGTGCTCATGCCGCTGGCCCGGACCGACGAGCAGCGATCCCACAGGCCGGCCAGTCGCAGCCGGTCCTCGATCGCGGGAACGGAACGCTGCAGCGTGGTGACCACCGAGTACGACCGGCCGATCATCATCGCGACATGCGCCGAGGCTTCGCAGATCTCGACCACGGGCTGCTCGATGAGCTCGGCGATCCCGTCCCGGCCGTGCTCGCCGAAGCCGGCCAGCACCACGGCGTCGTAGGGCCCGTCATAGGCGAGGACGCGGTCCATCACCGCCACCGCCGACAGGTAGCTCTCGAAGTTGCAGTCGACCGCCTCGGGTCCGAAGTACGGCCGGAGGGCCTCGATCTCGGTGCCCGCGGAGGCGTATCGCCGGGCCGCCTCCTCGATCACCGACGTCATGGTCTGGCTAGTGTTGACGTTGACGACGAGAATCCTCATCTCAGGTCCCCTCCCGGCCGCTGAGCAGCTGCCCGCGCGGACGGCCGGGGTCGATCGGCTCGCCGCGAAGAATGGTGCCGCGGACGACACCTGCCAGCGCTCGGCCCGGGTACGGAGTGACCGGGTGCCGGTGGTGAATCTCGGCCGGATCGACGACGAAGGACTCGTCCGGAGCGAACAGGCAGAAGTCGGCGTCGTAGCCCACCGCGACCTTTCCCTTCCTGCGCAGGCCAGCCAGCCGTGCGGGCCCAGCCGACATCCAGCGGGCGACATCGCCGAGCGAGTAGCCACGGCCGCGCGCGCCGGTCCAGATCAGCGGCAACCCGAGCTGGAGCGAGGAGATCCCGCCCCAGGCGGCGCTGAAGTCACCGCTGGCTACTTCCTTCATATGCGCCGTGGCGGGCGAGTGGTCGGAGACGACAAGATCAAGCACGCCGTCCCGCAGGCCGTCCCAGAGCAGCTCGCGATTGGCTTCCTCCCGGATCGGCGGCGAGCACTTGAAGGCCGTCGCGCCGTCGGGGATCTCCTCCGCGGTCAGGGTCAGGTAGTGCGGGCACGACTCCGCCGTCAGGGCAACGCCGTCCCGGCGAGCCGACGCGATCATCGGGAGCGCGTCCGAGCTCGACAGGTGAACGACATGCGCGCGCCCGCCTGAGCGGCGGGCGGCCTCGATGACCTGGCAGATGGCGAGATTCTCGACCCCTCGCGGCCGAGACGCCAGGTAATCGGCATACCTCGGGCCGGTCGCCGCACCGATCGCCGCCGCGGCCTCCGCGCTCTCGGCATGCACCAGCAGCGGCGAACCGAGCTCGCGGAGGACGCCGAGCGCGTCCTCCATCTCCCGGTCAGTAACCGGCGGGAAGTCGTCGGACCCGGAGTGGGCCAGGAAGCACTTGAAGCCGAGGACGCCGGCCTGGTGCAGCGGCACGAGGTCACCGCGGTTGCCGGGGATCACCCCGCCCCAGAATCCGACGTCGACCTGGCACTGCCCGGCGGCCGCCTGCCGCTTGAGCTCAAGGGCGGCCACGCTGACGGTGCTGGGGACACTGTCCAGCGGCATGTCCACGAGCGTGGTGATCCCGCCGGCCGCCGCGGCCCGGGTCGCGGCCGCGAAGCCCTCCCATTCGGTGTTGCCCGGCTCGCAGATGTGCACATGGGAATCGACCAGGCCCGGCATCAGCACGACGGAGGAATCCAGCTCCAGCACGCTCGGCGCCGTCGCGGCGTGATCCAGCGGCATGAGGGCGGCTACAGAGCCATCCCGTACCCCGACCGCGGCAGCGATCTCGCCGTCGCCGTGACCGGAGATGACTCGCGGAGCCCGGATGACCAGATCGAATCCGTCGGTCATTCAGCGGCCGCCCGCTCCGGCAGCCCCTCCGCGGGGTCGCTGCCAATCCGCGAGTAGCCGAGCAGTTCCTTCGCCCGGGGACTCCGCGCGATCAGCGCGACGACCACCAGGTAGACGACCGCGCCCGTTGCCCATGCCTGCAGGGCAGGGAAGCCGAGATAGGTCTTCCCGAATCCCGGCGTGCCAGGAACCAGGCCGCCGGTGAAGGCGCCGACGGCCGTGCCTGCCAGGAGCGCCGCGATGGCGGGCCAGTTGGCGGTGGCTAGCTCCGACCACGAGGCGACCCGGTGCAGCGGCCGCCGGAGTCCGAACAGGCGCCGCACGACGAAGACGTCCACGGCCATGATGGTGCTGGCGACCGGCACCGTGACCGCTCCGATGCCCGTGACGATGTTGAACGTCTTGGTCAGGCTGGGCAGGATGAACGTCAGGCCGGCGGCGGCCAGGCCCAGGCCGATTACCGTGTACTGGCGGCGCCAGCGCGGAATGCGGGAGAGCAGGTTCTGCGCGCCGTTGATGGCGATATACAGGTTCCCGTCCTGGACCGCCCACTGGTTGACGAGCAGGACCACCATCATCAGGCCGGCCAGCCCGAACAGCGTGAAGGTGGCGAAGTACTTGATGCTCGGGGCGAAGCTGGGCTGGTTCGACAGCGTCGCGATCAGGTACCCCATCACGGGGAAGATGAACGCGCCGAGGATGTACGGGATGGCGATCGCCGGGACGTTCCACCACGACGCCCGGCCTGGCTTGGCGTAACGGAAGATGTCGGGCTCGTTGCCCCAGGTCGACAGGCCGACCATCGCGCCCGTGACGAAGAAGATGGACGCAGGAGCACTCGCGTGTGGCACCGCAGACAGGGCGTGACCGGACACCGAGGTGAACGCCTTGATGGTCGCGTAGATGCCCCACACCACCACGACCGGCACCGCGACGAACTGCGCGAAGCGCTGGAGGCCGGTGAAGCCGAAGTAGTTATTGAAGATCATCACGAACGCCAGCACCGCGGTGATCAGGGAAACGGCGGCGATGGTTCCGAGCAGCGCCTGACCGAGCGTGATCACGAACAGCACGGTGAACAGGTAAAAGCCCATCCCGTCGATGACCAGCAGCAGCGAGACGATCGCGCTGCCGACCGTGCCGAAGATGCTCCGCGTCGTGACGGCGTGCGTCTGACCCGCGACCGTACCGACGTTCGCTGATCCGATGCAGTAGGCGGTCATCGTCACTGCCGCGATCGCCATCGCCAGGATCAGCCGGCCGAGCGACAGGCCCTCGAACCGGGCGCCGTAGCCGACCAGGACCGCGCCGAACACCAGCTGCATCGAGCCGAACGTGAGGAACATCCGGAAGTTCGACCGTCGCGCGTGCTGCGGTACCACCGATTCGGTGTAGTCGGCAACGACCGACTGCTCGCCAGCATCCGCCTGTCCGCCCATCTCGTCCTCCACCCCAGTAGCGCGCGAGGACAAGCCCGCGCGTCGAGATGCTCCATGAGTCCGGCGACTCGGACGACCCGGCAGCAGACCTGACGTGACGGTAACCGGCGGGTAACGTAACGGTCAATACATCGGGTATTGACATTTGATTATGACTTTGTAATCTTCTGCCTATGACGTCACCTGCCGTGTCCCGGCTGGCTGCGGCGGTCCGCCGGCACAGCCCGGTGCCGCTTCACCATCAGATCAAGATCGCGGTACTCGAGGGCGTCGAGCAGGGGTGGCTGCCGCCTGGCGTGCAGCTGCCCAGGGAGCGTGAGCTGGCCGAGGCGCTTGGCGTGAGCCTGGCGCCGGTGCGGCAGGCGATGGCCGATCTCACCAAAGAGGGCTATGTCGACCGGACCAGGGGCAAGGGCACCTTCATCCGTGATCGCAAGCTGGTCGAGAAGATCCAGATTCTGGGCAGCTTCCACGAGTCGGTCCGCCGCCAGGGGCTGAACTCAACCGTGAAGGTCCTGAGCAGCGAGTTCGCCGAGCCGCCGCAGGCGGTCGCGGCCGCGCTGGCGCTGCGCGGCCAGGAGGCGTGGTGCCTGCGGCGGCTCGCGTCCCTGGACGGCGACCCGCTGGCCCTGCTCACCGCCTGGCTGCCGCCCAGGTACGCGCGCGGCGTCAGCGACCAGGATCTGGGCACCGGATCGCTCTACGAGGCACTCGCCCAGGTGCACGGCGTGGAGATGACCTCGGCGGACAACGTCGTCGAGGTCGACCGGGCCGGGCTGGAGCAGGCCGAGCTGCTCGGCCTGGCGCCAGGCTCGCCCGTGCTGAGGGTTATCGGCGTCACCAGGAACCAGCGGGACCGTCCGGTGGAGTACTCCGACGTGCTCTACCGGCCTGAGCGGTTCCGGTTCGCGATCGAAAGCCGGCGATCGACTCCGGCCAGTCAGGCACAACCCCCTCGCGGTGCCAGGCGCCGCCCCATTGGTCCCGGAGGATCACATGGCACGTGACGTATCCCTCCCGTCGGACTTCGCCGGCGACGGGCAGCTCTTCGTCAGGAACGCGACCGGCCTGGTCAGGGAGGTTTCCAAGTGGGACGCCCTGATCATGAATACCCTCGGCATGAACGTCGCGCTCGGCGCGATCTTCATGCTGCTGCAGGCTCCCGGTGACTTCCCCGGCGGCAACATGCTGCTGGCGATCGGCATCGGCACCCTGGTCATGGCCTTCACGCTGCTGTGGGTCTACTCCGAGTTCGCCGCGGCGATGCCCAGGGCGGGCGGCGACTACGTGTTCGTCAGCCGCGCGCTGCACCCGTTCGTCGGCTGGCTGATGTCATGGAGCCAGGGCCTGTGGCTGATCTTCTTCTGGATCGGCTTCAATGCCTGGTTCGCGCTGACGTTCGCCGCGCCGGTCGCCATGACCACGCTCGGCGCGGTCACCGGGCACCCGGTCTGGATCAACCTGAGCAACGACCTGCTCGCCAAGCACGCCATCATCGGGATTACCACGCAGTGGTGGGTGATCCTGTTCGGGACGGTGCTGACCCTGGCCTTCGCGGCACTGCTGATCTACGGGTCGCGGTCCTACTGGCGGGTGCAGAAATGGCTGTTCGCCATCGCGGGCCTGAGCATCCTGTTCGTGGCCGGCCTGCTGCTCTTCCGCGGCAGCCAGATTGCCCAGGCCTGGACGACGTTCGCCGCCACGAACAAGGGCCTCGCCTACAGCAACATCATCCCGGCGGCGAGGTCGGCGGGCTTCACCGGCAACGGCGCGCACTTCAGCCTCACCGCCACCCTGCTCATGCTGCCGTGGGTCTTCTTCGTCGTCGGGTACGCGCAGGGCTCGGCGCAGATCGGCGGCGAGGTCAAGCGGGCTTCGCGCAGCCAGTATTTCGCCATGGTCGGCGGCGTGCTGATCAACGGCGCCGTGCTCGCGTTCATCGTGTGGGCGTACCAGCACGCGGTCGGCCATGACTGGGCGGCCAGCCTTTCCTACCTGAGCAACACGGGCTCACCCAAGCTGGCGCTTCCCGGCGGCGTCCCGGCTGGCATTAACCTGATCGCCAGCCTGCTCACCGGCAGTGTTCCGCTGCTGCTGATCATCGGCGTCGGGTTCATCCTCTGGGCGCTGATGGGAACGCCGCTGTCGACCCTGCAGGCAACCCGCTACATGCTCGCCTGGTCGCTCGACCGGGTCGTGCCGCGCCAGCTCGGCCAGGTCAGCGACACGTTCCACACGCCGATCAAGGCCATCCTGCTGTGCGCACTCACCGGCGAGATCGCGCTGTTCGCCCTGGTGCAGATCCCGCAGGCCAGCCTGCTCGGGGCACTGCTCGCGCAGATCGCTGCCTTCATCGTGGTGAGCGTCGCCGGGATCGTGTTCCCCTACCGGCTCAAGGCGGTCTGGGAAAGCGGCGGCGGCCGCCGGATCGCCGGCATCCCGGCGGTGACGCTGGCCGGCGCCGGCGGGGTCATCGCGCTCGGCGTGCTGATGGGCGAGTTCGTGTTCAACTCCTCGATCAGCGCCACCTTCGCGGTCACCCGCAGGCTCTCGCTGGAGTTCATGATCGGCGCCGTGGTGCTCGGCGCGATCTGGTACGTCGTCGCGTGGCGGCTGAACTCGCGCAAGGGCGTGAACCTCGGGCTGGCCTACCGCGAGATCCCGCCGGAGTGAACCGCGAACCGGCCAGCCCGCTCGTGGTGGTCGTCGGGAACCTGACCATCGACGACGTCGTGCTCCCGACGGGCGCCACCCGGATGGCGACGCTGGGCGGCAACAGCGTGCACGCCGCCACGGCGGTGATCACGGCGGGCGCGAGCGCGGCGCTGGTCGCCAGGCGCGGCGAGGACTTCCCGGCTGGCGCCCTGGACGCTCTCGCGGCCGAGGGCGTCGACCTGAGCAGCCTGATCGAGATCACCGGGCCTACCGTCCGCAACTGGGTGGTCTACGAGGAAGACGGCCGCCGGCAGTGGCTGTACCGGACGCCGCTGGACCGTTCGGAGCAGGTGGCGCCGGAGCCGTCGGACCTCAGTCCTGCCCTGCTCGGCCGGGCGGCGGTGGTGCACGTGGCCGCCATGCCGCTCGGCCACGCCGAGCGGATCGTGGCCCGCGTGCGCGAGCAGGCACCCGGCGCGCTCATCACGCTCGACACGCACGAGTCATGGGACTCCGCCGTCGCCGACCGGGTGCTGGCGCTGGCGAGTTCGGTGGACTGGTTCGTTCCGAGCATGGAAGAGCTCTCCGAACTGACGGGGGCGGAAAGCCCCGTGCCCGCGCTGAGCCTGCTGGCGGCCGCGGGGGTCGGCAGGGCCGTCGCCAAGGCAGCCGCAGCGGGGGCGTACGTGCTGGACAGCGGCCGGATCACCCGCGTCCCTGCCCTGCGGGCGGAGGTGGCCGACTCCACCGGAGCGGGAGACGCCTTCTGCGGCGGGCTGGCGGCCGGCCTGGCCCGCGGGCTCGGCATCGTCGAGTCGGTCGGGCTGGGCGCCGCGGTGGCCGGCACGGCCATCACGGCCAGCGGCAGCCTGCGGCTGTTCGAGGCGGGCCGGGACCGCCCCGGCATCGCCGCGGCCGGGCACCAGCTGGCCGCGGCGAGCACCGAGGTGCCGTCTGCGGCTGCCGAGGTCACGGAGCCGTCGGGCCGGTACGACATCGACGTGATGCGCCGCGAAATCCTGACCATCCCCGACGTGGTATCCGACGTGCTCGATGACCCCGACGGGCACATCACCGCGCTGGCCAAGCGGCTGGTCGCCCGCGGCGTGCAGCATCTGTGGCTGACCGGCTGCGGCGATTCCGCCTTCGCCGGCCTCGCCGCCGAGCTGGCGTTCCAGCGCCACAGCGGCCTGACCGCGCACCCGGTGCACGCACTGGACCTGGCCCGCTACCGGCTCAGGGCCATGCCAGCCGGGAGTGCCGTGATCGCCATCTCGTTCTCGGGCCAGGTCGGCCGGACGATCGAGGCGGCTGTCCAGGCCCGCCGCGCCGGTCATCAGGTGGTGGCTCTGACCCATGCCGCCGATGGCCCGCTCGCCCTGGCCTGTGACGAGATGCTGCCGGTGGACGTGCCGACGCTGGGCTTCTCGCCCGGCACGTCGACGTACGTCGCGATGCTCGCTACCCTGCTGCGGCTGGCCGTCGCGCTGGCCGAGCTGCGCGGCGACGCCGGCGACCTGACGCGCAACCTTGGCCGCCTGCCCGGCCAGGTCTCCGCGACGCTGCGGCAGACCGCCGACGCCTGCGCCCAGGCCGCCAGCGCGCTGCTGCCCGCCCGCTGGGTCGCGTTCCTCGGCGCGGGCCCGACCGAGGCGACGGCCCGGTTCGGGGCGGCGAAGCTGTTCGAGGGCCCGCAACGACTCGGCGTCGCGACCAGCATCGAGGAGTGGGCGCACGAGCAGTACTTCGTCACCTCGGCCGGCGATCCGGTGGTGCTGGTCAACCCGGGCGGAGCTGGTTACGACCGGGGCGAGGAGATCCTGGCCGAACTCCGGTTCATGGGCGCCCGGCCTGTCGTGATCAGCGACCGGCCATCCCGCGGTGCCGCGGCCCCCGGTGAGCTGGCCGTGCCGCTAGCCGCGGGGGTGGCCGAGGAGTTCTCGCCGGTGACGGCGTGCCTGCCGCCGGCCCTGATCGGCTTCCACCTGGCCCGGCTGACGGGCAGGCAGTCCTATAACTTCTCCGGCGAAGCGGCCAGGGCCGAGCACTACGAGACGATCCACCGGGCGACCATCGGGGAGCCAGCATGACGAGGGTGGCCCCGCTGGCCGAGATCGCCGGCGAGGCGCGGCGGGTCGTCGATGCCCTGGCCGACCTGCTCGACGAGGCAGCCGCATCGGACGTGCGTGATCGCATCGACTCGGTCGCGGCCGCGCTTGCGGCCGCCCCCCAGGTGGATGGAGCGCGTCATTGAAAGACTCGAAGATCTTCTTTGCCACCGATATCCACGGGTCCGACCGGTGCTTGCGCAAGTTCCTGAACGCGGGCAAGTTCTACGGCGTCGACGCTGTCGTGATGGGCGGCGACATTACCGGCAAGATGATCGTCCCGGTGGTCGAAGAGCCCGGCGGCGTGTACTCGGCCCAGCTGTTCGGGCGCCAGCGAGTGGTCGACGCCGATGGCCTGCCGGGCCTGAACAAGTTCATCGCGGACGCCGGCTTCTACCCGCATCCGATGACCCCGGACGAGATCGCCGTCCTGAAGCGGGATCCGGCCGGCGTCAGCGACCTGTTCAGGAAGCTGATCAACGAGACGATGAGCCGCTGGATCGACCTGGCCGAGGACCGGCTGGCCGGCACCGGGATCCAGTGCGTCTTCGCGCCCGGCAACGACGACCCGTTCTTCGTCGACGACCTGCTGAAAAGCAGTTCCTCGGTGATCGATCCCGATCAGCGGGTGATCGAGCTGCCGGGGGGCTTTTCGATGATCTCGGTCGGCTACTCTAACCGGACGCCGTGGGACTCGCCGCGGGAGCTCGACGAGGACGACCTGGCCGCGGTGATCGACACCGAGGCCGCCAAGCTGGCCGACCCGGCGAAAGCGATCTTCAACCTGCATGTGCCGCCGAAGAACACGCCGATCGACCAGGCGGTGGCGCTGGACGCCGAGTTCCGGCCGAAGATGAGCGGCGGCTCGCCGCTGATCACCGGGGTCGGCAGCTCAGCGGTCCGGGATGCGATCGCCCGGTACCAGCCGATGCTCAGCCTGCATGGCCACATCCATGAGTCACGCGGCGAGGCCCGGATCGGCCGTACGCTGGCACTCAACCCGGGCAGCGAGTACAGCGAGGGCGTACTGCGCGGGGTCATCGTCAGCCTGTCCGCGAAGAAGGGCGTCCGTGGCTACCAGCTCGTCGCCGGCTGAGCCGGCTCCGGCCGAGATCGCCGTGCTCGGCTCCGCGCGGATCGGACCGGGCGATCGGCGCCATGACGCGGCGCGCCGTCTCGGCCGCCTGCTCGCCGAACAGGGCTGGACCGTTGTCACCGGCGGGTACGGCGGGCTGATGGCGGCGGCGTCCAGCGGGGCAGTGGAGGCCGGCGGACGGACCGTCGGCCTGCCCATGTCGCCCTGGGCGCACCTGACACCGCACCCGAGCCATGCCGAGCTGCGCTGGAGCGAGGACTACGCGCAGCGGCTGGCATTCCTGCTGGCCACCCGGGTCGCGATCGCCCTGCCCGGCGGCATCGGCACCCTGGCCGAGGCAGCCGCGGTGTGGGCCGCCGCGCAGACCGAACCGGGCACTGCCCGGCTCGTGCTGGTGGGGCCATCCTGGCGGCGCCTGACCGGAGCGTTCGCCAGGGAACTGGTGGTCGATGAGCAGGACCTGGCGCTGCCGGTGCTGGTTGATGAGGTCGAGGCCGTGATCCCGACCGTGCGCAGGCTGCTCGACGTCCCGACACCAGCCCTGGGCGCCCGCGGCTGACGTGACTGGTCCCGCGCGCCGTCATCCCTTGGTGGCGCCCAGGGACAAGCCGGCCACGAACTGCTTCTGCGGCAGCACGAACACTACGAGCGCCGGCACGGCGGCCATCAGCGCGGCGGCGGCGATCAGGTTCTGGTCCGAGACGAACTGGCCCTGCAAGCTGGCCAGCGCCGAGGTGATCGGCCGCTCGGTGCCGGTCGAGATCAGCGTGATGGCCCAGAAGAAGTCGTTGTAGATCCAGGTCGTGAGCAGGGTGCGGGATCGGAGTAGTTCGATCCGAAGGTGATGGCGTTGCCGCCGCCTCCGCCGGATGAACCGGAGCTGCCGCAGGCGCCTGGATGTTCGAGGTTGTTTCCTTGGTGCCTATTCTGGGGCATGTTGGCGGAGTGCGGCCCCGCCATCCTGCTCCGACCGGTCACGTCCGATGAGCGAACTCGCCCGCAGCGCCGCACGTACATTCTCGAGCAGGTGCAGCGGTCGGGGGGCGTGCGCGTGAGCGACCTGACTCAGCACTTCGGGGTGTCGGACATGACGATCCGTCGCGACCTTGACGCGCTGGCCAGACGCGGCCTGGTCGCGTCCCTGCACCTCGACATGCTCTTCATGGGCGTGCACGGTGCCGACGCCAAGGCCGGGCTCACCACGCCCAACCTGATAGAGGCGGAAACCAGTCGCGCGTTCACCGAGTCCGCGCGCCACCTGGTCGTGCTGGCCGATCACGCCATGTGGGGGGTCATCGGGCTGAGCCAGATCGTCGCGCTGTCCGAGGTCGGCACCTTCGTCACCGACGATGGTCTCGACGCCGACGCCCGGAACGTTCTCGCCAGCAGGGTCGGCGACCTCATCATCGCGAGCGCTGGCGATCGCCCGTGAAGAAAACGCAGGCGCGGCTGGCCGACGGCCGCGAGATCGTCTTCTTCGATGAGTCCGACGCCGCGGTGCGGGCCGTGGCCGACCCCCGCGACCTTCCGGCGTTCCGGCCGCTGCCGACCGTCCGCTACGACGCCATCCTCGACGAATGGGTCGGCCTGGCCGATCACCGGCAGGGCCGCACCTACCTGCCGCCCGACGATGAGTGCCCGCTGTGCCCGTCGACTGCGGCCAGGCCGACCGAGATCCCGGCGCCGTCCTATGACGTGGTGGTATTCGAGAACCGGTTCCCGGCCTTCGCCGCGACGGCCGCGGGTCCCGCCCGCCCGGCCGGGCCCCTGATGCGCCAGCAGGCCGGCACCGGGCGCTGCGAGGTCGTGTGCTTCACCGCGGACCACGACTCCTCGTTCTCAGCCCTGGCGCCCGCGCGGGTGGGCACCGTCATCGAGGCCTGGATCGACCGCACCCTGACGCTGGCCGAGCTGCCGCACGTGGAGCAGGTCTTCTGCTTCGAGAACCGCGGCGCTGAGATCGGCGTGACGCTGTCGCATCCGCACGGCCAGATCTACGCTCTCCCGTTCCTCACCCCGCGGACCCGCCAGATGCTCGGCAGCGCCCGGGCCTACCGCGAGCGGACCTGGCGCAATCTGTTCGCTGACGTGCTGGCGGCGGAACAGCGCGACGGCGAGCGGGTGGTCGTCCGCGGCGACCAGTGGACCGCGTTCGTCCCCTTCGCCGCCCGGTGGCCGCTGGAAGTCCATCTCTACCCGCACCGGCACCTGCCGGACCTGCCCGCGCTCAGCGCCGCCGAGCGCACCGAGCTTTCGTGGCTCTACCTTGACGTCCTGCGCCGGATGGAGGCGGTCTTCGACGACACGCTGCCCTACATCGCCGCCTGGCACCAGGCGCCCGCGCGCATCGACCGTGACCTCGCCTACCTGCACCTGCAGCTGTACTCGATCCGGCGCGGGCCGGGCAAGCTGAAGTACCTCGCCGGATCGGAGTCCGCCATGGGCGCTTTCGTCAACGACGTCAGCCCGGAAGCGGCCGCCCGGCTGCTCCGCGAGGCCGGCTGATGGTGCCGTCTGCCGGAGCCGACCAGGACAGCGCGTAGCCGGCACCCGTAGCCGCGCCGGCCGGTAGGATCGCTGCCTGGCAGCCCAGGTCGGGAGGGACTGATGAGGCCTCGCCGGATATCAGCCGTCATGGCCGTGGCCCTGGGTGCCACTATGGCGGTAGGCGTGGCCGCCCAGGCGCACGAGGCGTCCTCTCCGCGCACGTCCGCCGCCCATGCGGCGGGCATTCACAAGATCAGGCACGTCATCGTCATCATGCAGGAGAACCGGTCCTTCGATTCTTATTTCGGCACCTTCCCGGGTGCGGACGGCATCCCGAAGGGCGTCTGCCTGCCCGATCCGCGCAACGGGGGCTGCGCCAGGCCGTGGGTTGACCATCACGACAGCAACGGGAACGACCCGCACTCGCAGTTCCCGTTCAGGGCCGACGTGAACGGCGGGAAGATGAACGGCTTCCTCGCCGAGGCCGAGAAGAAGCTGTGCAGGTCGGGCCGCCCCTGCCACCCGGACGTCATGGGCCACCACGTCGGCTCCGACATCGGTGACTACTGGGCGTACGCGAAGGACTTCGTGCTGCAGGATCACCTGTTCGAGGCTCCCGGCTCGTGGAGCCTGCCGGCCCACCTGTACGAGGTTTCAGGATGGTCGGCGAGGTGCGCGCGCACCGGCGTGCCGATGAGCTGCACCGCCAGCGACCAGCCGCGGGAACGGTTCCCGTCCCGCCCGACGCCGTTCGCCTGGACGGACCTGACCTGGCTCCTGCACCGGCACCGTGTGAGCTGGAGCTACTACCTCGATCATGGCGCGGTCTCCGGGAGCAATCCCGGCGGGGTGTCGATTCACTGGAACCCGCTGCCCGGCTTCACCGACGTGCACAAGGACGGCCAGCTGGGCAGCGTCCGCCCGCTGAGCATCTTCTGGAAGCAGGCCAAGGCCGGCACCTTGCCCAAGGTGTCGTGGATCGCGCCGGACTT
>DATKQH010000141.1:0-14248 GCA_035532775.1 Streptosporangiaceae bacterium
GCAGGCCGAAATGATGTCCATCCGTTCCCTCGCAGACTTCAATGGAAGCTCCCCCGGGCGGTGCAGTGACTGGCTAGGAACCGCCACCGTCACCGCTCGGGGCCTCAACCTCCGGGACGACACGACGAACGAGGGATGGGGGACTTTAACTGGCCACCAGCGGGGACCACGACCCGGCCACACACGGGGACTTTCTCACGGCCACGGACATGCGCTACCCGTGGCAGCGCGACAGCGGCAGCTAGACCCTGGAATGGTTGGAGCGAGTCGCGGGGTCCCGGATCAATGCCGCGGCCCGCGACCCGCCGCGGTCCGGCAAGCAGGGGCGGGGCAGAGGTGATCATGGGGCACTCATCGTGGCTTCCTGGCGCACGTCACCCTGACGGGAAGTACGCGGTCACCGCCGAAGGTGCGAGCCCGTGCCACGGGGCTCCTGCATGGTTAGCCACCTCCAGAAGATCACCTGGCCGCTCACATTCGGCGTGGGCAAGCTTGAGGAGAATCGAGCAGGCGACGAAGGTGTCGCGGAAGTCCCGCCAGAACTGAGTGAACGCCTCCGGGACGAAGACGGGGCCGTTGCTCAGCCAGATGTCTGCATTGGTATGGCCGGGATGACTATGCGCGGATCGGCAGAGCTGCTCGTAAAGGACACGCAGGACGCCATCCGGGTTCCTGCCAAACAGGGCGCCTTCGGGGAGCGTCAACTCGATCGCCGCCACCGAGGGTGCCTGGCCGATGAGATCTACCGAGTTCCCGAACTTCGGCGGCTCGGCGGTACCGTCTCGCCACGCCGCGTACTTAACCCGGTCGTCCCGGATGGCGAAGCGGGCAGCGTGGGCGCTCACTTCGAGCGCGTTCCGCAGGCCCGCCGTGGCCTGCCGGTACCACCCGTGAGCAGCGGCGAACGGCGCGGCCTCAAACTCGTCGTACGCGTCGAGGTACGTGTCGAAGACAAGCGGGAGATCTTGCTGGCCAGGGACGATCGCGCTGATCCAGATGTCCGCGAGGTTATGCATCGCCCAGAAGGTCGGGCCGAAGTGGTCGGTCGTCTGAAGCAGCACGTCCGTCGGCGAGTCCATCATGTCCATCCAGACCTCCCGGCCGATTAGATCGGTCGGAGGCTGGATGCCGTCACCCGGATCCGCGAAGGCCTCCGGGCTGAGGTAAACACGCCGCTCCCGGAATAGCCCCTTGGTCACGGGCACGCTCAGCTCATCTGACGGCATCAGGTCCTCCAACGCGGTAGCGGACGGCTCAGTCGCGGACCGGGGCACCAGCCCGGATTAGACTCCGTGACGAGGGTTGTCGCACCTGGAAGGTGCTACTGCGTCGGCATTGCAGGGACTCATAAATGATGTCCCTTTCTCAAAAGACCTGTCCGGGTCTTGTCCGCTCGGACATTTCGTTGAGAAGGCGGCCGGCGCGCCGGACCGAGCCTATCGTCATCGAGTGAGCCTCTTCGCCCTGGCTATTGCGAGGGACAGCGCAACGGCACGGGCCTGAGGGCTGGCGCCGCTCAGCCCTGCCCGAAGTAGTGCCCGTGCTCCAGGTCCTCGATGAGCCCTGGATACGCCGGCTCCCACCCGAGCACCTTCCGCGTCACCTCACTGGAGACCGGGTTGTCCACCCCCACGAACGCGCCGAGGAAGGCGAAGCGCTCACCAGCGTCCGATGCGGAGATGCTGGCAGCGGGCACGCCGGTCCCGCGCCCGATGGCTGCCGCGATGTCACGGAAAGGGATGCCCTCGTCCGCGACCGCGTGCAGCCGGCTCCCGGCCGGGGCGCCCTCCAGGGCCAGCCGGCACACCCGCGCCGCGTCGAGCGTGTGCACCGAGGGCCACCGGTTAGCCCCGTCCGCCACGTACCCCGACACGCCGGCCTGCCGGGCGATGCCGATCAGGACGTGCGCGAAGCCGTGGTGATCGAGCGAGCTGTGCACGATCGGAGGCAGCCGGACGGCGGACGACCGCACGCCGCGTCCGGCGAGCCCGGTCACGAAGTTCTGCGCATCGACCCGCGGGCCGCCGGGAGCGAAATCGGCCTCGGTGCCCAGCCGTCCGGTGATGCCCGCGAAGGTGAGCATGAGCGTGCCGGAGGAGGTTACCAGCGGCTTCCCCGTCCCCTCGAGCGCCGAGGCGAGCGCCTCGATGGCGGCGAAGTCCGCGTCGATCGCGGCGGGGAAGTCGCCGGACCGCATCAGGTCGTGCTTGAAGGCGAGGTGGATGACGCCGTCGGCCGCCCTGGCGGCCTCGCGCAGCCCGTCGAGATCGTCCAGGTCGCCGCGCCGGACCTCGGCGCCAGCGGCCCGCCTCGGCCGATCAGCGTGAATAGCCAGGGCTAGCTCAGCCTGTGCCGTGGCGGCCGAAGACGATGCGGAACGGGTGGCCCTCGAATACCAGGTGAGGTCATCCGGTGCGCCGGGATGCCTGCCCTGCTCAAGGCGTGCGAGGAGCCTGGGCATCTGGGCAGGGCTGGGGTTACTGGGCCAGTAGCCTTTGCCGCATGGAGTCGCGCCGTTCGGTGATCGGTTGGTCAGCGGGCATCGCTGCCGCTGCTGGTGGCCTCTGCGCGCTCCTGGGGGTTGGCCGTCTGTCGCCCTGGCATGACGCCTGGTTTGTCGCCTTGTTCATCCTCGCGGGTAGTGCGCTCGTGCTCCTGACGCTGGCTGGGCTGCCTGATCTGGCGGCGTGGCTGGGAGGCCCGATTGCGAAGGCGAAGCGAGCAGCGTCACGTGCAGCCAGTGCACCGGCAGAGGCGGCCTCGGACTGCTGGCTGTATACCGCCGACGGCGTCAGAGCGCCGACAGCCATGTCGGCCATGACCATCATCCTTCCTGGCACCGATCAGATGCAGCCCCAGGAAGAGCAGATTCCGAGCCTCAGGCTCGTGGTGCTGGTTGCCTGTTCTCGACTTGGCCACGGCACTCAGACGGGCGATCTGAGGTCAAGCTTCCTGGGGTTCCTTCAGAGCGAGAAGCTTATGAAACTGATCGGGGCTCTTGCGGTGACTGGCCCGGCCCCGTCCTGGGTCCGCTATGCATCGAGCAGGGCCGGCGAGGCCAACGCTGTGCTGGTCGCGGCGGACGGAACCAAGGTGGCCTCCGCCAGGCTTGACGTGCCGGACGGCAGCAGCCGCTACGGCAGCGACCCGGACCGTGCGATGCTCATCCTTCATATCGGACTCATCTGGCCCAGAAAGCCGGAGGCGTGGGCCGAGCGCATCGAGATGGCGCTGAAGCTGCCTGAGGCCCTCGGTGTGTTCCTATCAGACGAGGTATCCCTCACCGCGTCCGGGAAGCCGCCTTTGCAGCTCGGCGTGAAGCTAGAAGGCTTGAACCTCACGTCCCTCATCGACATCGCCGGACTTGAGCGGATGCCGGGCGGGACTTTCAAGAGTCAGGCAATCGGCTATTTTATTGCGGACGCAAAAGGAAAAATTGCTCCGATCGCAGCGAGTCGCATGATGGAGCACGTGATGCTATACGGCCTTAACGTCGAATATTCCAGCTCCCTAATAGGCCTCTGATCTGAGGGGCGGTCAGCCGTGGGCGGTGTACCGGGAGGCGATGCTCGGCGGCTGGGGGCCGACGGCCCGGTTGTGCCTGATCCTGGCGGTGCAGTGGGGCATCCCGGTGTCCGGCGCGGTCCGGGCCGCCGGCCTGGTCCTGCCGCATGCCCGCTGAGGGCTGCGGCGGCTACCGGTCCCAGACCTGGACCCGCTCGGTGCCGCGGACTGGCTTGTCCTCGGGTCCGGCGAGGTACGGATCGATCCACCGGTCCTCAGGCCGGGTGCGGCCCGGCCCGCACCAGTAGGTCCGCCAGTGCCCGCCGACCCACCACTGGACCCCGTACTCGCGCGTGCCCCCGGCGGTGCCGGAAGGCGGCTGGCCGCGCTCGGCACGGCGGATGTGGATGACCCGGACCCCGGTATCGGGCTGGCCGGCGCGGGCGAGGCGCCGGCGGGCGGCGCGGTCCGCGCGCTCGGTAGTTTCCGCGGCGAGGGGCTGGCGCATGAGCCGCCAGGCTGCGCGGGTGACGAGCGCCCATGCGGCGGTGGTGCCCTCGGGGATCTCCTGGTCGCCGGGCAGGTCGCCGAATGGCCAGCCGGCCTCGTTGTCGGGCAGTGCGGGCGGCACCGTGCACATCAGCGGGGCCATGGCCGCCCGGTCCGCGGTCCCGCCGGTGAACGCCTCGCGGGGCAGCACCGGGGCCGGGTGGCTGAAGAAGCTGAGCCAGATGCCGCCCTGATCCCACCAGCCGCTCCCCCACCGGCCGCCGGGGCCGCCCCACGGGCCCCAGCTCACCGCGACGATCTGTACCTCGCGGCCCTCGTCGTTGACGTAAGTAGCGAGGGGTGCCTCGAAGACCATGAACCCGGTGCGGCTGGGCAGGTCATGGGGGTGCAGGGCCCTGGTGGGCAGCCGGGCGGCGGCGTGCCGGGCCAGGGCGGTCATGGGCGCGCTGACCCAGTACAGGTCCGCCGTCGTGACTCGCTGGTGTTCCTGGCGGGCGATCTGCGCGGCGCCGGCCGTGACGCTCGTGCTGCCCGGCGGGATCCACTGGCATCCGGCTAAGGCCATCGTCAGGTAGAACCCGGGGCCCTCGCCGGCCAGCCACTGCGCGAGCTGGCCGCGGAGCTCGGGCAGGTCCCGCGGGGCAGGCGGCGCATACGACTCGGTGATCCGGCCGGGGGGCGCCGCAGGGGCGGGGCTGCCGCGCGGGGGCTGCCGGCGGCCCGCTGAAGGGGATGAGAGGGGCGCGGGCCGGTGCCGCCGTGCCTTGTTCCGGCTGGACATGATGCTGCCTCCGGGCGGGAGATTCCCGGCGGCCCGCCCGGGCTCCGGGCGGGCGCCGGGGCGGGGGGTTACTCGATGGGGCGGGTGCCGTGCTCATGGACGCGGACGGGGGCGAAGGTGCCGCGCAGGACGGCGAACCCGGCGGGGGCGACGATGAGGGCGGTCTCGCCGACGACGACCATGTCGCCGACCGAGACCGACCTCAGGGCCCGCGCCCTGTACTGGCGGGCCAGCCCGGCGGCCTCGTCGGAGAGGGGGACGTCATTGAAGGCGGCGAACGCGTCCTCGGCGATGTCGGCGGGGCTGCCCCCGGTCGCCGGAGTGTCGTAGGTGAAGACCTTCACCATCTGGTCGCCAGGGGTGAACCCGCCGAAGCCGGCGTGCCGGCCTTCGGGGTCGCGGGTGACGTTGTGCCAGATGCTGACGGTGAGCATGGCGGTCATCGCCCGCTCCGTCCCGTGCCCGGGCGGCGGGTGGCGCGGCTGCCGCGCGGAGCGCGGATCGCGAGGGTCTCGGCCCCGGTGAGCACCCGGGCGGGCAGCTGCGCGGCTCCGGTGGCGTGCCCCTTGTATAGCCGGTGGGTGCCGTCGTTATGGTCAGTGTTTTGCAACTGTCCTCTGTCCAATTCTTTTCAGACCTCCTTGTAAACCGCGCTCCATCTTTCGGGTTCCGAGCCGGGAGCTGGTGCGATACCTTCTTAACCCATTACCTGGTTTACCTGGCAAATGGTCGGTGTATTCAGATTACCGTCGCTGCCGATTTGAGGGGAAGTCGCGGGAATCGGGCCATCTCCCGGTGATTTCCATTCTCAGGAATGCACTGCAGTAACGGACAGAAAGACGGACGCGGGAGGCATTTCCGTGAGGCGTTTCCCTGGCATTGCCGGTGATGGCCGCGCGGTGGTCTCGTGATACCGGGAGTGCCCGGTGGCGGGCAGGGACAGCGTCTGGGATTTCCGGGACCCGCGGACAGGCGTATCCGGGTCATGGCAGGCGGCCCGCCACCGCAGGCCGACCCTGTCCCGGCGACGCGAGCCGGTGCCGCGAGGATGGGCCTGGCGCCCGCCGCGGCGCTGTTCCGTTCCCTGGCCGACCCGGCGCGGCTGGCGATCGTGCGGCGTCTCGGAGCCGGCCCTGCTCGGGTGGTGGACCTGACCGGCGACCTTGGCCTGGCCCGTCCACTGTCTCTAAGCACCTGGCCTGCCTGCGCGATTGCGGCCTGGTCAGTGTCCGGCCAACCGACCGGGCCTCGGTCTACTCCCTGGCCCAGCCCACGCTGACCGAACTGCTGGCCGCAGCGGAGACGCTCCTTGCCGCGACCGGCAGCGCGGTCGGCCTCTGCCCGGCTTACGGGTGCCAGCCGTGACCGTCCCGCCGGAGCGGCTGGACTGGCTGCGGCGACGCGGTTTTCGCGCACAGACCCGGTCCACCATCACCGCGTCTGCTCCGGCCGGCCGCGGCTAGATCCGGCGGCCGACCGGCGCCGGGATGCCGCGGCTGGTCGGCGCCGAGATCAGCGTCCAGGCCGTCGAGGATTTCGAAGCTGCCCTCGGGAGCGGCGCCGTATCCCGCCGATGCCTCACCGAGGCGGCAGGCAGCCGAGGGAATCGCGCGGCGATCTGGGTGGCCTTCGTCATGTGGTCGCGGATCAACTCCCTGGCGTGGCTGCCATCGCTGCCCAGCTTGCGGGTCAGCGATGGCTCCGCCGCCGCGCCGATGGCGTTGCCGAGCACGAACGTGAAGATCGCTGCGCGGCGGCTTCGGGTCAGGCCGGCCCTCCCGGAGCCGGAGGCTGGAGCAGATCGCCTCGCGCGAGCCCCAGGGCGTGTTCTAGGTCCGCGGCGGAATGGGCGCGCAGGTATTCGGCGAACTTGGTGGTGACCGCGCCCATGTGCTCGTGCGCCATCTTCTCGCTGATGCCCAGATCGGAGGCGATGCGGCGGAAGGACTGGCCACGGGCACGGCCGGCCAGGACCTGGCGCTGCCGGGGGCTGAGGGCGGGCAGGTGGCCGTACCGGTCGACGGTCTCGGCCAGACCGGTGAGCGCCGGGGTAATGACGGTCTGGCCAGCATGGATTGCCGTGACCGCGTCGGCCAGGGCCTGCAGCGACTGGGTCTTGTGGACCACACCGCCGGCTCCCGCGGCCAGGCAGCCTGCAAGTACCAGCCGGCGGTGCTCGTTGGTGTAGATCAGCACCGGGTAGCCGACGGCGCGGATGTCGGCTATGGCGGCGGCGCCGTGGCGCACGTTGGTGCGACCGGTCCCGTCCAGGTTCAGATCCAGGATGACCAGGTCGACGGCCGGGCGGCGGGCCAGGAATTCGGCGTGCTGGCCGAAGGTGCAGGCCACCCGGTGCCGTGGTAGCAGCACGCGCAGTCCCTCGCGGACGATGGTGTCGTCGTCGATCACGGCGACCTGGACCGGGTCGGCGTCACTGGTGGTCATCAGAGCCTTCCGGCGAGGTGATGGTGACCCGGGTCCCTTCACCGGGGCCGGAGTCAATGGCTACCGCGAAGCCGGACGCGGTCAGGGCCTGACCGGCCTGTGTGCGCAGGCCGTAGCCGAGTTCCGTGGTGGCCGGGTCGAAGCCGGCTCCGTCGTCGGTGACGCTCAGCTCCCAGCGGCCGCCGGTGATCCGGTCGCCGTGAATCGTCGCCGCAGTGGCGCCGGCATGCTGGCGGATGTTGTGCAGCAGGGTCCGGATCGCCGCTAGCAGCACGTCGGCTTGCTCGGGATGGACTCGCTGGCGCAGGACGAGGTCGGTGTTCACGGTGATCGGGAGGTCGTCAAAGTCGTCCATCGCGGCGGCGACTACATCGACCAGCAGGGGCCGGGCCTGGGCCAGCACAGTATCCGGTGTGGCGCTCCGGGTGTCGCCGAGGAATGCGCGGATGCGCAGCGAGGCCGCCGCCGCCTGGACGCGCAGGCTGTCCTCCAGGACCGGGTCGTCGTGCTGGGCGCTGAGCAGGGCCAGCACGGTGGCCTGGTCGTGCAGGAGCCCGCGCTGCCGCTCGCGTTCTGCCTCGCGTGCCGCGACTGCGGCTGCGGTGCGCGCTCGCTCGGCGATCTCGGCCAGTTCGCGAAGGAAGCCGGCGACCAGGTGGGACGCCGCCACGAAACCGACTATCGCGACAGAGTTCACTACCGCCGTGGTGGTCTGCGGTGTCGGCGCGCTGACCGCCAGATACACCCCGGCAAGTACGGCGGCGGCGGCGCTGGCGTCCCGGTGCCGCCGCAGTCCCGTCCCAGCGGTGAGGGCGGCAGCGCACCCCGCGCCGAAACCCCAGGCCACCCAGGTGCCGACCCGGTCGGCGGTGCTGCTGTAGAAGGGTTCGGCGGCGATCAGCAGGCAGACGAAGCCGAGGTCGGCGAGAGCGGCCCCGGCGGTGATCCGCCGGCGGCGCCACGCGAGCGCCGCCAGCAGCGACGACTCGGCCAAGGCCAGCACCGATAGCAAGCCGAACAGCCACGGCCTGCTCGCATGGGCGAGCCCGTGCGGCATCGCCAGGGCAAGCTGCGCGAAGAAGGTCAGCCGGACCGTGATGACCGAGATCACCACGGCCCGCTCTGCGCGCCGCGGCGCGGAGTCCCGCGGTTCGTCCGCACCGCTACCATCTAGCGGCGCTGGAACGGCGGACGGGACTCCGGGATAGCCTGCCTCGGTTGTCACGGGGTAATGATGCATGTTGATCCGGCCGAGGGCAGCGGCTCCCCTCGGCAACTGCCGCGGAGCCGCCGGCAAGAGCTTCCGGAGGTGAGGGCTACCCCTGCCGGGTCCTGTCGGCCGCGTCCGTGACGCTGGCGGTGCTAGCACGTCTCCACTGTGCCCGCGGCCGGGTCGTGGCGACACCCCGGACAATTGACGGGTTGCCGACGCTCCGCGATCCCGCCACGATTGTCGCAGGAGCCCTCAGGTCCAGCGGCTTATCTCATTCATCCCGGCAAGGCTGGTAGTGACGAATGGCATCCGGTACGTCGGCATGGGGCAACCTGGCCGAGCTCTACCATTGCGTGCTGCAGAGCGGCGGCAGCGGACACTGCGCCCTGTTCACTGGTGACGACAGCGGATTCGGCATCGCGCTCGTGATCGTGCTGGCACTCAACATTGGCGGCATCATCCTGTCCTACCTGGGGCTGGTGCTGGCGACCGATCCCGCCGCGGTAAGGTTGCCCGACAGGCACCGCCTCAACGTGGCGCTTGGCGTCGTCTCCGCGTGCCTATGGTGCTATCTGTGGCTCGCGTACGCGCTACCGGAGTGCACGGGGCACACCTATATCGCATGGATGATCATCAGCCCGCTGTTCACTCTCGTCCTGATGGTCGGTTTCATCGGCATGGTGGCGGCGATCACCTTCACGGTCGGGAATGTCACCTCGGGCCGGCGCGCCTGGGGATTGTCCGGCGAGAAATGGGCATGGGCGCTGCTTACCGCGGCTGTCACCGGGATGCTCATCGGCTGGCACGCACTCTACGAGGCGGTGCCTCAGATCGCGGCAGGTCCGTACGGCCGGGGGCCCGGGTGGTTCCAGGACGCCCTCGGCATCTGGACACTGCATCTGCCGGTGACCGCCATGTGGGCACTGGCCAAGGCGCTTGCTACTACCCCCGGCATCGTCGCGTTCGCCGTGCTGGCCGCGCTCTCGCTGATCCTGCCCCGGCGAACCGCACCGGCGAGGGTGGCGAACCTGGCGTCCGGCGTCATCACTATGGCGGTCAGCGAGATGGCCGGCCTGGTCGTCAGCGCCTTCGTCCTGATCGTGGTGAGCCTGCTAGCGGTCGCCGCCGCGGCACTGGCGTTCATGTTCTTCGCGGCCTACGTGATGGCTTACGCGCTGGTGATCGCATTCCTCGCCGCGCTTGTGGTGGGCGCGGTCAGAAACTGAAGCAACCATTTGGAGAGGGGAAATGACCGAATTCAACCACCTGGTATCGGGCGAACGCCGCAGGCTGGAAGAGCAGGCGGCGGCCGAACGCCGCAGGAGGGAGGCGGAAAGGACACGCCAGGACGCCTGGGAGCACGATGAACTGCGCGGGTGGCAGAAGACCATCGGCCGCATCCAGGAACTGTTCGCCGCTGCCACGGAGCGCCTCACGCAGGAACACGCCCGGCCTTTCCCGGTGCTGGAGCATCGAGCGCCCCGGCCCGGCCCCATGTCGCTCGAGAGCGTCGACCGCACCATTATTACCGGATACCGGTGGCAGTTCGAAGGCGCGTTCGCCTTGGACAAACGGTGCCGGGCCTACAAGGTCACCGCTCCCGGCCCGTTGATGGCCGTCGACCGGCGGTCACAGTGGAGCGTCAGGAAGCGGATGTCCGACTACCTGCTGCACGGCCAAGGACTGGGTGCGTCGACACGTCTGGCGATGCTGAGCGACAAGTCGCTGCTACGGACCGGTCTGCAACCCGACGACCTGGTCCTCTGGGCTAAGTCGGACGACCGCATCGAGTTTGATCCGGCAGCGGCCCTCCGGGCTGGCCAGATCCACTGTTTCCGCAAGGCTGACGATGGCACCCCGCTGCTGATGCACGATTCCGCCACCGAACCTCTGGAAGCTTTCATCGCAAGGGCGACGGCCCGGATCCTCGCCCAAAAGGATCATCCGTGAGGCGGGACCGGAACCACTGGCGTTCGGTTGAGGGCAGGGTGGACAGTGTGATTTCCGGTGCCGATGCCAAAGTTTCGTAACTGTCAGTAGTTCCGGCGCTTGGCTGCTGACCGTGCTGGCCGGATCGACTGTCACGCTGGGTTATCGGGGCGCCGGGCGGCTGCCTGCGCGGGCCGCTGACCGGGCCGAGCGGAACAGGTCCAGGTGCGCCGTCCGCAGGTCGCCCGGCACGGCCGGCCAGGGCCGCTGGCTGGCCAGGAACCGCAGGAACCGGGAAAGCGGCCTGCCACAGGTCCGACGCCGACGCGAGGGTCCGCAGCCCGCCGGCCGGCCCGGTCCGGGCGGCGAACGCCGCCGCGACCGGCTCATGCCACCCGGGAAGCGGCAGCCCGGCGAACCTGAACACGCCTGAGCGGCCGTCATCACCGGTGAACGCCACCTCCGCGCCGCCCGGCCCGATCCTTGCCGCCGACGGCGGCTGGTAGGCGCCGACCGGAAGCGCTGACCGGCGGCCCGGGCCGGTCCGGGCCGCCGCCGGGCCGCTCACCGCACGTCCCCAGGCACGGGAACGGGCTCCCAGTCGTCCGGGACCAGCGCGAGGCGGGTCTCCATCTCCAGTTCCTGCAGCACGTGCAGGTACCGGAGCGTGGTCCCGGCCGAGCGGTGACCGAGCCGGCGGCGCACCCAGTCCAGGGGGTCACCGAAGATCCGCTGGTACTCCCCGCGCTGGCCGGCGCTCATCGCGGCCAGCTCCGCGATATGACCGCGCTGCAACTGCTCCAGGGTCGCGACCGCGAAGGTGTGGCGCAACGTGTGCGGGTGGCAGGCGATGGGCACCCCGGCCCGATGGCAGCGGGCGCTCGCCGTGCGGAAGATGTCCTTCCACGCCGACAGGCTCACCGGCATCCCGTGCTCGCCCAGCCACAGCACCGCCGGCTCCAGCCCGCCCGCGCCCCGGACCAGCAGCCGGCGCCGCTCCGCCGGGCTCAGCCGCTCCAGCCGCACCCCGGCCCCGCCGCCGGGCCGGCGGGCGACCGCGCGCGGCCCGGCGCCCGGCTCCTCTATCACCAGCGGATCGGCGATCGCGTCATAAGCACCGCGGGCCCGGGCCGCGGCGATCACGGCGGCGCGGTCAGCCGTGATGTACTGCCCGGTATTGCGGGCCAGCGCGGCCGGGAGATACACCCACCGGGCCGACTCGTTCTTCGCCACCGCCCCCGTCAGCCAGAACCGCTGATACCCCTGCCCTGCCGGGCCGTGCGGGACCTCAAGGACGGTCAGGCTCGCCTGCTCGGCCAGCCGCAGCCCCGTCCGCACCATCACATCGGCGAACAGCGCGTTCCGGCTCGCCCACCGGCCCCGGAACCCGCCATCGGGCAGCCCGCCTGCCCGGTAGCCGCGCAGACCGCAATCCCGCCACAGCCGGTACTGCTCCGCCGTCAGCCACTCCACCCGCTCCCCGCCGGCGTCCCGCGCCCGCGCCGCCGGTACCTCCGCCCTCCCCCGGCCCGCCATGGCCCCCGGTCACGCGCAGCCCGCGTCGCCACCGGACTAGCGGCCACCAGGCGCTGCCTGACCGCCCAGGCGAAGAACCCGCTGACCATGGCTGCCAGCTCCCGGTTCCACGTTGAGGCGGCCACCCGCGGCCCTGCCGGGTCGAACCGCCGCCAGTGCAGGTACGCCGCGTGATCATCCTCTCCCGCGTCATGCCACGACCGGCCGCCCCGGCACTCATCGAGGAACCGCAGGAACCGGCACAAGTCCCCAGCCGCCGCCAGCCGCGTGTTCGCCGCCGCCCCCGCCATCACCGGCGCCAGGAAATACCTGTTCAGGCCGATGTCATACTCCAGCGCCGGGGAGATCAGGAACGGCATCCCCTCCGGCACGTCCCGCTCATCCAGCCACGCGTCCAGATCATCGCCAGACGCGGCGGGGGCGGCGACTCCCGGCAGAAGCTCGGACAGGCGCGGCAGCCCGCGCCTGGTCAGCACCACCCGCCACTCCCCGGCCGTCACGAAAAGTAACAGTAGTGTGACGCTCAGCGGAAAGTGCCCGGTCGCGCATACCGTCGTCGAGCAGTGGGAGTCGCCGGCCGTGGCTGGCGCGGAGGGTGGCGATGATCACCGGGTCGGCCAGGTCGGTGGTCATTGTCATAGCGCAGCCGGGGCCGGGGCCGATCAGGGAGACAAAGGTGTCGCTGTCGCCGACGCGGTCGAGGTCGCAGGCGCGTGCCCAGCCGGTGACGGGCAACCTGGCCGTCTCGCGGAGCGTTTCGGTGATGATCGAACCGGTGGACGGCAGGTATTCGATCGCACGGTATTTCCCTGCCCGCACGGCCACCGCCACGCTGCCCTCGGTTGCCGTGCCGGGTGGTCGGGTCAGCGCGTTGAGTTCGGCGGCCACCCGGCCGCCTCGGCAGCACCGATCTGCTGAAGATCACCGATGTCTGTCCCGCAGGCGCGAGTAACCAGCCGCGGAAGGTGATCAATGCTGGCCCACCACCACAGTGGTCGCTGGCTTAGTGATACTGAGGCGGCAGCAAGTAAAAGAACAGGCCGATCGCCAGCGAAATGGCCACTCCCACCACGATCTGGGTACGCAGTGAATTCGCCGCATCGGATGATGCGGCCAAGGCCGGCCCCGGAGCGGGGAATGCCTGGGCCGGCGCGCCGCTGCCTGTCAACTGGGTA
Source organism: Streptosporangiaceae bacterium (assembly GCA_035532775.1). GTDB lineage: Bacteria > Actinomycetota > Actinomycetes > Streptosporangiales > Streptosporangiaceae > Chersky-822. The sequence goes on from DATKQH010000141.1 coordinate 13,094, forward strand.
GAAATCTCCCGGCCGACTCGCTCGGCAAAGGCGCCTCGCCGCGATTTCCGATGCAGGTAGACACGCTGCGAGGCCACCGACCCGAACGCGGCCGGAAACGTCAGGAGCACCCGCACCCCGACCGGATCCGACCGTTCCTGCTGGGAGGTCACGAGGAGAGCAAGCAGCAGGACGGTTGCCCCGATGACACCGAATGGCCCGTCGAGCCAGCGACCAAGTCGGCTGACGTTGGCCTGACCCGCCGCCGGAAGCGTCCGAAAGACATCCCGGACCCAGTTCGGCAACCGCAGGATGTCCAGGCCAGCTTTCTCGGCTTGGCCGACCAAGACCCGCACGCCTGGATCCCTGCCCGGGGCGTCCGCGACCGACCGCGACCGCCCAAGCCAGGCGTAGAGGCTTCCCCACAATGCGTAGTAGAAGAGCCAGTTCGCCACCGGCAACACGGCCCGAAGGCCAACTGCCGCCACCCAGCCGACGCCGAACCCGGCGAAGATGGTGCCGGCAAGTGCCCACCGCTCCCGTACCGACGCCGCCTGCCAAGTCTGATCCCATGTGGCCGCCTTGATAGACGAGACCAGCCCTCCAACTGATGACAAGTACTGCCGCACCCGACCTAGCCCCATACCAGCAGCATGACAGCGATCAGAACAGCTAGCTGCTACTCCTGGTCAACCCGGCGGGAGGGTGATATCCGGAGCGCTGGCACCCTCGGACCGCGGAACCACCGGCCGCACGAACGGCGGAAAGATACCGACTTCGGCGCGATACTGATGGCTGAACTGCTGGCACTCGGTCGCGTGGCCTCAGGTGCGTCATCCCCAGCGGGCAGGGACTTCCAGCCGCCACGATTACTGACCACGGCCGGTGATCCTAGTTGCGGACAGTGACCGGTCGCGCATAACCGTCGATCAGCAGCGCGAGCCGCTCGCCGGGGTCGCCGCCGTGCACGGTGGCGATGATCACCGGCCGGGTCAGGTCAGTGGTCATTCGCGTAGCCGGGGTCGAACCCGGGGCCCAGGGATTCGTCAAAGTCGCGTGTGCTGTTTAGCCTGATGAGGGGCACGTTATGCCCAGTAGTTGGAGGGCGCGGCGGGGGTCCTGGGCGCAGCGGCGGGTTTCCTCGGCGAATCTGGTTACGCCGTGTATGCGGAACAG
>DATKQH010000142.1:0-3651 GCA_035532775.1 Streptosporangiaceae bacterium
CATGACGTCGACCGGGAGCGATGGGCCCGTGGCAAGGGTCAGCGGAGACAGGGCGACGAACGTTCCGATCACGGTCCAGGACACGGCTCGGAGGTTTTCGCGCCAGGAGAACTTGCGCAAGAAAACCGCTCCTAGAAGCAGCCCGAAGACGAGCATCTGGGGGCGCGTCAGGCAGGCGGCCGCCAGCGCCAACCACGCCCAGACCGGGAGGTGCCGTTCCGCGAGCAGGATCGCGGCCAGAACGAAGAAGAGGCTGATGACGTGGGTCTGGCCCCAGATCGACATGCTGTACCACACGGCCGGGTTGAACAGAAAAAAGGCTGCCGGGATCACGCTCCACCTCTCGCTCGTGCCGATGCGCCTCAAGATCAGGTAGATCAGCGCCGCATCCGCCAGACCGAAGAGGACGTTGATGGCCTTGATCGTGTACTCGAGGGCGGCACTGTCCAACGGGAAGCTGCCGCCGCCGGCGAACAGGAGGCTGTCCACCCAGCCCGTCGCCATCGAAAGGTATGCGGTGACCGGTTCGTATGGAAATGCGAATTCTCCGTAAGGGACGCCCGACCAGACACCGGCCAGCGACACGACATTCGGCAAAAAGTAGAGCTGCGCGGTCCCGTAGACGCGTGCCACGTACGCAAACAGCTGCTCGTCGCCCATGTCGAATGGATGAGCTCCAAGCGGGAACAGCAAGGCGTTGCCGGCCAAATAAATGGCGACCGCTACCAGGACCCATGGCGGCAGGCGGAGGTGCCGCGACATGCGCCACGGGCGGCGGCGATACAACCAGGCGGACAGGGCGATGGCGACAGCGATCCCACCGGCCACCGCGAGTGCGACCAGGAGCGCGGTGGCCCGCGGATCGTCGACGTTTGACGTCCAGGCCTGTTGGTGCGGCAGCGTGACGCTGTAGCCGCTGAGCACCACCCGGCTCGATCCCGGACCCGGAGATTCCGATGCCGTCAGTGACAGCTGCACGCTGCTGAACATCGCGGGCAGCGTGCTCGAGTCCAGAGCCGCCGTGCCGCGCGTGCCATCAGCGCCCGAGACGGTCGTCCGAATCTCCCCGCTCGCCTTGTCGATGTCGAACGTCAGCCGATACGTGGCTCCGGTTGAGTATTGACCCAGCACGGTTGAATCGGTGATGTCGCCCCCCGTCAGCGTCGGCCCGAGGTCGCCGTCTCGAATCGTCTCGACGAGGATCAAATCCTGAGGGGCGGCGCCGAAAACGATGAACTGGCCCGCCGTGGTCCAGGGTGACCACACGCCGATTCGAAACGGCTCGCTGGCCCCGTCGTTTTCCAGGACGGATACGTCCAGCGCCGCGCTCACTTTCTGGAAAGGCGTGGTGATCAAGTTCGCGGTCGGTTGGGATTCTCGGCCCGCGGTCATCGTTATCGCAGAACGGTCGATTCGTACCGAGCCCCGGCTTCCGCCGGTGCTGGTGTAGATGAGGTTGGAGTCGAAGCCCTGGTAGTGGGCGTCGGTGGCCGGCGCTCTCCAGGCCCGGCCCGGGACGAGCGTAAGGGCGAGCATGCCCAGGGCCAGGACGGGAACGCCGATGCCGATCCAGCGCTTGAGCGTCACAGCAGCGGTCGCGCGCTCATGGCGCGACGTCCGAAGGTGGAGGCGCCCCGGCCGGCAGCATCACCGCCTCGTCGACGAACCAGTCGGTGGTCGCGGGCCTGTGCGAGTTGAACTCCGAGACGAAAGCGAGCTGGTCGCCTGGGATCGGGACGGCGCCCGTGGCGGCCCTGACCCACCGGTAGGTGCTGCCGGCCTGGCTCGGGCTGTAACGGGACCCGCCCACCCAGGTCCACGCCGTGGTGTCGAACAGCCCCAGCGAAATCTCGGAGGCGCTTCCTGTTGTGCTCGCGGCCTTCACCCGGAACCAGACGTCAAACGCGCCGGCCGGGGCCACCATCGGGGTCCCGAAGAAGTCGTCCTTCCAGGTCGTCGTCCTGGTGCCGGCAGGCACTTCCGCGGCCAGCCCTCCGTAAGCGCCGGGGTCCACCACGGTTCTCCATCCGGGATCCAGCTTTCCACCTGCCGCCTCAGCGCTCAGGGCGCTCGTGCCCGTGTGGAACTGCAGGCTGCCGGCGCCGCACACCTCGAGCGCTCCCAACGAGGCGGCCTTGATTCTCAGCCGCCACACCTGCGGCCTTCCCGTGTCGGGCATGTGCACCCATTGGGGGATGCCGGCGCCGATCCGAACCTGGGACACGGGCACCGGCGAGGGCGGCAGAAACAACCCGAGCGACAATGCCACGTCCCCGCCCTGTCCCGCTTCCAACATGATCGTCTGGCTGCTGCTCACCTCGGTGTCGAGGGTCGACGCGGCCGTCGCATCAAGGGTGCGGCATGGGCCGGAAGCCGCACGCCCGCTGCTGGCGGTGACGCTGAGCCCACCACCGAACAGGCTCACCATCTGGCGGTCGACGGCCTGCGCGGGCAACTTCTCCAGGGATGTCGGCACCGACGCGGGAACGGGAGAACCCAGCTCGTCGATAGCGGCGTAGTAGCGTGCGGCCGTGAGCTGGGGCATGACGTCGGGGTCAAGTGGGCGGTCGAGGGCCATGTCCGGGGCACCGCGGTAGAGCTCGACGACTCGCAGCTCTGCGTTTTCTGTCTGCATGAGGTCTTGCTGGATCAGCGCCGCCTGAGCCAAGAGCGCTGCGTTGCTCAACAAGATGATTGCGACACAGCCCACCAGCGCTGGCCTCACCGCGGGCCGCCAGGACACGCGCTTGAAACCATTGGCGACCAGTGGTAGGAGGTACAGGACGCCAATGTATACGTAGTGCGAATCGGCGGCCCCTGTGAGGCCGAGCCGCGCTCGAGTCACCGCTATCAACATCAACTGGGCCAACAACCCCGCGACCAGGCCGATCTCCCAGCTTTCGAGCCCCTTTTGTTCATGCCAGTGCCAGGTCATCAGCCCAAAGAAGGCGAGCAGGATGGTGAGCACGATTGGGATCGGCAGGCTGAACAGAATCAGTCCCAAAAGACCCACGATCGAAGCGCTCAGGCCAATCACGATGAACCTGCCCACATCAAGCAGGTAACCCGGATCGAGGGACCGAACAGCGCCCATCGCCGAGGGACACCCATCGCATGCCGAGCCACCGGCCCCGACTGCGGCGAACCACACCAGGTAGACACCGAGGGTGGCCAGAACGGCCAGCAGAAGGCGACGCCGGCCGCGATCGAGCAGGAGCTGAACCGCCACGGCAACCACGAACCCAAGACCAAGCCCTGATGACATCAATGAACACAGCAGCAAGCCTGCAAGGGCGGCAAAGTGCCACAGCCTCAGGGTGAGCGGGGTGGTGTCGACGAGCAGCAGCGCAAGCAGACCAAAGGCAAGCGAGAGCGTCTGGTTCCCCTGGAAGGCCAGGACTATGTCGTTGGCGCCGGTTCCGAGCAGCAGCAGGATCAGGGCTGCCGCAAACGCTGGGAGGTCCCCCGACCGGCGTCGGACCAGCACGAACAAGAGGAGGACGCAAGCCACGTGCGCCACGACAACGACCGCTTCGTAAGGGATGTGGGTTCGTAGTCCGAACACCACAAACAATGCCTTCCAGATCAGGATCGGGATGGTCGACCAGTGCTCGCCGTGCGGCATGAATATCGATGTCCCCGACTGGCTTG
>DATKQH010000143.1:0-2757 GCA_035532775.1 Streptosporangiaceae bacterium
TCAGGCCGGGATGCCAGCCGGGTGGGCGGGGTGGAGGGTGTGGCCGTCGAGGGTGACGGTCAGCGCGTCGTGCTCGGCGGTGCTCTTGGTGCAGATCTCGATCAGCAGCCCGGTCCCGGTGGGTGCCTGGCGGATGAACACGGAGGTGTCGCCGGCCAGGGTGAAGGCGACCGGCCATCCCAGCGCCGTTTCGAGAGTGGTGACCTCGATGTCGCGGACCGCCACCATCGGCCGACCCGTGCGGGCCAGGATCTGGGCGATGTCGGCCAGAGAGGCGTCGCTGGGCTCGCCGGTAGTGAGCAGGGCGTGGATGTCGTTGAGCGCGGCGGTGTCGGTGTAACCGGACGGGGCGCGCGGGCGCAGTGCCGTGACGGTGCGGTCAGACATGGCAAACCTCCAGAAAGTGGGGATGGGGGTGGCTGGCCCCGCCGCACAAGGCGGCAGGGCCAGCCTTGGGGAGGGGTCTGAGGGCGGCGGCGACCTCGAGGGCGCGCAGCGCGGCGGCTTCCATCTCGTGGGCGGTGTCGGCGTCGGGCTGGGTCTGGGCGGCGCTGGTGACCGCGTGCATCAGCCCGCCGGCAGTGACGTCGCCGCCGCGGATGAAGTGCGACAGGATGTCGTTCTGCTGGGCGTCGGTGAACCGCAGCCGCTGGGAGACCACGCGGACGGCCTCGGGCGGGTCGGGCAGCGGGTGGCCGGCGTCCTTCTCGATCGCCCGTACGGCGCGTTCGGCATAGGCGGGATCGAGGAAGGTGGCGACCGCGTCGGTGGTCTTGGCTGTGACCAGCGCCAGCATCTTGTCCTTGGTGTTCCCCGACCAGGTGACCACGCCCTGATCGAGCCGCTCGCCGAGGTGGACCGCCCGCAGCGCGTCGCGGGTGATGGTCATCCCGTTGCGGCACACCTGCACGACCAGCCGGGGTGTGAGGGTGAACGCGCCGCACCCGGTCTCGGAGTTGGTGATCACGAACCCGGCGAACACCACCGGGTTGTCAGCGCCGGACGCGCCGGTGAACGGGCTGCGGTACCCAGCCAGGAGGGCCGGGGCGAGGACGCAGACCTGCTCGCAGACCACCCGCACATACATGCGGCGTTCGGTCAGGTCACAGCCATCGATCTCGACCGGGAACCCGGAGTTACGGACGCCGTCTAGGGCGGCCATCAGCACGTCTAGGCAGTCGATGATCTTGTAGCCGTCCGACAGGAACGCCCGTGCCACGCCGGGACCCTCGCCGGTGGCGGGTTGCAGGCAGCGCAGCAGGAACCGACGGTCATCACCGTCCAGCCAGCCGTTCACGTTGGCGTCGTACAGCTCGGGTTTGTGCTCACGCAGCCGCCGCAGGTAGGCGGCGGGGATGCCGAGCTTGTCCGCGATCCCCTGGTCGCAGACCTCGGTCGGGAGGTAGGCACCGGCGGTCGCCGTCACACCGTCCGGGCCGAGCTCGGGCACGCTGTCGTCGACCACCAGCTGGGCGGCGTGGGCGCGGATCGCAGCCGCTGGGGCGACGATGTCGACCTTGCGGGCCTGCTGCTCACGCAGGAGCCGGGCCAGGTCGGAGAGTGTGGCGTGGCGGGCACCCAACGGCACCGGAGTGAGGTCAGAAGTGGTCATCGGCGGGTCCTTCCTGTGAGGGCTGTATGGCCGCCGGGCGGCGCAAGGCCTCCCGGCAGTCGGGCGGAAGGCGCCGTGGAGGAAGGGGCCCGCATCACCGGCCGACCCGGGCGGGCAAGATGTTTTCCCAGCGGGCACAAGCAGCACAGCGCCGGCGAAGCCGGCACCGCCCAGGAAGGACTGCGCCCGCGAAGCGGGCACCCGGGAACGCCCGCGGCCCGGGAAGAGATCTCTGCCCGCCCGGGGCGAGCGCAGCGAGAGGCCGGTTGCGGGAACCGACGAAACGGCGCAGCCTGACCAAGCCGGGAGGCCCGCCGCCCACACGGCCTCCTCCGGCCCTACACCCCGGCCAGCAATGGCAGGGCACCAACGTCTGGCGACGCCGCCGCCGAACGAGCGCAGCAGGAAGATGCAGCAGCGATCATCCGTGTATCTGGCGTCTTATGAGCCCGATCGGTGCGGTGATCCGTGACGGGTACGCAAGGCATGGCGGACACCACTGTCCCTGCCTCATGCGACTTGTGGCCATATCCCACGTCTTGATGACGCATGATGCTAATCATGATCGCAGCCGAGGATCTAACCGCCGCCGAACGGCAAGTGTGGGACGCATTCCCCACGGGCCAAGTCGTCAACTTCAGCGCCGGGAACGCGGGTGCCGACGATCCCGCCCAGAGTCACAACTGGGGCTCAGACCGACAGATCCGCGCTGAGGTCCTCTCCGCTCTGCTGTGCGACGTTGTACCAATCGAATCAGGGCACATAGGACGGGTGAGCATCCGAGGCGCTCGCGTGATCGGGATGATTGATCTACGGGAGGCCACTGTGAAGAACTCCCTGCATCTCGACAAGTGCGCGATTGAGGATGGTATCGATCTAAGTGACGCAAGAGTCCGATCCATACGTTTGGCTTACTGTCGCCTTGGCCGGGTTGTCGTTCAAGAGGCAACTATTGATGGGCAGTTTATTCTCATAGGCGCTCATTTGGATGGTGGAGATGGCTCAGCCTTGAAAGGAGAAGGCCTCACTGTCACCGGCAATATGGACTGCCGTTGGGGTTTCAGCGCCCTGGGAGAGATACGCCTCCTCAATGCCACTATTAAGGGGCAACTGAGCCTGTCCGGTGCTCAGCTAGACGGGAAATA
>DATKQH010000144.1:0-26759 GCA_035532775.1 Streptosporangiaceae bacterium
CCCTCGTAGCCGTGCGGCAGCAGCAGCACGACGCCGGAGCGCTGACCCCACTTCTGCTCGCCGGAGGAGATGAACTCGTCGATGATCGTCTGCGCGCCGTTGACGAAGTCGCCGAACTGGGCCTCCCAGCAGACCAGGGCGTCCGGCCTGGCGACCGAGTAGCCGTACTCGAACCCGACGGCGGCGAACTCCGACAGCAGCGAGTCGTAGGCGTGGAACTTGGCGTTCCCGTTGTTCAGCTGCCGCAGCGGGGTGTACTCCTCGCCGGAGTGCCGGTCGACGAGCGTGGCGTGCCGCTGGCCGAACGTGCCGCGGCGGGTGTCCTGGCCGACGAGCCGCACCGCGTTGCCGTCGATCAGGGTCGCGCCGAGCGCGAGCAGCTCGCCGGTCGCCCAGTCGATCTCGTCCCGTTCCACCATGGCGGCACGGCGCGTGATCTGCGGGGCCAGCCGCGGATGCGGCGTGAACCCCTCGGGCAGGTTCAGCTGCGTGTCGATGATCCGCTTGACGGCCTCCGCGGTGATCGCGGTCGGCGAGCTGGCGTGCTCGATCGGGCTGGAGTGCTGCGGCGGCCTGGCGACCACCGAGCCTGGCTCCGCCGGCCGCGTGGTGGCCTCGCGGGTCTCGGTGAACGCGCGCTCGAGTTCCTGCTGGTAGTCGCGGAGGATCTGCTCGGCCTCGTCCAGGGTGATGTCGCCGCGCCCGATCAGGGACTCGGTGTAGAGCTTGCGGACCGACCGCTTGGCGTCGATCAGGTCGTACATCATCGGCTGGGTGAACGAGGGGTTGTCGGCCTCGTTGTGGCCGCGGCGTCGGTAGCAGACCATGTCGATGACGACGTCCTTGGCGAAGGCCTCCCGGTAGGCGAACGCCAGCCGGGCCACCCTGACCACGGCCTCGGGGTCGTCGCCGTTCACGTGGAAGATCGGTGCCTGGATCGTGCGGGCCACGTCTGTGGCGTAGACACTCGACCGGGAGGACTGCGGGTCGGTGGTGAAGCCGACCTGGTTGTTCACCACGACGTGCACAGTCCCGCCCGTGCGGTACCCGCGGAGCTGCGACAGCTCGAGTGTCTCGGCGACGACGCCCTGGCCGGCGAAGGCCGCATCGCCGTGGATCAGCACGGGCAGCACCGTGTAGCCGGGCGTGCCCATGTCGAGCACGTCCTGCTTGGCCCTGACCACGCCTTCGAGCACCGGGTCGACGGCCTCGAGGTGGCTCGGGTTGGCGACCAGGCTGACCGGGATCGTGGTGCCCTCAGCGGCCCTGTAGCTGCCCTCGGCGCCGAGGTGGTACTTCACGTCGCCTGAGCCGTGCGTGCTGCCCGGGTCGACGTAGCCCTCGAACTCGTTGAAGATCTGGCCGTAGGACTTGCCGATGATGTTCGCGAGGACGTTCAGCCGGCCGCGGTGCGCCATCCCGATCACGGCCTCGTGCAGCCCGACCTTGGCGGCCTCGTTGAGCACCGCGTCGAGCAGCGGGATCAGCGACTCGGCGCCTTCCAGCGAGAAGCGGCGCTGGCCGACGAACTTGGTCTGCAGGAACATCTCGAACGCCTCGGCGACGTTCAGCCGTGACAGTACCCGCATCTGCTCGTCGTGGTCGGGGTTGCGGTGCGGCCGCTCCACCCGGTCCTGCAGCCAGGAACGCTCCGCCGGGTTCTGGATGTGCATGTACTCCAGGCCGACGGTCCGGCAGTAAGCGTCCCGCAGGACACCGAGGATCTCGCGCAGCAGCATCCGCGGCTTGCCGCCGAAGCCGCCGGTGGCGAATTCGCGCTCGAGGTCCCACAGGGTCAGGTCGTGCTGGTTGATGTCCAGGTCGGGATGCTTGCGCTGGGTGTACTGGAGCGGGTCGGTATCGGCGAGCAGGTGCCCGCGGACCCGGTAGGCGTGAATTAGCTCGTGCACCCGGGCGGCCTTGCTGATGTCGTTCTCGTGGCCGGCCGGGATGTCACGCACCCAGCGCACCGGCTCGTACGGGATCCGCAGCGAGGCGAAGACCTGGTCGTAGAAGTCGTTCTCGCCGAGCAGCAGCCGGCTGATGATCCGCAGGAACTCACCCGACTGGGCGCCCTGGATGATCCGGTGATCGTAGGTCGAGGTGAGCGTGACCGTCTGGCTGACGGCAAGCCTGGCCAGCGTCTCGGCCGAGGCGCCCTGGTAGGCGGCCGGGTACTCCATGGCGCCGACGCCGACGATGCAGCCCTGGCCCGGCATCAGCCTCGGCACCGACTGCACGGTGCCGATCGTGCCCGGGTTGGTCAGGCTGATGGTGGTCCCGGCGAAATCCTCGACGGCGAGCTTGCCCGTCCTGGTCTTGCGGACGGCATCCTCGTAGGCCAGCCAGAACTGGCGGAAGTCCATCTGCCCGGCGGCCTTGATGTTGGGCACCAGCAGCTGGCGGGTGCCGTCAGGCTTCTGCACGTCGATCGCCAGGCCGAGGTTGACGTGCTCCGGCCTGACCAGCACCGGCTTGCCGTCGACCTCGGCATAGGAGTCGTTCAGCTCGGGGGCGACCTGGAGCGCCTTGACGACCGCGTAGCCGATCAGGTGGGTGAAGGAGACCTTGCCGCCGCGGCCGCGGGCGAGGTGGTTGTTGATCACGATCCGGTTGTCGATCAGCAGCTTGGCCGGAACGGCGCGCACCGACGTCGCTGTCGGGACGCTGAGGCTGGCCTCCATGTTGGCGACCGTGCGGGAGGCCGCGCCGCGCAGCCGGATTTCGGTGTGGTCGGCGTGGCCGGCTTGTGCTTGGCCGGCGTCGTGAGCTGGCGCGGCCTGGACGGCCGCGCCATTGCGCGCGGTCCCGGCGCCCTGGCCGTCCCCGGTTGGCTGGCCCCCGGCTGGCTGGCTCGGTGCCGCCGCGGAACGCCCGTCGCCTGGTGTGCCCGCGGCCGGCGGCGCGGATGGCGGGTGCGGCGTGCCCGGCCGGGCGGCGTCCGGCCGGGTCGCGGAGGTGGTGGCTGCCCGAGCGGGACCCGGCCGGTCGGCGGGCGCCGCAGTAGCTCCGGCCGACTGGGCGGCCTGGGCTGCGGGCCTCCTGGAATCGGCAGGCTCGGGCCGGTAGTCGGCGAAGAAGTTCCACCAGGCCCGGTCGACGGACCCAGGATCGGCCAGGTAGCGCTGATAGAGCTCGTCTACCAGCAGTTCGTTCGGGCCGAAATCGGTGCCCGGCGTCCGCGCGGTACCCCGCCGGGCGCGCTGCCTGCCCTCGGCGTCCTGCTCGCCGGCTGGCGGCTCGCTGCGCGGCGCCGGGTTCTGGCCAGCGTTCTCGCTGCGGTTCTGGCCTGGGTTCTGGCCTGACGATGCAGCAACATTCGCGGGCGCATGCGAGAACTCGGCAGACACGGCCGACATCGCCTCTTCCGGAACTTGACTGATCTGTACGACCCCTGCTGGCTAGGCTACCCGTAGCCGTTGACCAGACTGCGCCTTAGCCTAACCTGGCATCCGCGCTCGGCCATGCGGCTCGTTCCAGTTGATTTGCGGCCCAATAGGCACTATGCCATGTATGCCATGTTTGCTGCCTCCGTTTACGCTGCCGATCCATTCTGCCGACTGATAGTAATGCCGTTTGATCTGGCCCAGGTCGGTCGTCTCGCCGAACCCCGGATGCGTGTAGAGGTCCCGGGCGTACGCCCACAGGTGCCGGTAGTCACTGAGCCGGCGCAGGTTGCAGTTGAACATCTGGTAGTAGACGGCGTCGAACCGCGCGAGCGTGGGGTAGAGCCGGACGTCGGCCTCGGTTATCAGGTCGCCGAGCAGGAAACGGCGGCGGGCTAGGCGTTCGTCCAGCGCGTCGAGCGTCGTGAACACTGCCTCGACTGCCTGGTCGTAGCTGGCCTGCGTCGTCGCCAGGCCGGCCTTGTAGACCCCGGTGTTGACGGTGTGGAAGATGAGGGTCGCCAGTGACTCGATCTCGCGCCGCCGCGCCGCCGGGTACAGGTCGGGCGAGCCTGGACGGTGGAACGGACGGAACTCCGTCTCCAGCATGACGGTGATCTGCGCGACGTCGTTACTGACGATCCGGCGGGTCCGCAGGTCCCAGATCAGCGGAATGGTGCACGGACCCGAGTAACCCAGGTCGGTGGCCCGGTACAGGTCCGAGAGATACCGGGCGCCGGTGAGCGGATCGCCGTCGCCGGTGAACTTCCAGCCGCGCTCGCCGGCGACGGGGTCGGTCAGGGTGAGCCCGATGACCCGGTCGAGGCCGAGCAGCCGGCAGACGATCAGCGTCCGCTGTGACCACGGGCAGCCCAGCGATGCGTAGAGCTGATACCTCGCTGGCTCGGCCGGGAACTCGCTCGAACCGTCCCTGGTGATCCGGCCGCTGAACGTGCCCTGGCGCCGGATCAGGCCGCCGGTGATCGCGGGTAGGCTGCCAGTGCTTGGTGCCGAGTCGCTGGGGGCGTAAATGAATGAGCCACTGCCAGGTGGCGTCCTGCCAGGCGGCAGGCTAGCGGGCGCTGCGCTGCGCGGCGGGCTGGCTGGCGGCGTCCCCGGCGGTGGGCCGGCGGGTGGCATGATGGCGGGTGGCGTCCGGCCGGGCGGCGGGCTCGCGGGCCATCCGGGACCGCCGCGGCCTGGCGGCCGTCCGACGGGCGGCGGTTGCGAGGCTGGCCAGGGCGGACCGCCCGCGGCTGGTGGCGGTGGCACGCTCGCGGCCCATGGCGGCTCGCCTGCCGACGGCGGCCGGGACTCCTCCGCGGTGCGGGGCTGCTCGATCTCCCACGGCGGTCTGCTGGCCGGCCAAGCCGGATTCGACCCGGGCGAGGACGGCCGCCCGGACATCGCTGGCATCGGCGTCTCCTCACCCAGGTCGGGTACTAGGACGCATTATGTCCAACTAGATCACCGTCTGTGAGCGGATCTGGCAGCAAGGTCCGGAAGAGGCCGGCGAGCGGCGGCGGGCGGAGGTGAGCAGGTTGGCCAGTGTCGTGACCGGGCTGACCTCCGCGCTCGGCCATATGAACGGCTGGGTAGCCATCGGGCTGATCGCGGCACTTGTCTTCGGCGAGACGGCGATCTTCCTCGGCTTCGTCCTGCCCGGGGAGGCGGCCGTCGTCTTCGGCGGCGTGCTGGCCGGCCGCGGGCACCTCTCGCTGCCCGTCCTGATCGGCGTTGTGGTGATCACCGCTGTCGCCGGCCCGCTGGTCGGTTATGAAGTCGGCCGGCGAATGGGCGACCGGCTGTTCACCTCGAGGAAACTGAACCGCGTCGCCGGCCCGCTCGACCGGGCCCGCATCATGCTGCGTGACCGGGGCGGCCTGGCCGTCCTCGGTGGTCGTTTCGTCGCGGTGGTCCGGGCGCTGATGCCCACCGCCGCCGGGGCCGCGGCGATGCCCTACCGGGTCTTCGCGATCCACAACCTGGTGGGCGGAGTCGTCTGGGGCGTCGGATACAGCCTGCTCGGCTATCTGGCCGGGTCGGCTTACGGGGTCATCGAGCGCATGGTCGGGGCCGGCCTGGCCATTGTGGTCGCCGCCGTCATCGTTGCGGCCGCGGGCGCCTGGGCCTGGCGCCGCCACCGCAGGCTGGCTGGCACGCGGGCCGGGGACGCGGATACCGCGGGGCCGGCTGCCGCAGCCCCTCCGCCCGCCCCAGCAGAGTGAAGCACTGGCGTAGACGCCCCAGCCGGCTGCCCCGCTGTTCCGGCCCCAGTGACGCGCTGGCCTAGACGCCGACTGCCTGGTCCTTGCGGCCGATGATGTCCGGGCGCCGGTGCTTCAGGCTTGGCAGTACGGCTCTGACCCGGCTGGTCATCTCGGTATCCACCAGGCCGGCGGCGACCGCGGGAGCCGAGCCGAGATCGAGCCTGACCGCGCCCATCGGATCCACCAGCATGCTCCGGCCGACGCCGGTGGGAGCCGACGTGGCCGGCTCGTGCGGATCGGGCACCTGGCCTGCGGCTGCCACCCAGATGGTGTTCTCGATCGCGCGGGCCCGGACGAGGGTCACCCAGTGCTCCTCCTTGAACAGGCCGGAGGCCCAGGCCGACGGAATGACAATCAGGTCGGCGCCGCGCACAGCTAGCTCTCGTGCCAGCTCGGGGAAACGCACGTCGTAACAGGTGAGGAAGCCGACCTTGGTCCCGCCGATCTCGGCGATCACGATGTCGGACCCGGGGGCGACCGTCTCGGATTCTCGCTGGCCGAGCGCGTCGAAGAGATGGATCTTGCGGTAGGCGGCTACGAGCTGGCCGTTCGAGTCGAAGGCGACGGTCGTGTTGTATACCCGGTCGCCCGGCGCTGGCTCGAAGATACCGGCGGCCAGCGCTACGCCGCTGGCGCGGGCCGCGGCTGACAGCCCGCTGCAGAACGGGCCGTCGAGCGGCTCAGCGACCGCCCGGAGGTCGGCGGAGAATCGCGCCTGTGTTCCCTCCGGGAAGACAGCCAGGTCAGACCCCTGCTCCCTCGCGCTGGTCAGTGCGGACTGGACTCGGCTGAGATTGACGGCGGGCTGGGAACTGGCCGGCATCTGACAGAGGGCGACGCGCATGAGCGAAGCGTACTTCGCTATCCGCCTGGCTGGCCGGGCTGGGTGCTGGCCGGCCGGAGTAGCTCGCTGCCCATTCGGGGAGCGGAGCGATCCGCTCGGCCCGGAAGCCAAGCAGCCGGCGGGCCGCCTGGGTGGTCACGCCTGGCGCCTGGCCGGACAGGCTGTGCGCCGACTCTTCGCGGCGGCTGGCGATGCTGACCAGGACTACGGCCGCGAGCGGGCCTCCGGCCACGACGACCGCGGCCGCCACGCCGAGAACTATCCAGATCTGGTCCATGTGTCCTCCATTCCTCGTTGCGGATCTGCTGACCCATCGGGGGGCCGATACTTATCCGGCCCGGCGGGTGTCGGAGCTTTACTCACTGCCGCTCTCCGTTTAGCATCGAACCAATGTTCCGACTCATCTAACTGATACCAAACAGCTGACTGTTTCAAACGATGTGCAGGGGTATGAAGTACCTGTCCAGTTGGTGACAATCGCGGGACGGCGAGGGAGGTCGAGGATGGCCCCGGCCAAGTACCAGCAGATTGCTGATCGATTGCGCGATCAGATCGACAGCGGAGCACTGCAACCGGGAGAACGGCTTCCGAGCGAGCCCGACCTGGTCCGGCAGTTCGACGCCTCTCGCAATACCGTTCGGCTGGCCCTTGCCCTGCTGACCAATCAGGGCCTTGTCGTGACCAGGCAGGGGCTAGGGACCTTCGTGACCGAGCCAGCGAGGCCGTTCACGGCGCTGCTGTCCAGGGTCATGTCGCAGCCCGCGGTGCAGAGCAAGTCGACCGTCCTGCCCGAGGTCAGCAACGCGAAGGCCGAGGCCGAGACGTCCAGGCAGGTCGTCGAGAAATCGCCGGCCTCGGTCAGCGTGGCCGAGAAACTAGAGATCGCGCCGGGAGACCTGGTCGTCGTGCGACGCCGGAGCGGCACGATCGGCGACGTCCCCTGGAT
This sequence comes from Streptosporangiaceae bacterium, assembly GCA_035532775.1. GTDB lineage: Bacteria > Actinomycetota > Actinomycetes > Streptosporangiales > Streptosporangiaceae > Chersky-822. Next base: position 7,447 of record DATKQH010000144.1, read on the forward strand.
GATGATGGCGTCCTACTTCCCGCTCGATATCGCCGCCGGAACGCCTCTCGAGCAGGCCGGCGAGATCGTGAACGGCAGCATCCAGCTGCTGTCGGATCTCGGGTACACCCAGGTCGGGTTCGTCGACGAGATCGGCGCGCGGATGCCGAGCAGCCGGGAATTCGCGTTCTTCGGCCTGTCGACGGGGACGCCGGTGGTCGTGGTGAACCGGACCGCCTACACGAAGGACCGCCCGATCCGGATGACGAGATACGTGTACCGGGCCGACCGGGTCAGGCTGACCCACGAGGTGGGCAGCATTCCGACCAGGTACCACAGCGGCTAGCTACCACCGGGGCTAGCTACCACCGGGGCTAACGTCCGCAGCGGCTAGCCGCGGCCGGGTCGGCAATCGGAGTAAGCGGCGGTGGCCTATTTCCCGGCCAGGGCGGCGAGCCTGCGCACGAACACGTCGGCGTTGACGGTGCCGAGGCCTGAGGCGAGGTCATACCCGGCGACCGCGTCCCAGCCATGCACGGTGTAGGTCTTGCCATTCTGATGGAAGCTGACCGTGTTGTTGCCCCTGGTGATGTCGGCAATCCCGGACTTACTGGCGGCCGCCATCTCGTACAGGTCGGTGTTGATCGGCCCGAGCCAGTGGCCCGCGGCCTGATCGGCCAGGGCGATAACGCCGGCGAAGAGCGGGGTCGCCTCGCTGGTGCCGCAGATGATCTGCCAGCCGTGCCCGCTGAAGCTCTGGAAGATGTCGACCGGATGGGCGCATGACGCGCTCATCGAGATGTCGGGGACGCCCCGGTGCGGTCCGAGGAGGCCAGCGTCGGTGTTCTGATACGCGGGCCGGCTGAACATGATCGACTTGCCGCCGCCGCTCGCCGACGGCGTGCCGACCGGGTCGTTCCACACCTGGTCGGGGGCGGTCCTGTTGCCCTGGCTGTCGAGCCGCAGGTCGGTACCCCCCACGGCGGTGACCAGCGGATCGCTAGCTGGCCAGGACGTGACGCGGCGGGTGTAGAAGGTCGTCAGGTCATTGTGGAAGTCGGTGGCGCCGGCGTCGCCCGAGGCGCTCAGGACGGTGACGTTGTGCGAGGGCTGCGCCGCCTCCAGGTAGGCGCCCCGCAGCGGCCGCAGGGTGCCCTTGGGGAAGGTCTCCTCGGTGGCGCCGAAGCTCTGGCTGATCACACCGCCGAGGTGATGCGCCATGACATACTTCTCCGACTCGACGATCTGCGGGAAGCCGCTTCGGCCCTCGTTCTCCGACACCGGCGTCTCGGCCAGCACGATCCGTGCCCTCGGGGCCAGGACGTGCGCCCACTCCACGTCAAGGGTTGTCTCCTCAGCCCAGCTCAGCCTCGTGCCAGTCGGCGTGAACTTCGGTATCGGGCCGGCCGGATGGATGATCAGCAGCGACGGCGGTGCGGCCAGCTTGAACTGGCGGTCGAAGACCCCGAGATCATGCCCGATCGTCGGCGAACCGAAGCTGTCCACGATCACGATCGACTGGCCCTTGCCGTCGATACCCGAGCGCAGCAGCGGATTGACCGAGTAGGCGGCCCGGATCTGGGCCGGGGTGTAGCCACCGGACGGTGCCGCGGTCATGCGCATCGTCGGGACCCGCAGCATCGGGAACACCGATATGGTCGCGAGCCGCCCAGGCCGACCCGCGCCATGCCCGGGCTGCGCTCCCCAGGCGCCCGCGGCCGCCAGCAACGCCGCCGCCGTGGCACTGCCTGCCACCCACCGAACGATCCCGCTGCGCTGGCGCATCCGTACCTTCTCTCCGTGAGCCACCCCGTCGGCCTCTCCGTGAGCCACCCCGCCGGCCGCGCCCGCGCGGCGTCACCGGACCGCCGCTCGCGCGGCGTCAACTAGATCACCGCTCGCGCGGCGTCAACTGAACCGCGGCAACCTTAGCGGCTCGCTGGCCGCGGCACGCCGCTATCGCATCAGCTGGGAACTGCGGCCGCGGACCAATCGGATACGCGGTGACGTTCGCTAACGTCGTGACATGCTCGCGCTGACTCTGGTCGCCCTTTCGGTCGGGTTGTCGAACCTGCCCGCGGCGATCGGAATGGGGATCGGCGGGGTAGACCGCCGCACCCGGCTGCGCGTCGGGATCACCTTCGGGGTCTTCGAGGCGGGCATGCCGGTCATCGGGCTGCTGATCGGGCACGGCCTGGCTAGCTCGATCGGACGGGAGACCAAATGGCTCGCCGCTGCCCTCCTGATCGGGGTCGGCGGCTACACCATCGTCAGGAGCGTGCGCGGGAAGCCGTCGGCTGATACCGACCGGGTCATGGGAGGCATGAAGGATCTGGTGAAGCTCGGTGTCAGCGCGCTCGCGCTGAGCCTGGACAACCTGGCAGCCGGCTTCGCGCTCGGCTCCTACAAGGTCAGCGTCCTCGCCGGAGTGGTCATCTTCGGAATCGTCAGCGTGGCGATTTCGCTCGCCGGACTGGAGTTCGGCGCGCGGATCGGCCGCCGGGCCGGGGAGCGCGGTGAACTGATCGGCGGCGTCATCATGGCCGGAGTAGGTGCGGCCGTGGGGTTCGGGGTCCTCGGCTAGCCCGTGAGCGGCGGGCGCACTCGGTCAGGCTGACTCGCTCACTCGGTCAGAGTCACTCGCTGAGGCTCAGCGCTGCCTTCGGGCATGAGCGCACCGCGTGCCGGACCGCGTCGGCCAGCGCGGGCGGCACGTCGCCCGCCGTGATGTGCAGGATGTCCTCGTCGTCCACCTCGAAGACCTCGGGCACCAGCCCAGCGCAGACCGCGTTGGCCTCGCAGGCGTCGCGATCGACTTCTACTCTCACCGCACGCCTCCGTCATCAGGGCTCTTACCGTCAATACCCACCTTAGTGTCCAGTGCTCGCGGCTGTCCGTTCCCCGGCCTGTCCGCGGATTCGGCAGACTGTGCTCATGAGCTACGTCCTGCCCGATGAGCACAGGCGCTTCGCCGAGGCGGCCAGGGGCTTCATGCCGCCGCCGGAAGGCGAGGCGCTGTTCGAGGCCGCTGCCGCTTACGCCCCGATCGGGCCGATCGTCGAGATCGGCACCTACTGCGGCAAGTCCACGATCTACCTGGCGGCCGCCGCGGCCCAGACCGGGCAGGTCGTGCTAACCGTCGACCACCATCGCGGCTCGGAGGAGAACCAGCCGGGCTGGGAGTATCACGAACCTGACCTGGTCGACCCGGCTGTCGGGCTGCTCGACACCCTGCCATCGTTCCGGTCGACGCTCGCCGCGACCGGTCTCGAGCAGCACGTGATCGCGATCGTCGGCCGGTCGGCCACGGTGGCGAGGCTCTGGCATGAGCCGATCGGCATGCTGTTCGTCGACGGCGGTCACACGGACGCGGCGGCCACCGCCGACTACGAGGGCTGGGCGCCGCGGATCAGCCGCGGCGGCGCCCTGACGATCCACGACGTCTTCCCCGACCCTGCCGACGGCGGTCAGCCTCCGTTCAGGGTGTACCAGCGGGCGCTGGCATCGGGCGCGTTCAAGGAAGTCAGGGTGAACGGCTCGCTGCGGGTACTCGAGCGGATCGGCGACGGTATCGGCTAGCAGCTCGTCAGCTGATCGGCCCGCTGGCGCTCAGCCGATCAGCGGCTTGATCTGAGTGATCCGGGTGTCCTGGACGGCGAAGCCGGCCCGCTCGTACAGCCCGACGGCACCGGTGGGCGAGTCGGCGTCCACATCGAGCGTCGCGCTGACGAAACCGTCGGCCGCGGCGGCGTTCATGGTCCGGGCGAGCAGCGCCGTGGCGATGCCGCGCCTGCGCCCCGCGCGGCGGGTACTGACCGTGGGGATGTAGAGGTCGAGCCTGCCGGTGGCCTGGGTGTACGAGTCGTATTCGTGGCCGAGCACCAGGCCGAGCGGCTCATCACCGTCGTAGCCGAGAAAGCTGTAGGCGGGCCGGAACGCTTGGCTCTCGATGAAAATGAGCCCAGCCCTCGGGGGTCGTTTCCGTCGAGTCCCAGTGGTCGCGAAAGGCCTCGTCGTGCACGAGGCGAGCGTCCTGCGACAGCTCGGGCGCGAAGCCGACGATCTCGACGCTGGCGGGGTTCTGGATCGCCGGCAGATCGGCGGTCAGGTCGCTGCTCATCCGCAGGAACCAGCGCGACTCTTTGTATCCGTGTGCCGAGAAGAGCGCGACGGCTCCCTCGATCCTGGCCAGGCCCTGGCCGCCCAGCGAGAGCGGCTGGCCAGGGAATCGCTCCTTGTGCATGGACTCGGCTGCCCGCTCGGCCCAGTCCAGCAGCTGCGCCCCGAGTCCGCGCCGCCGGAACCGCGGATGTACACCGCCGTTGAGGCGCCTCTGGTGAACGGGTTCCGCCTCGGTCCTGGCGATGACGAGGGCGTACCCGATCATCTCGTCGCTGTCGTAGACCGCGACCGACCCGCTGGCGAAATCCAGGTCCGGATCGGTGAAGTACTCGATGAGGTCCTGCTCGGCGACGTGCTCGTCCTGGTGATCTTCGGCTTCGGTCGCGGCCACCAGGGCGGCCCACGCCGCCGCCTGGCTCGGATCGATCGGCCGCCACGCGAACTGCGGGTCAGAGGGACTCGCGCTCACTATGCCGTCCGACTGAGCCGCTCGTAGCGACGCGGTCGGCAGGCCGACGTGATGCCGCGCCTGCGTCCAGCCCGGCGGGTGCCGACCGTGGGAATGTGCAGCTCGCGCTGGCCGGTAGCCTCGGTATGGCTGTCGTACACGTGCCCGAGAACCAGCCTGAGCGGTACCGCTCCTTCGTAGGCGAGGAAGCTGTACGCAGGCCGGAATGCCTGGTATCCGATGAAATGCTGCCAGCTTTCGTCGGTGAAGTCGGTCGAACCCCAGTGGCCGCGGAATGCCTCGTTGTGAACCAGCCGGGCGTCCGCGGATCGCTCCGCGGTGAAGCCGACGATGTCGATTCCGGCCGGGAAAGCGTTCCTTGTGCAGTGGCTCAGCCGTTCGCTCGGCCCAGTTCAGCAGTTCCGTGCCGATGCCGCGGCCCCCGGTAGTCCGGGTGCACGCCGCCGCCCAGCCGCATCTCGTGGACAGGGTCTGCGGCGGTCCTCGAGAACCGCGGCGCGGAGCCGGGGGCGCGGAGCCGGGAGCGCGGAGCGGGCCAGCGTTAGACGAGGTCGGGGATGCCGTCTGCGGCCGGGTCGCGCGGCTCGCAGCCGCAGGCGGCGTCGCCAGCCCGGCCGACGGCCGCGGGGTCGGCCCCGGCATCGCGGAGGATCGACGAGCCGGCCGTTGCGCCGCAGAGCGCGTCGGCGGCGAGCACGATCGCGGCCGCGGTGTAACTGCTCTGCTCGTCCGGGTAGTGCCGCTTGGTGACGTACTGCCAGCCGGTCCAGTAGGCGCCGCTAGGGTCGCGCAGCAGCTGGATCTGGTCGAGCAGGTCGAGCGCGCCCTTCCCGTCACCGATCGCCTCGAGCGCGATCGCGAGCTCGGCGGTCTCGGCCGCGGTCACCCACGGCTCGTCGTTCACGCAGCGCACGCCGAGACCGGGCACGACGTAGGTGTTCCAGCTCCGGTCCAGGTGGTTCCTGGCATCGTCGCCGCGCACGGGGCCGCCGAGTACCGGGTAGTACCAGTCCATCGAGAACCTGCTCTTGTCGGCGAAGGCCTCCGGATGCCGGGCAACGGCGTGCCCGAGCAGATCGACCGCGAGTTCCCAGTCGGGCTGCGGCTCGGCCAGGTACTCGGCGAGGTCGATCGCGCAGCGCAGGCTGGAGTACATGCTCGCGCTCCCCGCCAGCAGGGCGTAGCTGTCGGGGCTGCCGTCAGCGGCCCGCCGCCAGATGATCTCCCCGCGCGGGGTCTGCAGTCCGAGCACGAAGTCGATGGCGGCCTTGACTGTCGGCCACATCCGCTGCGCGAACCCCTCGTCCCGGCTGACCAGCAGCTCGTGCCAGACCCCGACGGCACAGTAGGCGGCGTGGTTGCTCTCGGTCGTCAGATCGGCTTCGTCCTCCGGCATCTGCTTATGCCAGGAGCCGTCGGGGCGCTGGCTCACCCGCAGCCAGTCATACGCCCGGCGGGAGGCGTCCCGCAGCCCGCAGACGCTCAGCGCCATCGCGCACTCGACGTGGTTCCAGGCATCGACATGGCCGTCGGGCCAGCCGATGGCACCGCCGCGCTGCTGCACGGCCGCGATGGCGTGACCGGTGCTGACAACCTGATCCGCGGTCAGGATGCCGGCGACCTCGGGAACCCAGGCGGCCGCGCGGAACCGCTGGGAGCTGTCAGGCTGTCGCATGCTTGTCGGCGTAGACGACGAGGCTCTTGCCGATCAGCGGGTTCAGCGCCTGATCGGCGAGCCGGGTGACGGCTGGTTTGCGCATGATGTCCCAGACGAGAACCTTGTGGAAGGCGCTGGCCAGCGGGTGCTCGTCGTTGTGTACGCCGACCGCGCATTTCACCCACCAGTACGGCGAGTGCAGCGCGTGGGCACGGTGGTGCCCGGCGACGGTCAGCCCCGACCGGGTCAGCTTGGTGACAAGCTCACGGCGAGTGAAGATCCTGATGTGGCCGCCCTCGTTGTTGTGGTATTCGTCCGACAGCCGCCAGCAGATCCGCTCCGGCAGCCACGCCGGGACGGTCACCGCAGCCATCCCGCCGGGGCGCAGTACCCGCGCGATCTCGTTCATCGCGGTCTGGTCGGCGGGGAGATGCTCAAGCACTTCCGCGGCGATCACCTTATCGAAGGCGCGGTCGGGGAATGGTATGCAGGTGGCGTCGCCGGCGACTACCCGTCCGGCGGCGCCGTCGGGAATCTCGCCGGCCTCGGCCATGGCGGCGAAGGTGGCGGTGACCCGGTCAAGCTCGGCGCGATCGGTATCCATGGCCACGACCCGCGCGCCACGGCGGGCTGCCTCGAAGGCGTGCCGCCCGCCGCCGCAGCCCAGATCGAGCAGCCGTTCGCCAGCAGAGACCGGCAGGCGGCCGAAGTCAACGGTCAGCATCGGCCGCCCCGGCGTGCGGACCCGCCCCGGCATGCGGACCTGCTGCCATGGCCCGCCGGTACTCGGCCACGGTCGCCTTGGCCACGGCCTGCCAGGCGAACCGCTGCTGCACGCGCTTGAGCGCGGCCGCCGACAGCCGCTCGCGCTCGGCCGGCGAATCCTGCAGCCGTCGCAGCGCGGCGGCGAGCTCCTCCGGGTCGCCGGGACTGACCAGGACCGCGGCGTCCCCGGTCACCTCGGGCAGCGCGCCGGTCCGGCTCGCCACCAGCGGCGTTCCTGACGCCATGTGCTCGACGGCCGGCAGCGAGAATCCCTCGTACAGCGAGGGGACGACCGCTATCTCCGTGCTCGCCACCAGCTCGGCCAGGTCGTTGTCGCTGATCCCGGTCACGAACCGCACCCGTTCGCCGAGCGACAGCTCGCCGATCAGCTTCTCCGTCGGCCCGCCCGGTGCGGGCTTGCCGACGACGGTGAGCGCGACGTCGCGCTCCGTCGCCAGCTTAGCGAACGCCCGGAGCAGCGTCGGTATCCCCTTCACCGGCGAGTCAGCGCTGGCGACGGCGATGATGCTGCCCGGCACGCGCGGTGCCGCCCTGGGATAGAACAGCCGGGTGTCCACGCCCAGCGGGATCACCCTGATGTTCTCCGGCGCCACCTTGAAGTCGCGGAGGATGTCGTCGCGGGACGACTCGGAGCCGGTCATGATCGGCCCGACCCGCCGGGCGACGCGGGCCTGCATCCGGACGAACGAGTACCAGCGCCGCTTGGTTACTCTCGAGATCCCCCTGGCCTGCGCGAGCTCGATCCGGCGATCCACGCTGATCGGATGGTGGATGCTGGTGACCAGCGGCAGGCCGAGGCGGGGAATCCCGAGCATGCCGTAGGCCAGCACCTGGTTGTCGTGCACGATGTCGAAATCGGCCCGCCGGGCGCGCAGCGTCCGCAGGGCCCTGATGCTGAAGGTGAGCGGCTCGGGGAAGGCGGCGGTCCACATCATTCCGACTTCGAGCAGGTCGACCCAGCCCCTGATCTCGCTGGGCCTCGGCGTGCGGAACGGGTCCTCGTCGCGGTACAGATCCAGGCTCGGCAGCGTCAGAAGCTGCGGTCCGGGCTCGAGCTCCGGATAGGGCTGGCCCGAGTAGACCTCGACATGGTGCCCGAGTACCGCCAGCTCGCGGGAGACGTGCCGCAGGTAGATGCCCTGACCGCCGCAGTGCGGCTTGCTCCGGTAGGAGAGCAGCGCGACCCGGAGCGGCCGGTCGTCAGTAGGTACCTCGGTCGCTGTGGTCACGCAGGTCTGCCTCCTAGTCGCACGCCGGCCGCGGCGTGCCGGCCGAGGCCGATCCGCTGACCCTGCTGGCTGCGACATTATCACCGGCCACGTGGGCGTCTTTACGCCCCAGACCGGTCGAGGGGGTCAAGGTCGGTGCAGCCGGTACAAGGCGGTCGGTCGGGGATGTCACCGCAGGCGCCGGGTGCCGATATGCTGCCGCGACGTAGGCCGTATCCCCGGCGGGCTCGGCCGGCCACCGAACCTGGGAGGCAATCCTGTCACGACGAGCGCTGATCACCGGCATCACGGGCCAGGACGGGTCGTATCTGGCCGAGTACCTGACCGCGCAGGGGCACGAGGTCTGGGGACTGGTCCGGGGCCAGCAGAATCCCCGGGTACGCCAGCTCAGGCAGCTGCTCGGCGAGGTCAGGCTGATCCGGGGTGACCTGCTCGACCAGGGCAGCCTGATCTCCGCGGTGGAACGGGTGCAGCCCGACGAGGTGTACAACCTCGCGGCCATCTCCTACGTGCCGATGTCCTGGCAGCAGGCCGAGCTGACCGGCGAGGTGACGGGCCTCGGCGTACTCCGGGTTCTGGAGGCGATCAGGGTCTGCAGCGGCATCAGCGCGTCCCGCAGCCCGGGCCGCGGCCAGATCAGGTTCTACCAGGCCTCGTCGTCTGAGATGTTCGGCATGGTCAGGGAATCACCGCAGACCGAGCAGACCCCGTTCCACCCGCGCAGCCCGTACGGCGTGGCCAAGGCCTACGGCCACTTCCTGACCCAGAACTACCGGGAGTCGTACGGGATGTTCGCCGTCTCCGGCATCCTGTTCAACCACGAATCGCCGCGGCGCGGTGCCGAGTTCGTGACCCGCAAGATTTCGCTGGGCGTCGCCAAGGTCAAACTCGGATATGAGCGCCAAATAAGGCTCGGGAACCTGTCGGCCCGCAGGGACTGGGGTTTCGCCGGTGACTATGTCCGGGCCATGCACCTGATGCTCGGCCAGGACGAGCCGGTCGACTACGTGATCGGGACCGGCGTCACGCATTCGGTGGAGGATCTGCTCGAGCAGGCGTTCAAGGTCGCCGGGCTGGACTGGCGTGATCACGTGGTCACCGACGCTGCCTTCATCAGGCCCGCCGAGGTGGACAAGCTCTGCGCCGACCCGTCGGTGGCGCGGGAACGGCTCGGCTGGGAGCCGAAGATGACCTTCGAGGAGCTGGTCGGCATGATGGTCGAGGCCGACCTGGAGCTGCTCTCGTCCGGCGGCCATGCCGAGGACTCGTTCGGCGACGCCTGGTAGTCCCGCCGCGGTGGCTGGCTGGCCGGAACTCCCTAGCCGACCACAACGTGGACGCCGCGGCCGATCGCGTAGGTAAGCCCGGCGGCGATTCCGGCGAGCAGCAACTGGCGTGCCGCCCCGAACAGGAACGAGCGGTCGGTGATCCGGGCCACCGTGCCGCCGCCGATGAAGGCGGCCACGCCGGCCACCAGCAGCGCGGCCAGCAGCGAGTCGAAGCCGAACAGGAAGGGCAGCAGCGGGATCAGCGCGCCGACCGCGAACGTGATGAGCGACGCACCCGCCGCGACGTAAGGCGACGGCAGCTCGTGGTGGTCGACCCCGAGCTCCTCCTGCACGTGCATGCGCAGGGCCTCTTCCGGGCGGCGCCCCACCTGCCTGGCGACCTGGTCGGCAAGCTCAGGGTCCACGCCCCGATGCCGGAACACGGCTGCCAGCTCGCGTGCCTCAGCGTCGGGATTGTTCTCCAGCTCGTACTTCTCCTTGGAGACCTCGGCCGCGACGAGCTCGTTCTGCGAGGACACCGACACGAACTCGCCCGTTGCCATCGAGAAGGCACCAGCGGCCAGGCCGGCCAGGCCGGTCAGGATGATCGCTTGGCGGCTCACTCCGGCGCCGCCGACTCCGGCGATCAGGGACACGTTGGTGACCAGGCCGTCCATCGCGCCGAAGACCGCGGGCCTCAGCCAGCCGCCGGACACATCGCGGTGGTGGTGCCCGTGCGCCTCGCCCTTGCGCGGCTGGCCGTCCGTGCTTCTCCGCCGCTGGCCCGGCGCCTGACCCGGCATCTGCGGGTGGACCGGCGCCGGAGCTGCCGGCCGGCCCGGCCCATGCGGCTGACCCGGCGCCGGAGCTGCCGGCCGGCCCGACGGTTGCGAGACCTCCGCAGCCTGAACGTCCGGCGCTGTAGGGTCCTGCTGGTCCTCAGCGGATGTCATCGTCACCTGTCTGTCAGCTGCCGCCGCGCCTTCCGCCCTGCCCCATGCGCGCGTGTGCCGGCTCGGTCACGGGAAAGTACCAGCATATTCGGACGCAACACATCCGGTGTCGCCTCGGTTGCCAGGCCCGGCCGAACCCGAAATGGACATGTCACGAGTTCGGTGGCCGCAAAGCGTCCAAATCAAGGGTGATCATGACGCAAAGTCATGACAAGCCGGGTTGAAGGGAGCCGGGGAGGTCGGTCGGAGGGCCGAGACGCGGTCGACGAGCGGGCTTAGCGGCCCCGGAGACGGCCCAGGCCCCGGCCGGCCGCCCGCGGACGGGACGGTCAGCCAGGGCCCTGGGCTGACGCTAGGACTTGGTCGTGTTGTACAGGAACAGGTGGCCGATGGCCGTCGGGTAGACGCCGCCGACGTTCTTGGCCCAGGCCGACAGGTAGTTGTAGAAGTAGCCGTAGACGATCGGGGTCTGGTCGAGCAGCAGGGCCTCGATCTGACCGGCGATCTTGCTCTGGGTCTGCAGGTCGGCGGTGCCGACATACTGCGCGACCAGCTTGTCGTACTGGGAGCTGCTGAACCTGGCCGCGTTCCACGACCCGGTGCCCGTCTTGGCGTTGATGGTCTCCAGCGGGTTGGTGAGGAACGCGTTCGGCACGCTGCGGTGGCCGTAGTCGACCAGGCTCATCGTCCCGTCCAGCCAGTCGGAGTTCCCGAAGGTGGCCTTGCCGTAGTAGACCGACGAAGGCTCCACCTTGACGTTGATGTTGACGCCGATCGCCTTCGCCGACTGCTGGATGATCTGGGCGTACTGCGGGATCTCCTGCTGCTGGTTGGCGAGCAGCTGGGTCGAGAAGCCCGATCCGTGACCAGCCGCCGACAGCAGCGTCTTGGCCTGGGCGATGTTCTTTGCCCGCTGGGCGATGCTCGTGTCCGTCGACGGGAAGACCGGCGCGAACGGGCTGTCGTTGCCGAGGTCGGCGTAGCCGTTGAACAGCGACTTGACGATCGCGGGGCGGTCCAGCGTGAGCGCGATGGCGCGCCGCACCCGCGGGTCGGTGAACGGCGCCTGGTCGTTGCGCATCGACAGCTCGCGGTGCGCGCTCGACTTCAGCTTGCTGACGTTGTACTGGCCGTTCAGTAGCTGCGGGCTTCCGGCCACGGAGAACTGGCCGACCACGTCGATCGTGCCGCCGGTCAGCGCGAGGGTGAGCGGGGTTTCCGTGTCATAGAACGTGAACTCGGTGGCCGCGGGCAGTGCCTTGGTGCCCCAGTACTTCTCGTTCCTGACGAACGACGCGCCCTGCTTCTGCGTATAGCTCTTCAGCTTGAACGGACCGGTGCCGATGAAGCTGCTCTGCCACGTGGCCGGGTCGTAGTTGTTCGGAATGATGATCGTGTTGTAGTTGTCCGAGGACACCAGGTACGGGAAGTTACCGTTCGGTGCCTCGAGGTGGAAGGCGACGGTGTGATCGTCCACCTTCTGCACGCCCGACGGAACAAGGACTCCGGCCAGCGTGGGGTTGGGCGCCTTGGGGTTGGTCAGCAGCTTGAAGGTGTAGACCACGTCGTCGGCGGTCAGTGGCTGGCCGTTGTGGAACGTGACGTTCTGGCGGATCTTGAACGTCCAGACGTCGGCCTTGGAGTTCGGCGACCAGCTCTCGGCAAGCACTCCCTGAGGCGTCAGCGTCTGAGTGGACAGGACCAGGTACTCGCCGGTCTGGCCCAGCATGTCGAGCCCGCCCTGGTCGGCGACGGTCACCGGGTTGATGGCCCCCGTCGGGGTGACGATGCCCGCCCTGATCGTGGCGTTCGCTCCGCCCTTCCCGCCGCCGCTCCCGCCGCCTGACGGCGCGGGCGAACTGGAGCAGGCCGCGACAATGGCGCTGAGCACTGGCATGGAAATTCCGACGAGCGCCCCGCGCCTGAGCAGGTCGCGACGGCTGAGCCGGCCAGCGACGAGCTCATCGATGACGTGGTTGGCGATCTCTCCCTCGCCCGCACGCAGCTGATCGAGCCGAGAATGATCAACGTTCACGGGTAGCCTCCGTGTGTTCGTCAGCTGATCGTCAGCCGGACAATAGTTTTCTTACCTAATCGGAGTTCTTAAGTCGGCGCAATCTTACTGAGGATTCAGCGTGGCGATTTCCTGTAGCCGCCGCAGCTCGCCTATCGGGATGTGGCACCTCATCTGGTGACCAGGTTCCACCGCGGCCAGCGGCGGCTCGGTCGTCTGGCAGACACCGGTGCTCAGCTTGCGCGGGCAGCGGGTGTGGAAGACGCAGCCCGATGGCGGGGTGGCCGCCGACGGGATCTCGCCTTGCAGCCTGATCCGCTCCCGGCGCTGGCCGTCCAGGCTGGGGACCGCGGACAGCAGCGCTTCGGTGTAGGGGTGATGGGGCCCGGAGAAGACGGTTTCCGCCGGGCCGACTTCCATCAGCCGGCCGAGGTACAGCACGGCGATCCGGTCGGACAGGTAGCGGACGACGCCGAGGTCGTGGGAGATGAACAGGTAGGTCACCTGCTCCTTGGCCTGCAGATCGGCGAGCAGGTTGAGGATCGCCGCCTGCACGGAGACGTCCAGCGCGGACGTCGGCTCGTCGCAGACCACCAGGCGGGGGCCGCCGCCGAATGCCCTGGCGATCGCCACCCGCTGCTTCAGGCCGCCGGAGAGCTGGCCGGGCCGCAGGCTCAGATGCCGCTGTTCCAGCCGGACCGACCTGACCAGGTCGGCGAGGCGCTCGGCCAGGCGGCTGCCGGACAGCCCGGCGAGCCTGACGAGCGGCCGGCTGATCAGGCGGCGGACCGTATGGCGGCGGTTCAGCGCCGAGTCGGGATTCTGGAACACGATCTGCACGGCGCGGAGCAGATCCCGCCGCCGGCGGCGCAGGTCGGCGGGGAGCGGTGAGCCGTCGAACTCGAGCACCGAGCCGGGGTCGGGCTGGACCAGGCCGAGCAGCGCCCGCGCGAGGGTCGTCTTGCCGCTGCCTGACTCGCCCACCAGGCCGAGCGTCTCGCCGCGCATGATCGTCAGGTCGATGCCGGTCAGTGCCTTCAGTTCGGTGCCGGCGTTCTTGTACGTCGTCGACAGCCCGCGGAGGGTGACGATCGGGTCGTCCGCGTCCGGCGGCGACGGCAGCGAGGCGTCGGCGGGCGTGCTTCTCGGCAGCGCTGCCGCCTCCTCGTGGCGGTAGCACCTGGCCGCGTGATCGGGACCGATCCCGAACGCCGGCGGCGGCGCGGTCCGGCACTCGTCGATGACGAGCGCGCAGCGCTCGGCGTAGATGCAGCCGGTGATGTCCTGGCCGGGGGCCGGCTGGAAGCCGGGGATGGCGTCGAGCCTGCCGTGGTCCTTGCGCTGGCCGCGGCGCGGTATGCAGCGCAGCAGCCCGACGGTGTACGGGTGGCTCGGCTGGTCGAAGACCACACTGGCCGGGCCCTCCTCCACCAGCTCGCCCGCGTACAGCACGCCGACCCGGTCGCACATCTGGGCGATGACGGCCAGGTTGTGGCTGATGAACAGCACCGAGGTGGCCATGTCGGCGCGCAGGCCGGCGACCAGGTCAAGTACCTCGGCCTCCACCGTGGCGTCCAGGGCGGTCGTCGGCTCGTCGAGGATCAGCAGCGCGGGCTCGGCGGCGAGGGCCATGGCGATGATCGCCCGCTGCGCCATCCCGCCGGACAGCTGGTGCGGGTACCGGTCCATGACCTGGCCAGGGTCGGGGATCTGCACCTTGCGCAGCATGTCCTCGGCGCGGTCGGCCGCGGTCTTGCGGTCGAGCCCGGCGATCTCGAAGACCTCGGCGATCTGCCGGCCGGCCCTGATCGACGGGTTCAGCGCGCGGCCGGGTTCCTGGTAGACCATCGACACGGTCCTGGCCCGCAGGTCACGCAGGGCCGAGCCGGACATGGACAGCGGGTCCTTGCCCGCGATGCTGACCGACCCGCCGGTGACCAGGCCGTTGCGCGGCAGGTACCTGGTGAGCGCGAGCGCGACCGTCGACTTGCCCGACCCTGACTCGCCGACCAGGCCGTATGACTCGCGACCGCCGATCTGGAACGACACGTTCCTGATGGCTGGCCGGTTCTGGCCGCGAACCCGGTAGGTCACGTCGAGGTTCGCGACCCGCAGCGTGGGCTCAGATCCCGCCGGAATCTCCTGCTCGCCGGCCGCGGTCTCCTGGCTGGTCATGAGGAGATCACCTGCTCGATCGCGTCGGTTACCAGGTTGAGCGCCATCACCAGGGACGCGATCGCCAGCGCCGCGAACAGCGTCTCCCACCAGTAGCCCGCGCCGAGCAGGCCGTAGTTCGCCGCGATGTCACCGCCCCAGTCCGGGGTGGGCTGCTGGACGCCGAAGCCGAGGAAGGACAGGGTCGCTACCGCGAAGATCGCGTAGCCGAGGCGCACGGTGAACTCGACCACGATGACCGGCAGCACGTTCGGCAGGATCTCGGCGAACATGATGTAGCCGGGCCGCTCGCCGAGCAGCCGGGCCGAGGCCAGGTAGTCCTGCTGGCCTTCCACGAGCACGGCGGTCCGGACGGTGCGGGCGATCAGCGGGGTGAAGATGAACCCGATGACGACGATGAGGGTCAGCGGCGATGGCCCGACGGCCACGATGAACAAGAACGCGACGATGACCACGGGAAGCGCCAGGACGGCCTCGACGACCCGGCCGATGAGCGTGTCGACGATGCCGCCGAAGTAGCCCATCACCAGCCCGAGCACGGTTCCCAGCACGGTGCCGAGCAGCGTGGCCAGCGGGGAGATCAGCAGGATGTCCCTCGCGCCGACGATGACCCGCGACAGCACGTCCCGCCCGATCGAGTCGACGCCGAAGGGGTGCGCGCCTGACGGTGGGCTGTTCCTGGCGAGCAGGCTCTGGGCCAGCGGGTCGTGCGGCGCGATGGACCTGCCGAAGATCGCGCAGACCACCCAGAAGACCAGTACGGCGGTGCCGATCAGGAAGGTCGGCTTGCGCAGGAGGAGCCGCCACGGGGCCGGCGGGGCGGCCAGCCCGTGCGCGACCGGTACCTGGCCTGGTGACGCGGCAACGTCCGGCGTCGCGGTCATCCGGAGACCCCGACCCGCAGTCGCGGGTTCAGCACCGTGTAGAGCACATCGGCGATCAGGGTCGCCACCATGTAGACGATTCCGATGGTCAGGATGCCCGCTTCGAGCATCGGGAAGTCCTTGCTGCTGGCCGCGCTGAGTATCTGGCGTCCGATGCCCTGGTAGTTGAAGAGCTGCTCGACGACGACGAGGCCGCCGATCAGGTACCCGGTCTGAGTAGCGATCACGGTGATGGTCGGCAGCAGCGAGTTGCGCAGGATATGCCGGCGGATGACGACTGACCTCGGCAGACCCTTGAGCACCGCCGTTCTCGCGTAGTCCGAATCGAGCGCCTCGATGGTGCCGGCCCGCGCCATCCGGGCGATGTACCCGAACAGCACGAGAACCAGCGGTATGACAGGCAGGATCAGATGGTCGAGCTGACTGGGCACAGACAAGCCCGCCAGGCTGCCGGTCGGGTACGGGAGGATCTTGAGCGCGACCCCGAAGACGATGATGACGACGATGCCCGAGACGAACTCGGGCACGGTCGAGGCCGCGAGGCCGCTGAGGGATATCGTCCGGTCGATGGCCCGCCCCGTGTAGAGGGCGGCGAGTACCCCGCCGGCGATTCCCAGCGGGATGATGATCACCAGGGCCAGGGCGGCGAGCTTCGCCGAGTTGCCGAGTGCGGTGACGATGATCGGCTCGACCGGGGTACGGAACGAGTAGGAAATTCCCATATTCCCGTGGAGCAGGCCGCCGACCCAGCTCAGGTACTGCGTCACCAGCGGGCGGTCAACGCCGATCTGGTGGTCAAAGGAGCGCACGGCGATCCGGGAGGCGAACGGCCCGAGCACGGCCCGGCCAGGATCGCCGGGGAGTACCTGGCCCGCGAAGAAGACGATGACGCTGAGGATCCAGAGCGTGGCGATGGCCAGGCCAATGCGCCTGAGCAGGTAACGCGTCACGCTCGCCTCCCCGGTGGCAGCATTCCTCACTGTGCGCGCCATGTGAATTAAGTAAGCCTAGTTTTGCCACCATTGCACTGCAACGTGCTTGCCCGGATGTCCGAAGTCAGGCATGGCGGGTGGTGGCGGTCTCCCGCTAACCTCTGCTCAGGGGACCAAGGCGCGCGTCGTCGCACGGGTCGCGCTGATCGAGGAGAACGGCCGGATGGGCGAACTGCCGGTGATGGCAAGAGGCGAGAGCTTCATCGGCAAGGGCGCCGATGCCGCTCACCTGAACACGATCCTCGGGCGGCGCGACGGGCCGGAGATCGCCAGTCCTGAGCACGGTCGCCCGTCTGGCCCTGACCGGCCCCTCCTGACCGGCCCCTCTGACCGGCCCTCCTGACCGGCCGTCCTGACCGGCCCTCCTGACCGGCCCTCCTGAGAGACGACTGGGGACGCTCGCCGTGGTGCTGCCGCAGGTGCTGCGGTTCAGCATCCGGTCAGGCGGGAGCGGCTGGCCACGATCGCGTCCGCGCTCGGGGTCGGTGACACCGGCAAGGACAGCGACTGGAACGCCGCCGGGGCGATCGACGCGGTCACGAGCCTGCGGGCCCAGATCGGCCTGGCAGTGAGCCCGGCCGACTTCGGGATCGGCGAGGCAGACCTTGCCGCGATCGCCGCTGACGCCCTGGACGACGAGGTGCTCGCCAACGCGCCGCGCCAGCCTTCGGCCCCCGAGATCGAGCAGATCCTGGCCGCCGCCGGCCAGCCCGGCAGCGGGGGATTACCGTTACACCGTGACGAGCGTTACCAACGGCCAGCATTCCCCCGGGCGGCGGATCACCAGGGTCGTGCTCCTGATTGCCGCCGCCGCGGTGCTGTCGACCATCACGCTGCTCGCTGCTGCGTGGGCGGCAGGACCCCGCGCCGCTGCCCCGCGCCGCCAGGACGGGCTGGGTTTCGTCCGGCTCGACCGGCCGGCCCGTGCCCTGCGGCTGCCGAGCCTGCGCGGGTCAGGCACCATCGACCTGACCAGGTCCGCTAGCAGGCCGCTGGTGCTGAACTTCTGGTCGTCGACCTGCGCCCCGTGCAAGACGGAGACGCCCGCGCTGGTCAGCGTCGCCCGGGCGATGGGAAGGAAGGTCGCCTTCCTGGGCATCGACACGGCGGACCAGCGCGGCTCCGCTATGGCGTTCATCGCCCGCTACCAGGTCCCTTACCCGATCGCGTTCGACCCGGATGCGTCGGCTGCCGGCCGGTACGGGGTGCCTGGCTTGCCCGTGACCTTCTTCCTGTCGCCGTCGGGCAAGACGATCCTGGGCGAGAACGTCGGCGCCCTGACGCCCGGCAAGCTGCGCACGATCTTGCACCAGCTCTACGGCGTGACCTAGGTTCGGCGGATGCGGCTGGTGCGCCGCGATTCGGTGCAGGGAAGATGAACTCGGAGCCTCGGCGTTCCGCCGCGGCCCCGTGACCCTTAGTCAGTGAGGAAACGCCGATGACCGCTGCGCGAACGTCAGGCCAGGCGCCGGCCGGACCACGGCCGGTGCGGGCACCCCGCGGAACCGACCTGTCCTGCAAGGGCTGGCCGCAGGAGGCGGCCATGCGGATGCTGATGAACAACCTCGATCCCGAGGTCGCCGAGCATCCGGATCAGCTGATCGTGTACGGCGGTTCCGGCCGCGCCGCCCGCAGCTGGGACGCGTTCGATGCGATCGTCGGCTCGCTGCGCGATCTCGAGGGTGACGAGACCCTGCTCGTCCAGTCGGGCAAGCCGGTCGGGGTGTTCCGCACCCACGAGTGGGCACCCCGGGTCCTGATCGCCAACTCCAACCTGGTGCCGCAGTGGGCGACCTGGGAAGAGTTCCGGCGGCTTGAGTCGCTCGGGCTGACCATGTTCGGCCAGATGACCGCGGGCTCGTGGATCTACATCGGCACCCAGGGCATCTTGCAGGGCACGTACGAGACGTTCGCCGCGATCGCGGCGAAGAGGTTCGGCGGCTCGCTGGCCGGGACGATCACGCTGACCGCCGGCCTCGGCGGCATGGGCGGGGCGCAGCCGCTCGCCGTCACCATGAACGGCGGCGTGGTGATCTGCATCGACTGCGATCCGGCCAGCATCAGCCGCCGGATCGAGCACGGCTACCTGGACGTCGCGGCCGACGATCCCGACGACGCGCTCCGGCGCGCGACTACCGCCGCCCAGGCCGGCGAGCCGCTCTCCATCGGCCTGCTCGGCAACGCCGCCGACCTGGTGCCGGCGATGCTGGCGATGGGCGCGCCGATCAACGTCGTCACGGACCAGACGTCGGCGCACGACCCGCTGAGCTACCTGCCGAGCGGCGTCGCATTCGAGGACATGGCCGCTCTGCGGGCGGAGGACCCGGCGGGGTTCACTCGCCGTGCCCGCGAGTCGATGGCCGCGCACGTCGAGGCGATGGTCGGCTTCATGGACGGCGGGGCCGAGGTGTTCGATTACGGCAACTCGATCCGCGGCGAGGCCGAGCTGGCGGGCTACGAGCGGGCATTCGCCTTCCCCGGTTTCGTGCCCGCCTACATCAGGCCGCTGTTCTGCGAGGGCAAGGGCCCGTTCCGGTGGGCGGCCCTGTCCGGGGACCCGGCCGACATCGCGGCGACCGACCGCGCCATCCTCGACCTGTTCCCCGACAACGAGCCGCTGGCCAGGTGGATCGAGATGGCGGAAAAGAAGGTCCACTTCCAGGGCCTGCCCGCCAGGATCTGCTGGCTCGGCTACGGCGAGCGGGACAAGGCCGGCCTGCGCTTCAACGACCTGGTGGCCAAGGGCGAGGTCAGCGCGCCGATCGTGCTGGGCAGAGACCATCTC
>DATKQH010000145.1:0-2218 GCA_035532775.1 Streptosporangiaceae bacterium
CACGCCGCCCGAAACCCCCGGCACCTGGCATCCAGACTGCGGGCAAGCACCACGGCAGCCCACAGAGCAAGATCATCCAGGCTGGCCGAGAATGCCAGACCCAAATGTGAACATAGATCCTGGTGAAGTGTGAATACCTCCTTGTGGAGCTATGGGGATTCGAACCCCAGACCTCTTGCATGCCATCAGCAGGCAGGACGTCCACCGCTGTGCTCCTATGCAGGTCGCCGTACCACGGCGTCTACCGCGATCCCCTCGCGTCCATGCCGGTTGCGGTACTTCACTGCTGTACTTCCTGCAAGATGTCGCGTCTCCTTGCCGATTCGCTCCGAGTCCCTGACTCGGCCATGGCTCCGAGTTCAGTGGGTGCTCCACCTGTGCCCATCATTCCCTCGCTCTCCCATGACAGGTTCGTCTCCTTAGAGCCGACTTGATATTCCGTCGCGCCGTGCCGTCTCGCCGAGACCCGCATTGGGCGGCATGCTGTAGCGCCTCGATAAGTACCTGAGGCTCTGGCGGGTCTCCTGCGGCGTGCGCAACCACTGCACGCTTCATGGCATCCGGCAGGTCGACCAGCCCGTAGGAGTTATGAAAAGCTACCGCCAGCTGACTCCGGCCCGGCGCTCCTCGCCGACTGGAGGGCGAGCGACCCGATCGCCGACCGTGACGATGGCTTTCGGTTCAGGGGACAGGCGGATAGCAAGATCATTAATGGCCAGCCCGCGCAAGACGCGGCACCGGAAGCGACGACGGCGCGGCGATCCGGACCACGCCCACGCAAGACACACCGGCGCCCGGTGACGTGCCGATCCAGCGCACGCCCGGCGTCGACCTCATGCTGAATCACGCGCAAGCGGCGCGGGCCGGTTTACGGCCTGTCAGCCTTCTCCGATCTGCTGCGGCCGAGTGGCCGCCAGGAGCGCGGGCACGTCCTGACGTGCCTCAGCTACGAAGCGGCAGATCGCAGATGGCGCGAGGTCCGTGCCCATCCACAAGTACATATCGGCCTCGCTGTCGCTTTCGCTCACGCGGATGACGTCGGACCCGCCTATCCCCCGGTCAGACTCGATGAAGGCCGTTCAAGGACCCGGACTCGCCGAAGCGAGGCGCGAGCCGATCCCGGCGGCATCCTCGGCCGTCAGGTGGCCGCCGGATTCAAGCACCGCGAGGAGCCGGGGATGTCCGTGAAGGCGTGTCCGACGAACAGGACGTCACCATCACCAGCCGGATCCCCGTCCCGCGTGACGCGCAGTTCCACCTGGCTGGCACCATGACTCGCCAGAACCTTGGCATGGCCGTCAGACCCGCTCGCGATTTCGATCGCGATATCGCGGACGGCTTCCCAACGCGCCCTGATCCCATCGAGATACGGCCCGCCGATCATCATGGCCCCCACCCCAGATAGCCCTCGTAGAACGGATAGTCCTTGCCGCCGAATCTGAAATTCTTAGCCACATTCGGAACCTTGATGAAGGCCTGGACGGTGGCCCGGAAGAGTTGGTGCTCGGTGTTGTAGATGGTGCGTGGCGCTGTGTCAGGCATCCAGCGAACGGGGCAGGAAGAGATCGGTCTGCAGGTCTTCCTCGCTGGCGTTCCCGTACCGGTGTGGGGAGAAGTCAGTCACCCCCGCGGCGCGCAGCACGTCCTCATCGACGAAACACTGGCCGGTGGCCTCGGCGGCTTCGCGGGAGAGGATCGCGCGCGCGGCGTCGGCCATGATCTCCGGCCTGCTGGATATCGCCATTGCGGCGTCGCCGCGCGCGACTCCGGGTGGGCCGCGGCGGGTGGTCAGGCGGCGGTGGTGGCGGGGCGGAAGGAGATGTCGAGTTCGGCGTCCAGCGCCCGTGCCAGGCGGGCCAGCAGCGGGACGGTCGGGGTCGCCCCGCCCGACTCCAGCCGGGATAGCTGCGGCTGAGTCATGCCAGTCCGGGCCGCCAGTTCCGCCTGGGTCAGTCCCAGGGCGGTCCGCCGGTCGTAGACCATCTGGCCGAGCAGCAGCGCCGCCCGGGCCTCATCGTAGGCGGCGTCATGCCGCTGGGCGCCGGTCCGTTCCCACCGCGCGTGCCCTCCGCTGTCGCTCATCAGTCCCACTTCCGCTCGTAGATGTCCCTTGCGAGGCCGTGATCGGGGTGCCCGGCCGCGTGGCCCCGCTCGCAAGCCCGCTGCGCCGCGATCGCCCGGTCCACCTCGGCCCGCTCCCGCTGCCGGGTCTTGGCGA
>DATKQH010000146.1:0-20631 GCA_035532775.1 Streptosporangiaceae bacterium
GCTCGCGGGCCTGTGGTCGATTCCGGGTGCCTACGCCTCGGTCGATGAGATCGATCCCGGAATGTTCGATGCGGTGGTCATCGCGCTTCCGATCGCAGCCCAGTCCGCCATCGCAACCTGGGCCCTCAGCAACCACCTGCACACGTTCGTCGAGAAACCACCCGCTTCCGATCTGTCAGGGCTTCGCGCTCTGGCCGAGCAGGCGCGCTGCTCGGGAGTCATCTGCCGCGTCGGCATGAATTTCCGCTGGGCCGAAGGGGTGCTGACGCTCCTGGCCAAGGTCGACTCCGGTCGTTTCGGGCAGGTCAGCTACGCACGAGTAGTTCATATCGCCCGCAAGCCCGTCGAGCCCTTCACCGACGAATTGTCCTTCGAGGCGAGCCTGTTCCATGCCCAGGGCATCCACGCTATTGACCTGGCGACACTCTTCATGCCAGACATCGTGACCGTATCCGGGCAGATGCTGGCAGTGCAGCGAGGTCGCCTCTGCATACTTGCTGGCGAGAACAGCCAGGCTGGCCACCGGTTCGAAGCGACCTTCGGAAGCTGCGCAGCTGGCTTCTACCACCAGTTGGACATCGTCACCAGTACTGGCGACATACTCCAGTTGCGCAACCTGTCGGAGCTGGTGCATCTGCCGAACGGCGGCGATGTCGACGTTGATGAATACCCCGGCGCGCGGGTGCTATGGCGCCGCTCCCCGATCGGCGGCGGATACGCCACTGCCGGGTACGCGCCAGAGCTTGCCGCTTTCAGGGATCTCGTCGGCGGCAGATCGACGTCCCGCCTCGCAACGATCGCTGACCTGCTGCCGGTGTATGAGGCTTTCGATGACCTCCTGATCACGCGGGGGCTGAAATGGACGGCGTGATGCTCACGGAGCTGGGCAGAGCCCTCGCGGAGTCCGGGACCGGCAACGCCGAGGTCGTGCGAGACCTCGAGGCGCGATTCGCCGAGTTCTGTGGGGCTGCCCACGCACTGTGCCTGTCCAGCGGAACCACAGCGCTCATCAGCGCGCTGCGTGCGACTGGAGTGCAAGCGGGCGACCAGGTCGGAGTATCCGTGCTCGGCCCGAGCATGACCGGCCTTGCCGTCGCCGCCGCAGGCGCTCGGCCCTTGTTCCTCGACTGCGCATCTACCTCTTTCGGCGTCAGCAGGGCAGCAGCGGACCACGCTATCCGCGCTGGCGTCACCGCTGTCGTGCTCATCCCCATGTGGGGGTACTGGGACGAGAGCGAGCACGTGCTGGGCGCCTTCCGCGACGCGCGGGTACCGATCATCGTCGATGCTGCGCAGGCGCCCTTTCTGCGGCTTCGCAAGGGCCTGCTCACCGTTGCGGACGTCGCCTGCCTGAGCCTGCACGGCCGCAAGCCATTCAAGGCCGGTGAAGGAGGGGTCTGCCTCACCGATGACCCTCGGCTCGCCGAGCGGATCCTGGCGCTCCGCAACTTCGGCCAGGCCGCCGAGTTCACTGGCAGCCGCCTAGACCCGACAGGCCCGTTCGCCGCCCATTTCGGCGTCAATCTCAAGATCAACGGGCTTGGTGCCGCCTGGTGCCTGAGCCAGCTGGCAGAAGCTGATCAGATCCGGTCCCGGTTCGATGACCTGAGACAGGTCGGCATGGCCGCGTTTGGCGACACCGGGATTCCCTGGGCAGAAGCCAGCCAGTCCGCTGACGTGCAGGAGCACGGCCGCTACGGCCTCGTCGCGCTGTGTCCCAGCCAGAGCGAAGCCCGGGAACTCGCGCGCCTCATCGAGATCAGCGGCGTGGAAGTCGACAGCAGCCGCTATAAGTACCGCCCCATGTACGCAGCCCCGTACCTGGCCCGTTTCGCTACCGAATGCCCCAGCGCTGAACAGCTCACGGCAACGGTGGTGGCGTGCCGGCTGGAGGCCTTCGCCACCAGATTAGAGAACGGAGGGTGACATCATGAAAATCGGCATCATAGGGATGGGCCACGTCGGATCCACCATGCGTGGCTTACTTGGCGGCCACGCGCAGCTGGTCACCTACGATCAGGCTGCCGATAGCGAGTACCCGCACAGCGCCCTTGCCGACTGCGACTTCGCCATCGTCTGCGTCAGCACGCCGGCTGGCCCGGGCGGCGCGTGCGATGTCACCGAAGTCCACGAGGCTGTCAAGCGATTGCCCGTCAACCGGGTGCTGATCAAGTCGACCGTGGCGCCAGGGACCACCGATCATCTCGCGGACGTGACGGGCAAGCAGATCTGCTTTTCCCCCGAGTACGTCGGCCAGAGCACCTATTTCAACCCGCTGTTCGCCGACGAGGCAGAGATGCCGTTCATCATTCTCGGCGGAGCGCCGGACACCCGCAGGTGGTTCATCGATGCTCTCCTGCCAGTGCTCGGCCCGACTAAGAGCTACTTCCAGTGCACTGCGGTGGAGGCCGAAGTCATCAAGTACATGGAGAACACGTTCTTCGCTACGAAGATCTGTTTCGTCAACGAGTTCTGGGAGATCTGCCGGGCTCTTGGCGCTGACTGGCACACGGTGCGTGAAGGATGGCTGCTCGACCCGCGCGTCGAGCCATCCCACACTGCGGTCTTCGCTGCCAACCGCGGATTCTCAGGCAAGTGCCTGCCCAAAGACACCAGCGCCATCGTAGCCACGGCGCGTGAGGCCGACTACGAGCCGGCCCTTCTCGTCGAAGTCCTCGCCAGCAACGAGCGCTTCCGAACACCCGCCACTTAAGAGCAGCCTCAGATGCCAGATCCGCGAACAGTGATCGCCGTCAACTACCACCGCATCGGCGCGACAGATCCGGCCAACCCGTTTCACCGGCTGCACGCCGTGCCGGAGGACGAGTTCCTCGCGCAGCTGGACCTCATGCAGGGACTCGGCCAGATCGTCTCGCCCGACCAGGTCCGCCGCTGCGAAGACCTGGCCAGCCTCAACTTCGTCGTCTGCTTCGACGATGTGCCCATCTCGGCGCTGGAGGGCATCGCCATCGCGCTTGAGCGCGGCCTGCCGGTGACCGTCTCGGTGTGCGGGCAGCTGGCCAGCGAGGGACGGGGCACTCGTGACAAGGTCTACGCGATCGAGAGGTACGCGTCGCCTGCGGTGATCCGGGCGCATATCCGGTCACGGCTCCCCGGCCAGGCCGGCGAGAACGACCCGCCGTCGTTCTACCAGCTGACCAAGTCCGCTGACCTGCATCCAACGTTCGTGCTGGCCGAGCTGATCAAACCGCTTTTCGAGACCCTCGATGCCGAAGCCCGCGCCTACGTCGCCGAACGCGGATACCTATCGTGGGAGCAAGCCGGCGGCCTGGCCGCTGATCCGCTGGTGACAGTGGCCAACCACACCCTTGGCCACGACAACCTGGCCGCGCTGCCTGCGCAGGCGATACACGACGAGATCCGGCTCTCGCACGATCTGTTCACCACGGAGCTAGGTTTCCCGGCCCGCTATTTCACGATCCCGTTCGGCCAGTTCAGCCAGGAGTTGGCCTTGGACTGCCTGGATCCTCTCACCGCACTGGGATATGCGGGAATCTTGTGGGTGGGCGATACGGGCATCATCGTGCGTGGCCCGTACCGCAGCCAGGTGCTGCACCTGCCCCGGCTCCACGCGGCGCCAACTGCCGATGCGCTCGCCCGCCAGATCCGGCACGCCATCCGCGACAGCCTGGACTCGCTGATCTGGCAAGGCCGGCCGACGGCCCACCGCCGCCCTGTCACTGTCACGGCCGCCAGCGACTCGCGCCGCTCTTGCCTGCTGGAAATGGTGATGCGGCAGGGCAAGGATTACGCCTCGGATCCCGATTTCTACAAGTACCAGTTCACCGATAACCCATATAAGGGTGACCGTCCCGACTACTACGCCGCCGAATGCGACGGCCGGATCGAGGCAACTGCCTACAACTTCCATGCCTCGTTCGCTGTCGAGGGCACCGTCGTACCAGGGGTCTACCTATCGAGCTGGCGGAAGCTGCCGCACTGTCATCCTGCGGCTGCCGCAAGGCTGGTGCAGGCCATGATCGCCCGCGAGGCAATAGTGGGCGCCTACCGGCCCAATCCGGCCGTTCACCGGGCCTTTACCGGCTGGCACCAGGCCCACGTTCATCAGCTCTCCATCCCCGTCACCGCTATCCCTCGCGAGGGCTCTGAGCAGGGATACGAAGCCATCGAGCTGCCCGTCTTCCCGGCAGGCTTCGGTGCGCTGTGCTCAGAATCAGTCGCAAGTGCCGGCTTTACCGTTGCTCGTGACGGCGCTTATCAGCGATGGAGGCACGACTCGTACCCGCTGGCCGACACCACCTACCTCGCGCTGTACCACTGCAGCGCGCCTGCGGCAATCGCGGTGGTCATGCACACAAGGCATGCGGTCAGCGTCGAGGATTTTCACTTGCAGTCCCCCGCGCAGGCAGCGCACCTCATCCGGGCGGTTCTTGCCTGGGCGGCTGGCCGCGACGCCGTGACGGTCGAGTGGCAGGCAAGCTCCCAAGCTGTCGCGCAGGTAGCCATCGAAGAATTCAGCGCGACATCAGCCATATTCTGCAATTTCTACCACTTTAACGGTGCCCTCCTCGCGGACCTCGGCGTCGCCGAGGGACTTAGCCGCCGCTGGCCAAGCCTCCCGCTTCACGAGACCGGAACGACCAGCGACGTGCTGCTCAGGTGACGACGGGAGACGCGATGTTATGCACGGTTCCTGACCTGCTGCTCGAACCTGCCCGCAGGCAGCCCGACGCCGCCGCGGTGATCGATGGCCCAAGCGCAATGACCTACCGGCAGCTGGCCGACCGGGCACGGAGCTGCGCCGGGTTCCTGTCCACGAACTCCAGCGCAGGGGACCGGATCGCGCTGCTTCTTCCGCGCAGCGCCGAAACCCTGGCGGTGTTCTTCGGCGCGCACCTAGCCGGCCTGGTACCGGTCTTCATCCACGATCAGCTCCGCCCCCGGCAGGCCGCCCACATCGTCGGCAACGCCCAGGCGGCTCTCGCCATCACCACACCGCGGCTCCGGCCGACCTTCCGCGACTGCGCGCTCCCTCCCGGTCAGATCGTGGACATCGGCGCCGTCAGCGGACCGCCGCCGCTATCAGTTCCACGTTCCATCGGCCGCGACCTGGCCGTCCTGGCTTACACCTCCGGCTCCACCGGCTCCGCGAAGGGCGTCATGCTGAGCCACGACAACCTCGTGTCCGGAGCGGTCATCGTCGCGGACTATCTCGGCATGTCCGCCGCCGACAGGACGCTGGCGCTGCTGCCGTGGAGCTTCGACTACGGCCTCAATCAGGTGCTCGCCACATTCGCAGCATCGGGCGCGGTCGTCATTCAGCGATCGGCCTACCCGCCCGACATCTGCCGCACTCTGGCCTCCGCCGAGGTTTCCGGCATGGCCGGCGTCCCTGCGTTGTGGACCGCCATGACCGGCCCTCATTCACCGTTGCTGCGCCACCAGTACCCATGCCTGCGGTACCTGACGAACTCCGGCGGCACGCTGCCCGTCACGGTGATCCGCTCCCTGCGGGCAGCGCATCCAGGCACCGCCATCTACGCCATGTACGGGCTCACCGAAGCCTTCCGGTCAACGTTCCTCAGCCCCGCGCTGATCGATGCCAAGCCCACCTCCATCGGCCAGCCCATACCCAACTCCGACGTCCTGGTCATCGACGACCAGGACGCCATCTGCCCGGCTGGAGCCGAGGGCCAGTTCGTTCACCGCGGGCCCACGGTTGCGATGGGCTACTGGCGCGATCCCGCCGCGACAGCCGCCGTCTTCCGGCCGCTCCCCGCCAGGCCACGAGGAAGCGGCCAGGAGACGGTCGTCTACACGGGCGATTACGGCTACGCGGATGCCGACGGCGATCTTTACTACCGGGGGCGCCGCGACGAGATGTTCAAGTCCCGGGGCATCAGGACCACCCCAACGGAAATCGAATCGGAGATCCTGAGGTCCGGATTGATCTCTGACCTCGTGGTCACCGCCATGCCGGACGCCAGCGCTGAGCCCGTCATCCTGCTCGCAGTCCAGCCCCGTGACCAGTCCTTCTCGCTGGACGCGCTCCAGGACTACTGCCGCACCGAACTGGCCGTCCACATGCGCCCCCATCGCATCACCGTCATGGACCCGATCCCTCGCACTCCGCACGGCAAGGTCGACCGCGTCCTGGTCCGCCAGATGCTCGCCGGCCGGCCCGGCGGAGAGCAGGCATCATGACCTGGACACCACAGATAGCGGACCTGCTCGCGCCATTGGAGGACTACACCCGCCTGCATGCCGCGACACTGCGCCGCTTCGGCTCAAGGGCGATCGACCTCGCCTTCCCCAACCCGAGGTTCCTCAGCGATCCCCGCCCGTACCGCGCCCTGGCCGGCATCGCCGCCAAGTCCGGTCCCGCCGAACTGCGCTACAGCCCGTTCGGCGGCTTCACCCCCGTCCGCCGCCGCCTCGCCGCAGACCTGTCACGGCAGCACCACCTGCCCTACCACTGGACCGACATCGTCGCGACCCCAGGAGCAGCCGCCGCCCTCAGCGTCGTGCTCCAGACACTCTTCGCGCCGCCCGACCGGGTCATGATCGTGCGTCCCTGCTGGATGGACTACCCGCTGTACCTGGCTCAGCTCGGCCTGGGCTGCGACCTCGTATCCTCGGCCGACGACAAGCACCTGGACCTCGGCGTGATCGAGCGGTCATGGACGCCGCGGACCCGCGGCATCATCATCAGCCAGCCGGCCAGCCCCACCGGCGTCGTCTACTCCGCTACCGAGCTGGCGGCCCTG
This sequence comes from Streptosporangiaceae bacterium, assembly GCA_035532775.1. Taxonomy (GTDB): domain Bacteria; phylum Actinomycetota; class Actinomycetes; order Streptosporangiales; family Streptosporangiaceae; genus Chersky-822. The sequence continues at coordinate 6,750 of DATKQH010000146.1, forward strand.
GCAGCGGTCCTCAGCCGGCTCTCCAGCCGCAGCGGGCAGCCTCCGATCCTGATAGCCGACGAGGCCCACCGAGGCCAGGTCTGGGCCGACGTCGCCTGCCCGGCGCCGGCGAGCGCATACCCCTGCACGATCACCGTTCACTCCCTGAGCAAAGGGTGGGACATGCAAGGACAGCGGATCGGATACCTAGCGGTTTCCCCGCACGACGACCTGGAACCGGGGGTCGCTCGTCAGCTAGAACAGGGCATGCGCGTCAGCGGGCACTGCGCGCCGACGTCACTCATGCAGCACCTCGCCGCCGCGCTGGCCGACCTGACACCTGACAACAGTGAGCTCGCAGGCCTGCAGCGGCACGCACGCCAGGAACTTCTCAACCTCGGCGTCCATGTCCTTGACGCGCAAGCGACCAGGTTCCTGTACTTACGCTGCCCGTCCGCCGGCGACCTCGCCTTCGTCGCCGAGCTAGCCGAGCGCGGAGTGCTCACCATGCCCTCCACGCTGTTCCACGAGAATGGATGGTTCCGGCTCGCCCTCAATGTCCCCGGCCCCCAGCTCAACGTGGCGCTGCGCGTCATCGGCGAGGTGTCAGCGGCCCATGCTTGAAACCCACCTGCCGGTTGCCAACGTCTGCTGGTCAAACGCCACGACCGCCCCGGCCCGCATCGACCTGGACATCGCCGGGCAGCTGACAGGCCGGTTCGCCACGGCTTTCTGCGATGGCCGCACCATCGTGCTAGCGCGGGATCCGCTCGGCATCAACAAGCTGTTCTTCAGCTACCACCCGGCGCGCGGGGTGGTGGCAGCCAACTACCTTATGGACATGGTCCGCGCCGGGATCCCGTTTCGCGACATCTACTCGGTTCCGGCCGGCTCGGTTGTCGCCGTTGACCTTCACCGCCGCACCGTCGCCACCTCGCGCTACTACACCTTGCCCGCCACGAGCGGCTCGGCGCATCCGATCGAAGCGCTCCTGACCGAGATCGCCTCGGATCTGGCCACCGGCCTCCAGAAGCTAGCCGCGATGTACCCAGACGCACCAGTCGCCATCTGCCTGTCAGGCGGCGCCGACAGCGCACTCATCGCCTTGTACGCCACACGGCAGTTTCCCAAAGCCGTGGCATACACCTACTCCTATGAAGCTGGCCAGCCCAGCGAGGACGCCACCACCGCGCGGGAAGTCGCGCAGCACCTCGGTCTTGACCTGCGGCTGGTCCCAGCCGACTCTGACATGATCCTCCAGTCACTCCAGCGCGCACTCACCTACGGCCAGGACTGGAGGGACTTCAACGTGCACGCGGCCATCGTCAACGACATCCTCGCCGCAGCCATCGCCGCAGACCACCGCACCAGTCACCGCCCTCCGCCGATCGTCCTCACCGGCGATCTGATGAACGAGCTGCTGGGCGACTATAGTCCCGTCCGCTTCGCCGGATCGACCTACTACCAGCTGCCGCACGTCAGTCCGAGCAAGCTCCGAATCGCCCTGACGAGGGGCATCCAGGCGGGTGACCGTGAGGTCGGCGTATTCAAGGCACGCGGCCTCGACGTCGCTCAGCCCTACGGATGGGCGTTCAAGAGACTGCTGCAATTTCCTGACCCCGTGATCAAATCCAAGATCATCAAAGGCCTCGCAGGTCCGGACCTGCCCGATGAGATGCTCAGCCGGCCGAAAGTCCGCGCCCAGATCGGCGACAGCGAAGCCCGCAGCGGAATCCTTCCTCAGCTTGTCGCGGCAGGGTTCGACAATCGCTGGCTCGAAGCAGCCTTCTGCCGGGCAATCGGCATTCCCGACGCTCGTGAACTGCGCCAGTTCGTTCGAGCGGGGATCTACCGTCCGTTCCCTCACGCCAGCAGCTGACAGGAGGCTTCATGGACAGCACGGAACTTACCGAGGAAGCGGTCGCTGTCCTCATCGAGGACTTCATCCGGATCGCCGGTGACGTTGCTGCCGACGACGGCGGATTCGGACGCCAGATCGACCTGTTCGACGCCGGGTATCTCGACTCCCTGAGCCTGGTCTCACTCACGACTTACATCGAGGAGACTTTCCTGCTCCCTCTCACTGAAGACGATCTTTTCGACCCAGCCTTCACGACTATCGCCGGCATGGCACGCCTGCTAGCGACCCGTTTGGCTGCTCCGGAACGGCCCGGTCCTTCAGCAGCGGCATGAGCGCCGGGATGTTTCGAGCGGCGGGCTCGTTGATGCGGGCAATCCAGCTCCCTTCCGCGATCATGCGCCAGGGGAGCTCGCCATCGTTCCGATCGCCTGCTCGATCGACGTGAAGCCTGCCTTCCGAGCGCGGCGGGCGAGTCCGCGGTGGATGCGCCGTGGCCAGAGCGGGCCGCCATAGATGAACCCGGTGTAGGCCTGCAGCAAGGTCGCCCCGGCCGTGATGCGTTCCCAGGCGTCGTCGGCGGTCTCGATGCCGCCGACTGCGACGAGGATCAGCCGGTCGCCCACGCGGGCGCGCAGTCGGCGCAGGACGTGCAGGGAGCGCTGCTTCAGGGGTGCTCCGGACAGGCCTCCTGTGCCGATAGAGGCGACGTCCGCCGGGTCGGTCGTCAGGTGCTCGCGGCTGATGGTGGTGTTGGTGGCGATGATCCCGTCCAGTGCCAGCTCGACGGCGAGGTCGGCGATCGCGTCGATGTCGTCGTCGGCGAGGTCAGGCGCGATCTTGACCAGCAGGGGCACGCGCCGGGTGCTGCTGGTGGCGTTCAGTGCGTCCCGGACGGCGGTGACGAGCGGCCGCATCTGGCTGACGGCCTGCAGGCTGCGCAGTCCGGGGGTATTGGGCGAGCTGACGTTGATCACCATGTAGTCGGCGACGGCGGCGAGCAGGCGCGCGCTGGTGACGTAGTCCGCGACGGCATCGGTGTCGGCGACGGCCTTGGTCTTGCCGATGTTCGCGCCGACGACGATGCTGCGCGTCCGGCGGGTGCGCAGCCGAGCGGCAGCGGCTGCCGCGCCGTGGTTATTGAAGCCCATCCTGTTGATGAGTGCGCGGTCCGCGGGCAGGCGGAACATGCGGGGGCGGGGGTTGCCGGGCTGGGCCTGGGCTGTGACCGTTCCGATCTCCACGAACGCGAACCCGGTCATGGCCAGGGCGTCTGGTCCGAGCGCGTCCTTGTCGAACCCGGCCGCGAGCCCGAGCGGGCCGGGAAGGTCCCTGCCGAGCGCGTGTACCCGCAGGACCGGGTCGGCCGGGGCCAGCCACCGCCGGATCAGCCAAGCCAGGCCGGGGATGGCGGCTGCCGCGCGGACCAGCCAGAATCCGGTGCGGTGCGCGGTCTCGGCCGGCAGGCGGCCGAGCACCCCAGAAAACAGCAGCTTGTACATGGCCCTCCCGCCATCGTGAGTCGCACCAGGCCAGCCCGGCCACCCGAAGCCAGGCCCTGGCTAGCGCGCCTGGCCCGGGCCTTCCAGTTGCTGGGTCAAGGTGGCGCTGACAAAAGTACCGATCTGCTCGTGCAGGGCGCGGGCCTGCCTGGCATTGCCTAGCTCTTCGCTCGCCAGGCGCTGACGGACAAGGGACAGCCGGTCCGCGAGCTGCGCAATGCGCAGCTCTGCCGGGATCGCCAGCACGGGAGCCAGGCTTTCCGCCACCCCGTCCAGGCGCTTCTTCAGCAGGCAAGCCATAGCCATGTCCGCCCTGGCGAGCGACTCGGCGCCGTAAGAACGCTGCGCCACGGCGCCGGTCGCGTACAGCTCGACGGCACGGCTCGCGGCGGCTAGGGCAGCGTCGGCCTGTCCGACATGGGTGTAGGCCGCTGCCGCGTAGCAGTGCTGCTTGGAGTCGTCGAATCCGAAGACGCCCCCGACCTCGTCGTGCAGGAAGTCGCTGCCCGCCACAGCGTCCCGCGCGCCGGGTACCGCGGCCAGGCACCGGTTCACCTCGCGCGCATCGCCGATCAGTGACCATGCCCGCGCCTGGATCGCGAGCAGCCGCACCTGGGAGGTAGCCGAGTCGGCGTATTTCCCGGCGCTCTCGGCGAGGCGTACGGCGTGCTGAGGGCGTCCGGACCAGTACTCGATCAGTGCCTGCATGCCCCTGGTCCAGGCCCGCAGCCCGTTGTGGCCGATGATGTCGCCGTAGGCCCATGCGGCCCGGGCCTGCTCAGCCGCTGCGTCGCGGTAGCCCAGGTCAGTGCTGGCGTTGGCCAGCAGCCCGCACAGCGCCCCTGCCAGGAGGTGCAGGCGGGCAGTATCAGCAGGCTTCTGGCGGCCTGCCAGCAGCCCGTAGACCCGGTTGCGCACGCGCAGCATCTCGGCGAACATCGGCAGCGGCGGGACGTGCACGTAGTCGGCGGCTATACGCCGGACATCTGCGTCAAGCTGCTCAAGCGTCGACTCCCCGACGTTGCAGCCTTCCGCCCATTCAGCGTGAGCGCTCGACTCGTGAGCGGCCATCTGGACCAGCGCCCGCTGCGACAGGCGGTCAAGCTCATCGGACCCCCGGGCGAATGCGGGTATCCCGCCCGTCCCGAGCCCGTGGGCCAGACGCGCCGCAGAGGGAGCCGGGAACGCTGTGCCGGACGCCTCCGCCTTCAGCGCCCTGGCCGGCACGCCCGACGTGTCCGGGATCCGGGCGCGATCGCCTGGCCGCTCCTCGCCTGCCGGCAGCTTGCCGATCACGAGCAGCTCAGCCGCAGGCAGGTGCTGGTAGTCAGCCAGGTCAAGTAAGTCATGGACGGTGCAGCCGTAAACCGAGGCGAGCAGCGACAGAAGATAAGGAGTCGGCCTGCGCCCGGCCGGCTTCGGCGGCTCGCCCGGCCAGTTCTCGTACTCGCACAAGTGCGAGCTGGTCATCGCGACCGTGGCCCCGTCCGGGCTCAGCCCGGCGCTGGCCCCATAGGCGCTGATCTGCTCCGCCGCCGCCGTCAGGGACCAGCCATGTGCGTGCCGCCACGCCGCACGAGCCCGCAACTGGTAGCGCCGCGCGAATTCCACGGCGATCTGGCGGTGGCTCATGCCCAGGCCGCGCATCTCGTCCCGTTCGCTGCGCTGAACCGCGCGCAGGCTCATCTTGGAATGCGGCATCTGGAATTCACCTCCCGGCCCAGCGTGATCGTCATCGGTGCCATTGCCATAGACGGTAGTCGCACCACGCCGGCCGCGCTGACGTCCAGGGAGGGAGCGGGAACGAATACCAGGCATTCCTCTCGTTGATGCAGGTCAGGCAGCCATAGATTAGGGAATCAGATGCACTGATATGGAAACCAGTCCGCATCGGAAGCAGGAGGCAGACCGTAGTCCCAAAGCGGGGTGACACTACCTAGTCAATCGACCATGCATCCCACGATAGGCGCACAGGCGACCGCATCGGGGCTGCCGGATCTCCGCCGAGCAGCTCCGTGACGGACCTACTCGCAGCCTCGGCCGCGAATCGTGCGTGCTCATCGGCATGTTCATCGTAGATCGGCTGACACGCGAAGATGAGAAGGCTCTCGTGCGAGTATGTCCTCACTCCGTGGCCGGTCCTCTTCTTCACTGCCGCCCGGACGTCCCTGCGCAATGCGGTCTGCTGATCCCCTGGGACTCCGAGGATTTCGGCAACGCCGTGCTCAATGATGGTGTCAGCGACGACCTGGGCGACGAGCGGGAATCTGGGATCGAGAGCTGGTTCGGGGAAGAGCTTGTCCAAGAGTGCTAGGCAGCGACGACACGTCGGGGCGTGCACGGCTCCGTAATCTTCACGGTCCTCGCCGCTGGCCATGAGAATCCACCGGCGCCCGCACAGTGTCGTCTCCAGCCATCGCGGGTCTTCAAGCACATCCCTGTCGTACGACGCTTCCAGATCGTCCAAGTAACGGTCTGGGGCGGCGGCAACCCCTTCTTCGTTTTCGCGGGCTTCGCGAGTGAGGTGGAAAGATTCCCCGTTGCCCTCCGTAATCAGGAAGTTCTTGTCAGCGACAGGGATGACATTCAGTCTATCTCGCATTCCCATTGATAATTAGGGCGCAGTACCGTAGGTCCTGCTTACCCATTTCCCCCTTTCAATTCCACCTGCGGTCGCTACAGTATCGACCACCTGGCATCCGGTTCGTCGCGTGAGAGCTGGGCGACGCGCTTGCGAACCTCGTCGGCAGCGGGCGATGATGCCGGGGACTTGCGGGCGTTGGTCGTGATCATTCGGAGCTCGCGGAGCCCGCGCAGGACGGCGTAACCGTCCCAGTCCCGGATGTCACGGCCGTAGATATCGCAGAACTTTCGGTAACTGCCCGGATCGTGACCGAATCGGCGCGAATGAACCTCGATAGTGATGAGATCCCATTCTGGGTTTCCGATTGCCGCGCTGTCCCAGTCGCAGAGCAATGCGCGAGATCCGTCCCACAGCGTGTTGCCGTGCTGCGGGTCGCCGTGAATTGCCTTAGCAGCAGCCTGGTAGCGCACAGCGGGCAACTGACTTGCGAGGTCCTCGCATCGGTCAGCGAGAACGTGGTGCTCGCCTGGTGTCAGGATGCGCTCGACGCTCAGCGAGTAGCGGATCGCGGCCACCGCGTCCATCGTCGGCATGGCGACCGGTGCTTCCGGCAGGGCATGGAGTTCCCTGAGTGCTGTCGCCATGTCGGCGGTCTGGATCGGACGGGTCTGCTCAAGGTAAGGCCAGTATGTGACCGCGCAGCCGCCGACGATGACGGGCTGGTCCACGTCAAGGAGCGGCAGGACAGGTACGCCCATCTTGGTCAGCCACCGGGTCAGGTCGACCACACGATGAATGTGCTCGACGCTGTAGTCCGGCCGCGCGATCTTGACAACTACTGGCGATGTCGCGAGCAGGTAGACGGCGTTGGTCTGGTGGCGCAGTAGGGACGCGCCGGCAGGATCGAGACTCACGGCTGCACATGCCTCCGCCAGGAGTTCTCGCGTGCGATCGGGAGTGAAGTCTTCGGCGGTGACGCTCTCGGTATCGTTGCTCACTGGGTCAGGCCAATCGGTTGGTGGGAACGATGAGGGATTGCCGAAGCTCCCCGAGGATCTGGCGCGCTTCGGTACCAGGCGGGAGCGTCTCGATGATCTGGCGGATACGGGCCGCGAAAATCGGCGTGCGGTGACTTGGGTCCACTGAGGCGCAGGCGTCATGGGCGAGGGAAATGCCCTCGTTGACATCGCCATTCGCGGCGAGGAGTTCGGCGCGGTCGAGCTGGATCAGCGCAGGGTCGATAAGTCCGGCGGTCTCTCCGTAGAGCGCAAGAGCCTCGTCCTGCACCTGCAGGGCGCGAACCGTTTCGCCCAGGTTGGACAACGTGCTGGACGCATAGAACAGAAGCCGGCGCTCACCGAAGCGGAAGGCTTCGTTGCTGTCCGGTTCGCGGGCCGTGGCCGCGAGGTCCTGCGCCTTGCGCAAGGCGGCCTCGGCTTCGTTGCGGAGCCTCAGCCGGGCGAGCGCCCGGGCTTCTGCGGCGGAAGCAAACGCGGCCGTCGGACGCGCCATCCTCACTTTGAGGTGATGCCGTCCGGAAACCCTCATTGCCGGGAGGGTATGGACAGCGGCACATTAGCGTAGGGCTATGGCCGAGGCGGTAGAGCATCCTGACATCCGGTACGTCGTCAATCCGGTCCACCTCGACGGCCAGCGGACAGGAGCCGAGCCCCGCCTGCGCCACTATCCCGACTGCGGTCATTTCGAATGGGGCGACGGCGTCCGGCTGGGAACGCCAATCTTGGCTACCACCGAACAGATGCGGACGCTGAGGGCCTGTAAGACCTGTATCAGCAGCCGAGGTGCATCATCAGGTCCGGCTGCGAGCAGCCCGGCGGAAGCTCGACTCGGAGCGTTGTGCCCGGGCTGCAGCCAGACGCTTCCCCTGACCGGCCGCTGCGACAACTGCGACAGCTAGCTGACACTCGCCCGGGCAGGGCCAATAGCTAGCGCCCGGTTCTGCTCAGGTTTCACCGATCGACCGCCCGCTGGCCGCGTCGCCGGAGTCGACCCCGAAGGAAATGATGCGGGTGGGCTGGATCCGGACGATGGTGTCTTCAAACCGCTCGTTGATGGCTTTGCCGCCCTCCGACACCACAGCCGCGCTGCCGCGTATCTCGATCATCCGGGGCTGCCACGGCGGCAGGACATCATCGATAACGATGCTGGCCAGGCCGGTGCGTTGCACGTCGCGGAGTTTCTTGGTCTGGCTCATCCGCAACCCGCCCACGTCGATCGAATCATGCTCCGGGTTGTACCGAAACGATGTCGGCACCACGTGCGGCTGTCCCAGCCCGCCAACCGTCGCGATCCGGCCCAGCCGCTGCTGGGCCAGGTACTCCAGCTCGTTAACCGTGAACACGCTCATGTCCGCCCAACCAGCTGGCCGGCCGCGGCATTCCGCCCGCCGCCCAGGGGCTGCCGCTGAGCGACTGCCAGGGGTCAGGCCGGGCCGGGCCGACGGCCGGGGCGAATCGCCACGATCGGAGGCTTGAGGCACAAGCTCGGCTCGATCTGGCGCGGTCCCGCCAGCGATCGGCACCGTCTGGGCGGTGTTACCGAATTGGCAACTCGGGGCGATTATCTGAGTCCTCATGCTGAGCGTGCTGGCCAGCTCCCAGCCGACTGAGGTTACCTCTCCGGTAAGTAGTCATTCACGGTCCTGCGGCGGCCGCGCGTGGCTGGATACCATTTCACCGGGTTCACCGGGCACGGCAGGCCAGTCAGGCTGCCGGCCGCGTTGCCAGTTCCGTGACGGGCTGTCAGGGGACCCCGGTGCGTGCGGGAGTTCCTAGGGTCGGTGACCGGCTGCAGGGCGTCGGTCATCTTGCCCGGCTGGGCCTCTATCTGCCGGCGGGCTCATGCGGCCATGATGGGTGTGCCACACGGCCGGCGAGTGGCCAGGGCCAGGGCAGCTGTCCTGTTCCGGTCACGAGGCCTGGTCTTGTGCCGTGGCTGGTGGCCGGCTGCTGCCCGTCTCGCTGCCGGCGGTGACAGGACCGGGCCAGGGAGAATTTCATGCTGGAGGCTTTCGCTGATCTGTCCACGGCGCTGCTGGCCGACGCCTGCGTGCGGGCCGCCGTGCCGGTGCGCGCCGCGCCGCCTGGCATCCGCGCGGTCGTGCCCGGGCACCGGGTCGCGGGGCGTGCGCTGCCGGTGCGTCACTACGGCAGCGTGGACGTGTTCCTGGAGGTATTCGGCGCGGCCGGGCAGGGTGACGTGCTGGTCATCGACAATGGCGGGCGGATGGACGAGGCATGCGTCGGTGACCTGGCAGTACTGGAAGCCGAATCAGCCGGGCTCGCCGGCGTGGTGGTGTGGGGGCTGCACCGGGACACTCCGGAGCTGGCGGAGATCGGCCTTCCGGTGTTCAGCTACGGCAGCTACCCGCCGGGCCCGCTGCGGGCCGACGAGCGGGAGCCCGAGGCGCTGAAAACGGCGCAGTTCGGGCCGCACATGGTCACCGGCGCCGACGTTGTCTTCGGCGACGACGACGGCGTGCTGTTCGTCGCCGCCGAGCGCGCCGCGCAGATCCTGACGGCGGCGGGCCAGATCTGGCACACCGAGCGCGAGCAGGCCCGCAAGATACGGGCCGGCCAGACGCTGCGCCAGCAGACGGACTTCCCCGGCTATCTGGCGCGCCGGGCCGCCGATCCGTCGTACACATTCCGGCGGCATCTCCGGCAGGCCGGCGCGGCTATCGAGGAGTAGGCGGCGGGCCGCACCGAGCCTCACGTCGCTGTTCGCGAAGCGGCGCGGGAGGCGACGCCCGCGCCGAGCCGTGATCTGGTGCTCGACCTCCAACTGGCCGGGCTCGCCCTGTAACCTCCGTCACAAGAACCGGCTCAGCATGCCAACGACCACCGGAGAGCACGCCGCAGGCTCGATCTGCGCGACTAGCGACTGACGGACTGTTGCACTCGCAATTGCCAAACCGAGTCGTTATGTACTGCGGATGCGTGCGCTCATGGGTCAGGCTACTTGCCGGCCAGGCCTTCCGCGGCAGCTTGGCCGGGTGCCTTGCGTTCTTTGCGTCTCGCCGAGTTGATGAACTCTTGGATAGCTGCAATGGCTGCCGCCGCGGCGACTCCGAAGAATATTCCGCTCTGAAACTCTTGATTGTTCGATCGTTCGTCTGCAGTGGGACTGCGGGCTTCGACTTCGAAGGGAAGGGCCAACGCCGGGTCATTGACCGATCCGGTTGCGGGCTTCCAGGACCACGTGCCGCCGTCGATGCGATTGGGTGGCAGTCCACCGAGACAGGCGAAGTCTTCGCTCGGGAAGAATGTTTCACTAATAGTCAGCGGCGGTGCCGGTTCCGAAGTCGCGCCGGTGCTGTTCACCGGCGACTGGTTGATCACTGCGACGTCGGGAAATTCAGCTGCCAAGTTGGCGCCGATGACCTGAACCGGACCGCTAGTCAAGTTGTTCCATTCCAGCAGGGCAGTGTACGCGCGCTGGGGCACCGGCCCCGGCGCGATGTAGACACCTTCCAGCCCGTCTGAGAGGGGATACACCTCACCGGTGCGCGGATTATTGCTTATGGCACCGTTGACGGAGACCCCAGCAGGCACCAGTGCGTGAAGCGACCAACCGGTATGTGCTAGGTCCTCGCCTGCCAGGTCGATGGCCAGCGTTACCGGGAATCCGCCATTAGAGGCAGATTGGTCCAGGATCAGCCGCACGCCGACCGTGACCGGCGAGTGGGCCGAGTGCGCTGGGCTGAAGTCGACCTCGATGCTGGACGACTCGGGCTGCGGGACTGCGGTGTCCGGATGAATCCACGACGCAAAGGTAAATGCGCCAGCCGCTAGCACCATCAGCACTACCACCGTCGCAGTCAAGCCTCTGCGCAGAAACGACCGGACACGGCTGCGCCCGGCAGCCGTGTCATCCTCGACAACGGGCTCCTCGACCTGGGCGGGTTCGCCGCCTATTGGCAGTTCTTCCCCGCTCCGAACATCAGCCGGCGTCCGGGCACCACTATCGGCCCCAGCGCGGCGATCCCCGGATGGTGCCGGGGAACCGTTACCGGCACCCGGAGTGACCTGCGTCGGTATCCTGCGCAGTCGGCGATGCAGGAGAGAAAGCGCAGCAGCGCCCGCGCCCAGTAGCGCAGTGGCACTGACAGCGACGGCAGCGCGCCGCGACACGTCGACCATAAGGTCCATGATGTCGGCCGACACGGCACTTCTGGACTGCACACGCCTACCACAATGCGACTCTTATGCGTGCAGTGATCTCAGCCGACGCCTGGCTCAGGCCCTATCCGGCGCGGCTGCAGCCAGTGGTCGAGCGGGTGCTCGGCCCAGAGCAAACCCAACACCCTGATTGCGCGCCCTCCTCGCCCGCTGGACGGGCGAGGAGGGCGACGCAGCCGACGCAAGAGACCAGTACGCGGAGCTGCTGCCCGTCCACGAGCGCGTGCTCGGCCCGGAGCACCCCAATACCCTGACCACCCGCGCCAGCCTCGCCCGCTGGACAGGGGAGGCCGGCGACGCAATCCGGGCCCGGACCTACTCGCGCAACTGCTGCCTATCCGCGAGCGAGTACTGGGCCCCTGAGCAGCGCAGCACTCTGACCACCCGCGCCAGCCTCGCCCGCTGGACCGAGATGGCGCAGCCTAGATGAGCGAATCCCCGGGCGTAGAGAGGGAATAGGGAAAGGCTGCCGCTCCGCCGATTGCGACCAGTTCGCCCAGCACCCAGATCAGGTGGATCTGGACGCCACCGATTGCCGTCGCACCATGTTGGCGAGCAGCGCATAGTCGGCGGTCGGTTCGCTTCTCTGCACGTGATGCCGGATGCCGTACGTGACTGGCGCTCGCCTGCCACCTGCGGCCGCGGGAACCCCGTGCCCGTTCGCTGCTGGCGCTGCGCGGTTCCCGGGCATCGCTGGTCCGCGGCGAAGGAATTCTCGCCAGTCATCGAGCGTGCCGCAGGTCCGGTTCACGGCCTCGCGCAGGGCCGCGCCGAAGTTGCCGTCGGTGACTTCCACGGTCAGGTCCTGAGCCAGGAACTCGCCGGACGTGTCGTGGCATCCGATGAAGAAGTGCCGCAGCCCGGCATAGTGGCCCGGCGTCCGGCCGGGAAACGCATGCCGGTTGAACGCAATGATCCGCTGCGGCCAGGCCGACGACAGCACCTCATAAAAGCCGTAGCCCGGCCGCTCGCCGGCGGCGCCCGCGGATCATGCCAGCGGGCCTCGTCATTCGGGTAACCGAACACCGACTACAGGCACCCGGTCAGCGTGACGATCGCCACCTTGCGAGCCCGGTCCGCGGGCCGGTGCACGATCAGGACGACACGGCAGTCCGGCCCCGCCTCGTCCTGGATCACCACAGCGCCGGCCCCCGACGGCGACGGGATCACACCCCAACTGCTGATCTCCCGGAAACGCTCAGCATCATCGGCCATGCCGGCATGATCCTCCCCAGCCTCGCGAGCCGCACTGCCGACCTGGAGGGCCATCGGCCAGGGAGCAGATCACAGGCCAGCATGCCCCGCTGCCCGCAGGGTGCCGCGCTGGCCCGGTGACGGCGAATCAGCAGCGGCCCCGAAAATGCTGGACGGCCGCCCGGTCCACAACTACCGGCTAACGGGCCCGCCGTTGCCGTTGAAGGTTGCCACCGGGCGAACGAGCCCGGGTAACCCGGCCGGGGCGCCAGCCCGGTGATCCGGCGCGCGGCCGGGTCCCAGGCAATCGGCGCGCCCGGCATCCAGCTCGGCAGTCGCACCCGCAGTGGAGAGCCTCCGCGTCGGGTTACCCGACGCCGCGATGACGGCGACACCGTCGTCACCCGGTGGACGGTCTCGCCGGGTGCCGGTGCTGGGAATCACCGGCCCGGCAGGGGCCGGCAGGTCAACGGTTACCTAGCAGCTGTCCACCCAACTGGCGGGTTCCGGGACGCGTGCCGCCTTCGCCGATGCCAACCGGTTGTGTATCTGTTGCCCGTTCAAATAAACAGCTTGGCGCGCTATAGGTAGCCGCATAACATCGCGAGGTATGGCTGATTCCGCCTGGAAACCCAAACTGCGGCGAGCGCGCCACCATGAGCGGGACCTAGAAGCAGCCCTCCGCCGATACTCACAGCTTGACCCGTTCGAGCTTGTCAGCAAGCTTGAGGGCAACGATCTCGTCGTGCGCGTCCATGTGCGGCATCAGGTCCCGGTAGAGCTGTCCCTTATCGTCGGCGACTTGCTGCATAACGCGCGGTCGGCTTTGGATCTACTCGTCACGTCCGCCGCTTGGGATTTCGCATTGAAATCAGAGCGCCAGCTCAGCCCTGCCGAAGAAAGAAGACTATTCTTTCCGGTAACGCGCACCGAGCCGGACTTCGAGCGTGCCGCGAACAAGATTGAGCCGTATCTTTCCGAAGAGACCATGACACGCATCCGGACCACGCAACCATGGTCCGTCACTGCGGCACGGCTCGCGCACGAGCACGAAGCAGTCACCGCTGACGAGTTGGACCTGCTCACCTTTCTGAACCTGCTGTGGAGACTGCACCTTCTCGACAACCTGGACAAGCACCGCGAAGTGCTCGCCCTGGATCTGCACCGCGCCAGCATCACGCTCGGGGATGACGCGTTTGAGCCTCTAGACGACGGCGGCGAGCCCGCGGGCGAGCCCATCGCCAGCTTCGATGAATTCGAACCCGAGACCCGAGAAAATCTGTTCGAGACGTTTCGCAAGATACAAGAGGACGACGCGAGACCGGATTCGCATGATTTCTATTTCTCCGCCGGTGAACTCAGTGACGGCGCAGAGATCGGCCGGTATATACGGCATGACCGCGGGCAGATGGCTGGTGGCCTATCCGCAAGAGGAAACTTGCGGTTGGTGCTGTGGGAGCCGGAACTGACGCAACGATTCCTAGCCCTGATCATTCGTGCGCCCAGCAGAGCGGGAGGTGACGCTGTGATGTAGCAGCGGATCTTGCTGTTCGTAAGCTCGTCG
>DATKQH010000147.1:0-13831 GCA_035532775.1 Streptosporangiaceae bacterium
GGCCCGCTGTTGCGCATGCCGATTACTGCGATCCAGAAGATGCGTTGTTCATACAACAAGACAAGTCTGTCGACGCTTACGGCAGCGAGGCGAATATCTATCTGCGAGATCGTGATCTGGACCAGTGGACCAGAGCTGCTCGGATCGTGCTGCATGGAGTATGGTTAATGTAATCTCGCGAGATTATAACAATAATGCCGAGGCTGGATATCGGGAACTTGACGGCTCGCCTCACACATTCACGGCTCGTGTGTGTTGGCAAATGGGCAACGCTCAGAGTTGCTCATACAGTGCATCGCTAAATGCCGGCAATTGGTATGCGTTCAAGGTAGCCAGCCTCGGTTCAAACTACTTTGACGGCTGGTACGACTCTCATGACGGCACTGGCTGGCACCTTATCAGTAGTGCTGGTCCAGATATGGGATACAGCAACGGAATAGCCATGGCAGAAACGGGCCGACATGGTGAGAACACTGGCGCCCTTGATCACCATAAGGGTCTAACTTACAAGAATGCACTTGGAGATTGGCCGGACTGGGCACAGCAGTTCAAGTCAACCACTTACGGGCGTTCACCGGATGGGGTTAACGGCATTCCCGGTTATAATTACGATAAGATCAGTAATACGGAATATGAAGTATGCCAGAACGGTGGTTCTTGTCCATGGCAGTAAGAACTGAGCTTGCGGCCAAAGCGCAGTCACCTGATACGTCATCGAGCTATGCCTGGTCGGCATCCCGGGTGGCCATAGTAATGATGACGCTGGCAGCGTGTCTTCTAGTTGGCGGAATCCTCACTGCTTGTTCGCCCGCGCTAAGTGCAACTAGATCCTCCCACTCCGATGGCGGTGCCCCTGCTGACGCTGGTGGTTCATCGTGGCAGAATCCTATTGACGGCGTTGCTGTCGCTTCGCTGCCTGATGCGCAGCAAGACGTGGATTTCCCACTGGTCACCATGCCTAACATGGGAAGCCCGTCGACTATCCTTGTCACTCCGAATGAGTCGGCTGCTGACACGGTAGTTGTGTTGCAGTATCAAAGCTCCTCGTCTGGCCTCATAAACGTATATGAGGAGGCGACCACCATGAGTTCAGCGGAATTCCAGAATGTGATAAACAGCTGGGTCGCCCTCAATGGTCAGGCTAATACGACCGGCTCGTCAACTGCTGTGACATTGAGCAATGGCCTACCCGGCCTTATCACCACGACCTCGGACGGCAGCAATTCTGATATTAGATGGATACAGGGCGCTGTCGAGTATACCATTCGTGGGCCATCGCTAACCCAGCAGTCATGCACGACGTTCGCGAACTCGTTGGCTGGAGCGGTATCCGCCGCAGGCTGATATGCAGCTGCCGGAGTAGTAGCCAGTGACCGCCTAGCTAGAAGTGGCCGACGTGATAGTTAATGCGCTTTCCGTTTATGGCCTGCACCAGTGGGCGCGTTCCGAGCGGACGGGGAAGCGTGACGCTGACCGTGATCACGCCAACGGCCTCGACGTGACAACCGCTGACGCCTCGATTCACTAGGCGAAGAGTGACCCGACCCGGGAGTGACCGAGCGATCAGCAGTGGGCGATGCCCGCATGGCTTTGCGGCATGAACCGTGATCGTCCTTCCGTCCGGGCTGACCTCGACCGGCGAAGTCACGGGCGGATATTTGGGCGGCACCGGTAGAGCGGAGCTACATCCAAGGCCGATAAGCATTAGAACCCCAGCTAGCGGGAGGCCTAGCGCTAGCCTCATCATGATCACCGCCTGAGTGGCCGGACTGCACAGATCGATTCTCGCGGGCGATGGCCTATATGACAACTGAGGCGACGTGTCGCGTGCCACGCACGTGGCCGCCAGCACACTGACAATATTGGCCTGCCTGCTGCGCCTCGTCATCCTCGCAGGCGGCAAGACCCGGGAGAGCGGGCGACGAGTCAAGGTTGGCGAAGGCATCGCGTAGCGACGCCCGGCAGGGCGGCCTTGACGTGGCGGACACGAGCCGGACCATCAGGAGCGAGGAAGACGGCTCAAGCCCGACCCGCGACAGGCCCGATGCCTTCACTGGTGGAGCGGAAGTGTGCACGGTCCGGGCGGCGCGCGCCCGCGCGAGCGGCCATCAAAGGCTGAGCGCGGCGCGGGAAGCGCCGCCGCGGTGCCGCGTAGCGGTGCCGCTCTTGATCTAAGTACGGGCTAATTCGGCAGTGCTGGCCGGTGGTAGAGCGCGGATGGCCGTGCTGATGTCGTTCATAGATCTGGCCAGGGCTCGGACGTTCGCGTCGGTGAGTTCGCGGGCCTTGCGCGGGCTGGGTGCGTATCCGATGACGGGTACTCCGGCCACGAGCCCGGCCAGGACGTCGCTGGCTGAGTCTCCGATGAATACGCATCGGGCGCCTACCGTGTCAAGCCTGCTCACCGCTGCCCGGACCAGGTACGGGGAAGGCTTCATCAGTTCCGCGTCCGTTCCGTCTCTGCCTTCGACCAGGGCAACATCGTGTTCCAAACCGTGCATCGCGAGGTAGGCGCGGATGGCGTCACCGGAGTTGTTGCTGACGATAGCGACCGTCCTGCCGGTGGCGCGGGCCTGCCTGATCAGGTCCGCTGTTCCGGGCGTGGGCTGCGCGGTGGCTACGGCTCGGACTTCAAGGGCGGTCAGCAGCTTTTGAACTACTGCGGCCGTCTGCCGGCCGAGCTGAGTCGTGCCGCGGAACACGTCAAGGGGGTCGTCCGACGGCTGGTGATCCTCGGGCAGCACGATGCCATCCCGGGCGAGCTGCTCGCGGAGAGTCCGGGCGACCTCGGGAGCCGGGAGTCCGGCGTAGACATCGCAGACCGGTCCGTCGAAGTCGAGCAGGATGTACCGCGCGCGTGCAATCAGCGCTTCAAGCTCGGTCACTGCTGGTCGCGGCTGACGGTGTTCCACATGCTGTCGAACCAGTCCTGGGCCTGACCCAGGTACTGGCCGCCGATCCCGGCCGGGTCGTCGCTGGCGTAGTGGAACAAGGTCACGTCCTTGCCCATCAGGTCGAACATCGGCACCGGCTGGCCGCCGAGGCGGACGGTGTGCTCGGTGATCGGGTAGAACCCGAAGAACGCCTCGTCCCGGTTCAGGATGTACAGCTTGAACGTGGCCGCCCCGCCGTGCACCCGGACCTGTGCCGAAGCGTCGGCCACCAGGCCGAGGTCGGCTAGCTCGCCCACTGATTCGAGGATCGCGTCGGTGTGGCGTCGGGTGATCTGCTTGGCCCGCTTCCGGAAGGCGGGCTCGTCGCCCTGGTCCTCGGCCCGGCAAGGGAACGCCCACGGTCGCCCGGTGTCCGGTATCAGGATGCGTACCGCGATCGAATCAGGCCGAAGCTGCCCGGTCCTGATCTTGTCGAGCGGTTCCTGCATCACGCCGTGCAGGGTCTCGCCGGAGAACCCGGCGAAGTCGATCGTCACCTTCGGCTGCTCGAATGCCTGCTCGACATGGGGACGGAGCGCAACGGCGCGGGTGGTGCGCTCGCGCACGAACACGCCGCTGCCCTGGCGGGACACGATCAGCCCTTCATCCCGCAGGATGCGGATGGCTTGCTGGACGGTCATCCTGGCCACGCCGTAGCGGCTGGCCAGCTCGTTGCCTGACGGCAGTTTCTCGCCGGGGGCGAGCTTGCGGGTCAGGATGGCGGCCCGGAGCGCGTTCGCCACCTGTTGGTACGGGGGCCGCGGGTCATCGGGGTCAAGGCTCATGATCACCAGTGTAGTTGTCAGTTGACTGGCCTGCCTAGGAAAGTTAGTGAGATTCCTTGACTTGGCTAGCCACGCTGTGCCAATCTAGTTGAACAGCAATGCTAGCCAGGTTGGTTGGCGGACTGACAGGAGGTGAGGGCATGGCCCTCAGGAACGGCTCGCGGTTCGGCGTGAGCACGCAGGAGGTCTTCCCGGCTGGGTGTCATCTGCTGCCGGACTCGATCGCGGAGGCGATGGATTACGACGAGAAGACCAAGACCCGCCGTCCGGCGGTGGACAAGGTGACCGGCAAGCGGGTGTGGCAGTGCCGGGTGCAGGACATGGACCCCGAGCTGGCGGGCCGGTCCCGCGAGGCCGTGGTCAAGATTCTCGCGGATCAGATGCCGCAGCCGCCGACCCGGCAGTTGTTCGAGGCGGTGGAGTTCGAGGGCCTGGTCGTCACCCCGTACGTCACCGACCGCGGCCGCCTGGCCTATTCGCTGCGCGCTACCGGCCTGAAGGCCGCCCGCCACCAGGCCGGGAAGGACGCGGCCTGATGCCCGCCAGGCGCGTAACCGCGCTGACCGTCCCGGTAGACGGACGGTCCGGGGTCGGGTTCGAGTCCTACCCGGGCCGCACGCCGTTGCTGACCATCATCGCCACGCGCCCCGCGCTGTTGGTGACCTTGACCCTGCCCGAGCACCTGGACGAGGGTCACGTGCGGTTCGCCCGCGACCTCGCCACTACCGCGCGGCGGTATGCGATCGAGGTGGAACGGTCCTACCGCGGCCTGCCCGCCCTGCGCGAGGTGACCGCATGACTGCGAGCACGGCCCACCTCACCATCCGCGGTGACGGCCTAACCGGCGTGGACGTCAGCCTCAGGCTGACCCCGGGCTCGTTCATCCGCTGCTGCCTCTACCAGGACCGGCCCCCGATCCTGACCCTGGACGACGGCCCCGTGCACGTCTCCGTGTCGGCGCCCGACCCCGAGCACATCACCGACGACGACCTGGCCGCCGCCCGCGACCTCGCCGCCGCGGTCACCACGTACCTGTCCGACCTCGAACACCACCACGCCGCCCAGACCTCGGGTCAGGCGGCGTGATCAGGCGGGGCGGCCCGTTAGCTGGCACTGGCGGGCCGCCCCTGGTTCTCTCCCCGCACCTAGCAAGGAAGAGGTGACCAGGATGCGTCCTGTCGTCTCCGGCCAGCAACTCGCCCAAGTGCAAAACGGTGACCCGTTCGCCCCGCCAGTCTGGCGGGCACCGGTCTACCACACCCCCGGCTGGCTCATCGCCGCCGCCCAGATCGCCCGCACCCTGTGGGCCATCACCCGGTTCCTGGCCCGGCACCCGATCGCCGTCCTCGCCGCGCTGGCGCTGGCCGGGGCGTGGCGGCTGGTGAACTGGCCTGGTCCCGTCGCCCTGGCCGTCCTCGCCGCCGTGGCGCTCATCGTGTGGCGGATGCGGTGGCCTGCATCGTTCACCCGGTGGGTGCACCGCCCCGCAGTGAGCAAGTGGCGGCGCTGGCACTACGCCCGGCACTGGGCCGCCGTCATGACCATCGCCCGCCTCGCGGTCGCCCATCATGGCCGGGTCCTGGTCCCCGCCATGGGCAAGGTCACCTCATCCGGCTGCACCGACCTGGTCCGGGTCCGCCTGGTGTCCGGGCAGTGCCCCGCCGACTACTCCGCCCGGACCGACAACCTGGCCCACGGCTTCGGCGCCTACCTGTGCCGGGTCCGCACCAACCGGCCCGGCTGGATCACCCTCGAACTCGTCAGGCGTGACGCCCTGGCCGCCATCATCCCCGCGTTCCCCACCCCCGCCGCCGCTGACCTGCGGGCGCTGCCGGTCGGCCGCCGCGAGGACGGCACCGTCTGGCACGTCCGGCTGCACGGCACCCACCTCCTCGTCGCGGGCTCGACCGGTGCCGGGAAAGGCTCGATCCTGTGGGGCCTGATCCGCGCCCTGCTCGGCCACCTGCAAACGGGAACCGTCCGGGTCCTGGCCGCTGACCCGAAGCTGATGGAACTGGCCTACGGCCGCGCCATCTTCGACCGCTACGGCCAGTACGAATCCGACCCTCCCGCCATCGTCGCGATGCTGGAGCAAGCCGTCCGAGACATGCAAGCGAGGGCCGCGGTCCTGGCCGGGAAGCAGCGCGACCACACCCCGACCACCGGGTACCCGTTCACCGTAGTGATGGTGGATGAGGTGGCGTTCCTGACCGCCTACCACCCCGACAAGCAGCTCCGCGAACGCGTCAAGGCCGCCCTCGCCACCCTGACCACCCAGGGCCGCGCGGTCGGCTACTGCGTCGTGGCCGCGCTGCAGGACCCGCGCAAAGAGGTCCTGTCGATCAGGAACCTGTTCCCCGACCGCATCGCCATGCGCCTCGACGAACCCGAGCAGGTAGACATGGTGGCCGGAGACGGCGCCCGCGACCGCGGGGCACAGGCCGACCTCATCTCACCCATCCCCGCCATCGGCGCCGGAGTCGCCTACGTCCGCCTCGAAACCGACCCCGACCCGGTACGGGTCCGCGCCGCCTGGATATCCGATGACGACATCAGGGGCATGGCCGCCTGCGCAGACCCGGAGCCCGGTCCCGCACCCGACGACCTGGCCGAGGTGCTGGCGATCGAGGCAGGAGCCGCCGCATGAACGCCCCCGCGACCTGGCGGACCGACGACACCTGCCCGTGCTGCGCCACCCGCCTGCACATCACAGACACTCCCGCCGCGGTCACGTTCGAGTGCGGGGCCTGCGGCTGGACCCTGACCGCTGACCTGGCGGCCGGGGGAGCGACCCGATGACGGCCCGGGCGCTCCGCCTCGCGTCGCCGCTTGCCCGGGATGCGCTTCGTCAGGTCACGTCCGATCGGGGTGGGTGCATCCGCCCGGTGCAGCTCCGCCGCACCAACGTAGACACCGGCGAGGTCACCCAGGTACTGATCCCGTGCGGCTCGACCTTCGAGTCCGTATGCCCGGCCTGCGCGCGACGCGCCAAGAGCCTGCGCGCCGAGCAATGCCGCAACGGCTGGCACCTCGAGCACGAACCACCCGACCACCGGCCCCCGGCCACCGAAGACCAGGAGTTCTGGCTCGGCCTCCGCGCCCGCGCCCAGGTCCTGCGTGATCAGGCCGAAGCGGCCGGGCAGGACACCGCCGACCTGGACGCCGCCATCATCGAGCTCGATGACGAGCTCACCGCTACCGGCATCCGCGGCACGCTCCGCCACACGAGCGGCACCAGCGACGACGGGGGCACCCCGGCTCGGCGGGTACGGTCCACCCGTCGCCGCCAGGATGTCTCGGCCCTGCCCAAACGGCCGATGACCACCCGGACGACCGGCAAGACCTACACCGCCCCGGATGGCACAAAGTACAGGCCGTCCATGTTCGTCACGCTGACGTGTGATAGCTATGGCCGCGTCCTGGAGAACGGTACCCCGGCCGATCCCGGGACCTACGACTATCAGCGGGCCGCGCGGGACGCGATCCACTTCGCCGCCCTGTTCGACAGGCTGGTGCAGAACCTGCGCCGGTACCTCGGCTACCACCTCCAGTACTTCGCCGCCATCGAGCCCCAGCGGCGACTCGCCCCGCACGTGCACGTCGCGTTCCGCGGCGCCATCGCCCGCGCCGACCTCCGCCAGGTCATCGCGGCCACCTACCACCAGGTCTGGTGGCCCTCCACGGAGATTGTGCGGTTCTCCAGTGACGAGCTGCCGCAGTGGCATAAGGCCACCGGCCGGTACGTCGATCCTGCTACCGGGGAGCTGCTGCCGACCTGGGATGAGGCCCTGGACGCGATCGGCCCAGACGACGAGCCGGTGCACGTGGCACGGTTCGGGCCGAAGTTCGACGCCCAGGGCGTGCTCGCCGGGAGCCGCGACGCCAAGCGCTGTATCGGCTACCTGACCAAGTACCTGACCAAGCAGATCAGCCAGTGCCACACCGCCGACAGCGACGCCCAGGCCGACCACACTGCCCGGCTCCTGGACGCGTTGCGGTATGAGCCGTGCTCCCCGACGTGTGCGAACTGGCTGCGCTACGGCATCACTCCGAAGGCCCCACGCCCGGGCCTGACCCCTGGCCAGTGCAAGGGGAAGGCCCACCGGGCCGAGCATGTCGGCTACGCCGGACGGCGCGTGCTGACGTCACACAAGTGGTCCGGCAAGACGCTCGATGACCACCGCGCCGACCGCAAGGCCTGGCTGGTCGCCATGCTCGATCTTCCGGCAACTGACCCGGCCAACTATCAATGGGAACGCGTCACGCCATCCGACCGCGACGCCATGACACCCACCCGCAAGCTCCTGCGCGTCCTGGACGACCGCACCCGATGGCGCACCGCCCTGGCCGAGGCCCGGCTCAGAGCGCAAGAGGCGGCGTGATCAGACATGACCCCTGCCGCCGAACCGGTTCCGAGCCGACACCTCTACAAAGTGACCGAGGCCATGACCCTGCTGTCCATGAGCCGCAGCGTGATCTACGAGCAAATTCGCTCGGGCCGCCTGCGCTCGGTCAAGCAGGGCCGGTCCCGGCTCATCCCGGCCTCGGCCATCGCTGATTACGTCGCGCTGCTAGAGACCGAAGCCAGGGCGGCATGATGGCTGCCCGCCGAAGCCGAGGTGATGGCGGCCTGTCCTGGGACAGCGTCCGGCAACGCTGGGTGGCGTCGGTGACTGTCGGCTACTCCGCGCAAGGCAAACGCATCGTGCGGCGAGCCCGCGGGAGGACTAAGACTGAGGCGCAGCGCAAGCTCAAGGAACTGATCAGGGACCACGACGACGGCCTAGCGGCCGGTCCTCAAGGCTATACGGTCGCCCAAGCCGTCAACGATTGGCTGCGCTACGGCTTGAGTGGCCGCGACCGCGCGACCGTCGAGAAGTGCACGATCCTGGCGAATACTCATGTGATCCCTGCCCTGGGCGCACGTAAGCTACGCGAGCTTTCGGCAGACGACGTCGATAGGTGGCTGGCGGATAAGGCGCAAGTGGTCAGCACCAGGACGCTCCGCGAGGTTCGGTCGGTCCTGAAGCGCTCGATCACACGGGCGCAGGCCCGAGACATGGTGAAGCGCAACGTCGTGCTGCTCTGCGATGTGCCACAGGGTCGGGCTGGTCGGCCGTCTAAGTCGCTGACCTTGCACCAGGCCGAGGCGCTGCTGAAAGCCGCAGCAGACAGTGACCTGCACGCCTATATCGAGCTGTCGCTCCTGATCGGTGCGCGAACAGAGGAACTCCGCGCGCTCACCTGGGCGCATGTGGCCTTGGACAGCGACCCGCCCGCCGTTATGGTCTGGCGATCCGTCCGAGCCGGGGGAGACACCAAGACGCGCAAGTCACGACGGACATTGGCGCTGCCGCGACGGTGCGTGGCCGCCCTGGATGATCATCAGCAGCGTCAGGAGCGGATCAAGGCCGCCGCTGGCCTGCGATGGCAAGAGCACGGGCTCGTCTTCCCATCCCGGGTTGGAACCCCGGCCGACGCCTCCCACATCCGCAGGTCGTTCCGGCGCGTGGTGGAAGCCGCTGGGCTAGACCCGGCCGAGTGGACCCCGCGCGAGCTGCGGCACAGCTTCGTGTCCCTGCTCTCCGATGCGGGCGTGCCGATCGAGCAGATATCTCGGCTGGTTGGGCACACCGGCACAACGACCACGGAAACGATCTACCGCAAGCAGATTCGGCCCGTCCTGGTCCAGGGCGCCGACGCCATGGACGCGATCTTTCCGGCAGGCAGCCATGAAGGCTAGTTACTCACTTAGTTACTCAGCGCCGAACCTAGCCGGGCCGAGTGCCTGGTGTCAGGCTGGTGAACTGGTCGGGGTGGCCGGATTTGAACCGGCGGCCTCTTCGTCCCGAACGAAGCGCGCTGCCAAGCTGCGCCACACCCCGGCGACCGCGTACGGAGTCTAGCCCATCCGCGGAACGAGTGTGAGCACGGTTGCCTCCGGACGGCAGGCCAGCCGTACCGGGGCATAGGGGGACGTGCCGAGTCCGGCCGATACGTGCAGGAACGCGCGCTGGCGCGGACCGGGGCCGGACGGGTGCTGGTGCAGGCCGCGCGCACGGGCAGAGTCGATGCCGCAGTTGGTCACGAGCGTGCCGAAACCGGGCAGGCGGATCTGGCCGCCGTGGGTGTGACCGGCGAGTAGGAGGTCGAAACCGTCGGCGACGAATCGGTCCATGACGGCGGGCTCCGGTGAATGCATCACGCCGAGCCGCAGATCAGCGGCCGGATCCGCCGGGCCCGCGATCTCGGAGTACCTGTCCCTGCTGACGTGCGAGTCATGCACGCCGGCCACCTCGATGTCGAAGTCGCCGACCTTGACCCGGCCGCGCCGGTTGTTCGCGTTCATCCAGCCCGCGGCCTCCAGGCTCGCGCCAAGCTCGACCCACGGCAGGTCAGGAACATGGCGCTTGTGCTCGTCGGCACTTGTCTTCCAGATGTAGCGCGCCGGGTTCTTCGGCACCGGCGAGTACAGATCGTTCGATCCGTAGACGAACACGCCTGGCCGGTCCAGCAGCGGCCCGAGCGCATCAAGCAGAGGTATAACGGAGCGCTTGGCGGCAATCGAGTCACCAGTGTTGACGACCAGGTCGGGCTCAAGGGCGTCCAGGGTGCGCAGGAAGGACAGCAGGCGGTGCCGTCCCGGGGTGAGGTGCATGTCCGAGATATGCAGGATCCGCAGCGGCCTGGAGCCGGCCGGCAGGACGGGAACCTCATATCTGCGCAGCGCGAACCAGTTGCGCTCGATCACGGCCGCGTAGCCGAGTACGGCGCTGCCAGCCACGGCTGCTGTCCCCATCAGAGCGTGTGCGCGCATGCCCATATGGTGCCATGCCGGAGGCAGTAAGCCGTCCCGCGCGGACAGCCAGGACCCTGGGCGGGCAGGATTATCACCATGTCTGAACTCAAGGGTCGGCTGCGCGCCGACCTGACCGCGTCGATGAAGGACCGAAACGAGGTCAGGACCAGGACGCTGCGGATGGTGCTGACCGAGATCTCCAAGGAAGAGGTGTCCGGTGCGGTGTCGCGCGAGCTTGATGACGCCGAGATCCAGCGCGTGATCGCCCGCGAGGCGAAGCGGCGCCGTGAGGCAGCCGAGGCGTTCAGGGACGCTGGCCGGGCCGATCAGGTCACGGCGGAACTCGCCGAAGGCGAGGTTCTCGCCGAGTACCTGCCCGCGCAGCTCGACGACGCGGAGCTCACGGCCCTCGTGACAACGGCGATCGCCGAGACCGGCGCGACTGGCCCTGGCGCGATGGGCCAGGTGATGAAGGCCGTGACGCCGAGAATCGCCGGGCGCGCGGAAGGCGCCCGGGTCGCCGCCGAAGTACGCCGTCAGCTCGCGGCCGGCTAACTGGCAGGGTCGAGCGGTCCGCGGGTCCGTCGGCTGGCGCATCGGTCCGCCGACCGTGGCCTGCCGAGAGCGCGCGGCCGACAGCGCGCGGCCGGGCGACGTCAGTGGCCGTTGCCGCCGCCTCCGCCGCCATTACCCCCGCCGCCTCCGCCACCGCCTTTACCTCCGCCGCCTGGCTGCTTCTTCGGCTTCGGCGGAGGTGGTGGTGGTGGCGGCGCGGAGCCGTCGCCGAGCGCGAAGTAGTACGCGGGCGGGGCGACGAAGTCGAGCGCCCGGCCGAGGTAGGCGTGGGTGAACGTGTAGTCCCACGTCGCGCCCGGTGCATCGTCACCGAACATCTGACCGGACCCGCCCAGGTACCCGCCGGGGTACTGCCGGAAGTCAGCCCGGTAGCCAAGCATCGCACCGGTGGTGGTGGGGTTCAGCGGGTTGAAGACGGACACGTAGCCGGCCAGGGTCGGCGTGTAGCCAGCGAAGGCGGCGTAATAGCCGTTGTTCGCGGTACCGGTCTTGGCGGCAGCGGGACGGCCGATGCCGCGGCCCGCTGCGGTGCCGCCGGTGAGCACGCCGCGCAGGATGTAGTTGGCCGCGTCGGCGACGCCCTTGCTCATCACCCGGTGGCAGGCCGCCGACTCGATCGGCAGGTTGTGGCCGGACAGGTCGGTGATCTTGCTGATCGCGATCGGCCGGCAGTAGACGCCGCGGGCGGCCACGGTCGCGTAGGCGGCGGCCATCGTCATCGGGGAGACGTTGATCGAGCCGAGCGTGAACGAGGCCAGGGTATCGGCGGGCGGCTGGTAACTCACCGACGATGGATTGCCGACCGCTTTGAGCAGTGACTTGCCGTCGGCGCGGTGCACGCCCATGCTGACCGCGGTCTTGACCACGTTGCACAGGCCGACATGCGACTCGAGGTCGACGTAGAACGCGTTGATCGACGCGGTGGTGCCGAAGTTGAGCGGGATGGCGCCGCCCTCGTTCCCGTCCGCGTTGCGGACCGTGAACGGGGCGATGTACTGACCGCTGCAGCTCGTGAACCCGCCGACCGTCATGTTGTTGTGGACGTCGAGGTGATAGCCGAACTGATAGCCCTGCTTGAGCGCGGTGATCAGGGTGAAGAGCTTCGACGATGAACCGGTCTGCACTCCGGCGCCGCCGTCGTAGGTGGTGTCCACCGCATAGTCGATGCTGGTCTGGCCGCGGCCGTAACCGTAGGGCCGGTCCACGGCGATGGCACGGACGAAGCCGGTGCCCGGCTGCATCAGCACTTCGGCGTCCGCGTTGTAGCCGGGGTTGTAGTACGGCTTCTTGGCCGGGACGACGTAGTTCACCGCGTTCGTGGCCGCCTGCTGGTTCTGCGCGCTCAGCGTCGTGTAGATCTTGAGGCCGCCAGCGCCCTGCATCTCGGCGTCGGCCTTCTTGTAGGCAGGGTCGTTCTTCAGGACCGACATAACGTAGTCGCAGAAGAACGCGGTGTCCTTGACGTTCGTGCTCGTGCAGCCGGTCTGCTCAGGAACCGATGACAGGTGCAGGCCGAGGGGCGCCTTGATCGCCTGGTTGGCGGTCGCCCGGCTGATGTAGCCGTGCCGGGCCATCGCCAGCAGGACCTGAGCGCGGCGGTCCTTGGCGCTCTGCGGATTGGCCACCGGGTCGTACTGGGTCGGCGACTCCACCATGCCCGCCAGCAGGGCGGCCTGCGTCAGGCTGAGTTTCGACGGCGGGACCGAGAAGTAATACTCGGAGGCCACCTTGATGCCGTAGGCCTGGTGGTCGAAGTACGCCACGTTCAGGTACGCGGTCAGCAGCTGCGGCTTGGTCATCTCGCGCTCGACGTTAGCCGCGATCCGCAGTTCGGTGATCTTCCGCGCCGGGCTGAACGCGGTGCACTTCTGGGCATCGGCTGCGTTCCTGGCCGTCAGGATGCAGGCGTTCTTGACGTACTGCTGCGCGAGGTCGGATCCGCCCTGTACCTGGTGACCCGAGAGCGTGCTGAAGAACGCGCGCAGCGTGCCGTGCAGGTCGAAGGCGCCGTGCTGCCAGTACCTGTAGTCCTCGATCGCGACGATCGAGTTCCGCATCACGGGGGCGATCTGGTTCCACTTCACCGGGTCCCTGAAGATGTCCCGCGGGTAGTAGGTGGCGATCACCCGCCCGGAGCTGTCGAGGATCTCGGTCTTGGACGGAACCTGGCCGAGACCGGCGACCGGCAGGTTATTGAAGGTCGTCGACGCGTCGCGGATGGCGACGCCTGCGACGCCGACTACTGGCAGCGCCACAGCGGCGCTGAGCATGCCCGCGCCGACCGAAAGGGCGGCGAGCATGCCAATGGTCTTGGGGCCGGCGTGGCGAACTGGTGATAGCACGTGAACAGGTTACGCTGCCCGGCAGACTAGTCACGGGAGGACATCGAAACGGGAAAAATCCGCCGCCTTGGACCGCACCGGCCCTCGGCCGTAGCTGTCGGTTGCCAGATGACTACGTACCGCTTCCCGTATAGTCCATCGGGGCTATACGCGAAATGGGCATGCCGGGGACTAGCGCTTCGAGCCCGAGTTCCGTAAGTTACTCTTTCGCGACCATCACATGGGGCGTCGCCGTGTGGCCACACCCCAGATAATCGCAGCGAAAGCGCCACCCGGCGTGACGACCCGCCCGCGGGCGTGACGATCAGGAGGAGTTGGGCCACATGTGGATCACGGATTGGACCGCGCGCGCCGCGTGCAAGGGAACGGACCCTGACGAGCTCTTCGTCCAGGGCG
>DATKQH010000148.1:0-2066 GCA_035532775.1 Streptosporangiaceae bacterium
CTGCGGGCGCGTCTACTACAACCGCCACGAGGACGGCACCGGCGGCGACTGGGCACCAGCCGCGTTCCCCGCGATTATCGTCGAGGAGCACGTATTCGACGGCGTGAACGCGAAGCTCGCCGACCCACGCCGACGCACCCAGCACGGCACCGACCGGAAGCACCTCGGCGCATCCCTCTACCTCTGCCCGCAAGGACACCCGGTCAGGTCGCACTATCTCGGCGGCAGGCCTGGTTATCGGTGCCCGCACGGATGCGTCAACCGGACAGCCGCAGCGGTCGACGAGGCAGTCACGGCACTGATCCGGGCCCGGCTCGCGCAGCCCGACGTGACGCAGTTGGTCAGCAAGCCGACCGGGAAAGACGCCACCGACGCAGCGGCCGAGGTACGCCGACAGCGAGGACGGCTCACACAGGTCGAGGCCGACTATGACGCTGACCTGATCGACGGCAAGAGATACAAGGAGAAGCGTGCCAAGATCCAGGCACAGATTGAGGCGGCCGAGGCCCGCCTGACCCGGCTGGCGGCCGGTTCCGAGGTAGCCGGGGTGCTGACGGCCCCGAACGCCGCAGCAGCGTTCGATGCTGCACCGCTCGGCGTACAGCAGGCAGTCATCCGCTTCTTCATGGACGTGACGCTGCTGCCCGCGCCGCGCGGCCGGAAGGGCTTCGATCCTCAGACGATCCAGATCGCGCCTAAGCATCCGGCCGCACCGCGGTCTCATGCGGCTTCTCCTGAAACGACGGCAGCGTCATAGCCGAGGATGGTGGCTAGGACGACGAGATCGGCGGGTCCCAGAGGCGCGAACGCGGCAAGCTGCTCAGAAACCCAGGCATCTACCGCCTGGATTTCCGCAGCTCGCTCACCTTCAGCAGCAGGAGTAGGAACTACGCGGCTTCCCTTCTGACGTTTCGCCGCCAAGGCTCGTCATGCCGCTTCTCGGGGTGTTGCCGAAAGATCTCCGGGGGGTTGGCCGCTGGCTCTGGCCCGGGCGAAGGTGAGCGCGGCCTGCCAGCGTTTACGGTCGGCGACGATGTGCAGCAGCCGTTGGCCGTTAGGCATGTGGTCGGGATCGCCCGGGGAGACTGGCTCCCACGAGTAGCGGGCCGGGTCGGCCTGCTGGATACCGAGGGCATCCAGTAGCCACTGGCGCCGGTCGGCGCGGTGGTCGGCCAGCGTCTTGCCGGACCATTTGCGGGAGACCAGGACCCGGCGTCCGGCGTAGCCGAGGTGTTCGCGACGGTGCGCCTTGCCCTTGCAGTGCCCAGACCGCAGGCCGGGCCGAGGGTTCTTGGGCTGGACGCCGTAGCGGAGCCAGTTCGAGCACGTTGGCGAGCAGGGCTCGTAGCGGAGCGCGTCGGCCAGCCGTTCGGCGTGCTCTTGCTGGGCTGGCGTCTGTGCCTGGTGGCAGTCGGCGAGATGCTTGGTCAGGTACTTGGTGAGGTAGCCGATGCACCGGTTGGCGTCGCGTGATCCGGCGATGACGCCCTGGGCGTCGAATCGCTGGCCGAACCGGGCCACGTGCAGCGGTTCGTCGTCGGGGCCGATGGCGTCGAGGGCCTGGTCCCAGGTCGGCAGGAGTTCGCCGGTGGTGGGGTCGAGGTAGTTGCCGCTGGCTTCATGCCAGATGGGCAGGCTGGCGTCGTCGTGCTTGACCTGATCGGTTGGCGGCCACCAGACCTGGTGGTAGGTGGCGGCGAGGACCTGGCGCAGTTCGGTGCGGGACAGGGTGCCGCGGATGGCGATGTGGATGTGCGGGGCCAGCCGCCGTTGCGGTTCGACGGCGGCGAAGTACTGGACATCGTGGCCGACGAAGCGGCGCAGGTTCTGGACGAACCGGTCGAACAGCGCGGCGAAGTGCAGCGCGTCCCGCGCGGCCCGCTGGTAGTCGTAGCGGGCCGGGTCGGCTGGGGTGCCGTCGCTGCTCACGCGCCCGTAGCTCGGGCAGGTGAGCGTGACGAACATGGACGGGCGGAACGTCTTGCCGTCTGGCGCCGTGTAAGTCTTACCCACCGTCCGGGCCGCCACCTTGCGCCGGGGCAGGTCCGGGGTGTCCTGCCGCCGTC
>DATKQH010000149.1:0-20313 GCA_035532775.1 Streptosporangiaceae bacterium
ATGAGGCCCGGCACCCGGCTTGCCGGGTCGGCGTCCTTGTAGTACTCCACGCCCTGGACGAGGGAACTCGCACAGTTCCCGACGCCCACAATGGCTACCCGTACCGAACCCATGAGGATTTGCTCCTTATCTTCTTCTCACTAAGCACTGACCTGGCCTAGCCGGCCTCGGGGTCAGCACCGTCTGGTGTGTTGCCGCCGTGCTCGCGGGCGGACTCGGCGTCCGCCCGGCGCTCGGAAGCGATCAGCTCGTTCAGCCAGCGAACTTCGCGCTCTACCGACTCCAGGCCATGCCGCTGCAGCTCGAGGGTGTAGCTGTCGACCCGCTCCCTGGTCCGCGAGAGGCCGGCCCGGACCGACTCGACCCGCTCCTCGAGCCGGCTTCGCCTGCCCTCGAGGATCCGGAGCCTGACGTCTGCCGTGGTCAGGCCGAAAAAGGCGAACCGCACGCCGAACCCGTCGTCCTCCCAGGACGCTGGCCCGGTCTGGGTGAGCAGATCCTGCAGGTACTCCTTGCCCTCCGCCGTCAGCCGGTAGACGATCTTGGACCGGCGGCCGGCGAGCGACTTGGCCGCGTCAGGCACCGCGTCCTCGGCGATCAGGCCCCGGACGGTCAGGTTCTTCAGGCACGGATAAAGCGATCCGTAGCCGAAGGCGCGGAACGCCCCGAGCACCGAATTGAGCCGCTTGCGCAGCTCGTAGCCGTGCATCGGGGTCTCGTGCAGCAGCCCGAGCACAGCAAGCTCAAGCACGCCGGTCCGCTGGCTGCTCATGTCGGCTCGTGCCTCCTGCTCCATGGTCTGGGGTTAGCCGCGTGGTCAGCAAGCACCGTGTGGGCTACTATCCACCAAACCGCTCTGCGACTGCGTATCAGCCCGATGTATCGGGCCGATACATCATAACGATATGTCGCCGCCTCGTGTGGCGCAAGTCCGGGTATGTCCTTCCTGCATGTCGGCAGGTCAGCCAGGCGCGACTGAACAGGGACTCGGCCTGAGCGCAATTCCGTCGTAACCTGTCGGTCATGAGGCGATCGGTCGTCGACTACGCGCTCGCGCGGCGTGCCACGCTGGCATCCGTGCTGTCTGGCCGTACCACGATCACGGATGTCTGCGACGCCCACCCGTACCTGCTCCGGGCGGCGAAGTTCCACGGCGAGCCGACCGAGACCAAGTGCCCGATCTGCCGCAGGGTCAAGCTGACCCACGTCACGTACGTCTACGGGGACGAGCTCGGCCGCTACGAGGGACGCGTCAAGCAGGGCAGGGAACTTGACGAAATGGCCACCGAATACACGGAGTTCCAGGTGTACGTGGTCGAGGTCTGCCAGAGTTGCAGGTGGAATCACCTGGCGTCGTCCTATGTACTCGGCACCGGTGAGCCGTCTGCCAGGCGCGGTCGCCGTGCTCGCACAGGGGACTGACCGGTTCTGGCGGCTGACGGGCACCTGAGTTGTCCGCCAGGTCTGGCCGACGGTGAGCTGGCACTCCTGCGCATGGACGTGCGTTGAAGCGAAGGAGTCCGCAACTACGGATGAATGCGCAGACTGCTGAGCGTACCGGGACACTCGGTGCAGCCGGGTAAGTTGTTGCCCGGTGGGGTCACCCTGCTCCGCCTGCGACTGCCTTAGCGCCGACCAGCGAGGATCACGTGAGTAATCCAGACTTCCCCGGGCCGTCCTGGCAGGACAAATCGGATTCGCCCGACGGGCCCGCCGTTTATCGCAACGGCAATGTCGGTGACAACGGCCGTTCCAGCTACGGCGGGCCGGCGAACGATGAATGGACGACGGATCGCGCCGCCAGGCCCAGCTACGGGGGGAGCAGCGGGCGCAGCGGCACGCCGACCGGAGGCAACGGCCTCCCGGAGGCCGGGGGCAACGGCCTTCCAGAGACCGCCTACCGCTCGGCCGACTATCGTCCGGCCGACTCGGGCGGACGCCGGGGCCGGTCTGACCGGCGGGGATACTCCTCCGGTCGCAGCGGCCGCCCCGCTGACGATGACGACGGCCGCTATGGCGGCGATGGCTATGGCGGCGATGGCTATGGCGGCCGCCGGCCCGCTTACCGCAGCGGCACCGGGCTAGCCGAGGACGATGACGCGCTGCTGCCGGGCGGTGCCGGCGGCTGGGGCGCTGCCGGGCCAGGGGGGCCCAGCGGTCCGGGGGGTGGCGGCCCATACGGTCCGGGAGGACCAGGCGGGCCGGGCCGCCGTGGTGGCGGCCGCGGCCGGGGCCCGGGCGGGCCTCGCCGGGACCCTCGCGGCTTCGTTGGCCCTGACGGTCGTCCGGCACGGGCGCCGGGCAACTTCTTCCAGCGCCAGTGGCGCGCGAGCTGGTGGCGGCACTGGACCCTCAAGAAGGCCGCGGCGGTCACCGGCGGCCTGGCGCTGGGCACCGTGCTGATCCTGATCGCCGGGTTCTTCTACGTGTACTCGACGGTCCAGCTGCCGATCAACCAGCTGAGCGCCCCGCTTTCTCAGGCTTCCGTTGTCTACTTCGCCGACGGCAAGACCGCAGTCGGATGCTTCTGCAGCGGCAACGGGAACCGCACTTCACTGACGTCCGCCCAGCTCGGCCAGGACAAGTACCTGGAGCAGGCCTTCTTCGCCGCCGAGGACCGGCACTTCCTGACCGAGGGCGGAATCTCGCTGACCGGTACCGCTCGCGCCATTCTGGTGGACCTGACCGGAAGCGGCTACCAAGGCGGCTCGACGATCACCGAGCAGTTCGTCAAGACCTATTTCCAGTCCACCGGCGGGAACCTCACATACAAAGAGAAGCTCAAGGAGATCGTCGACGCCGTCAAGCTGGCGAAGCTGAAGTCGAAGCAGTGGATCCTGAGCCACTACCTCAACGCGATCTACCTCGGCAGCGGCGCCTACGGCGTCGAGGCCGCCGCGCAGACGTACTTCGGCAAGCACGCCTGGCAGCTGGGCATCGGCCAGTCCGCGATGCTCGCCGCGATGGTGCAGGAGCCCTCGGCCTTCGACCCGCAGCACCCGGCCAAGCGCGTGCCCGGCCTGGGCTACTCGCTGCTCGACCGCTGGGCTGCCACGCTCGGCAACATGGCCCGCGATACTTTCCCTAGCGGTCAGCCGGTTATCACTCAGCAGCAGCTGAAGGCTCTGGTCCCCGATCTGAATCACCCTCAGACGGCCCTGAAGAACTTCCCGAAGATCACCCCGTCGAGAACGGTCCAGGCCAGCTGGACCGGCGCGCGCGGATACGTTATGCAGGCCGTCCTGAACGAGTTGGAGAACACCTACGGCTTCTCGTCCAAGCAGATCTACAGCGCGGGACTGCGCATCGTGACTACCGTCAGCCGACGCAAGATGACGGCCCTCTACTCGGCGGTCGGCGAGGCGAAGAAGCTGATGCGCCAGTACGGGCAGCCGCTGCCGTGGTACGCGCACATCGGCTCGATCCTGGAGAACCCCAAGAACGGGGCCATCGAGGCGTGGTACGGCGGTCCGAACTTCAACGCTAAGCACTGCAACAAGGTGAAGTGCCAGTACGATATGGCGCTTTCGGCCAGGAATCAGGTCGGCTCGTCCTTCAAGCCTTATGTGTTGGCCCAGGCGGTCAAGCAGGGCATGAATGTCCAGAACAGTGTCCTGAACGGCTACTCACCGCTTTGCGTTCCGCCAGAGACGCAGCCGACGACGATGTCCAAGCGCGGGCCGGCGAGCAGTTGCCCGTCGGACGGGTCCGGCTGGCTGGCCGTCAGCTACGATCCAGTCGTCATGGGACCGGTGTCGGTGGCCAAAGCTGCTGCGCTCTCGTCCAACGCAGCCTTCGAGGACCTCGCGCACCGAGTCGGAACCAGGCCCATTATCAGGCTGGCTAAGGCGTTCGGCGTCGACATCAGTCATGCGGCCAGTCCTCAGTACCCCAACGGCAGTGGGTCCGGCCTCATCGACGACATCGGCAAGATCGGTATCGCGCTCGGTATCGCACCCCTGACCGTCGAGGAGCAGGCGACCACCTTCGCAACGCTCGCCGACAACGGTGTTTATCACACACCGCACGTTATCGCCAAGCTGACCAAGAACGGGCAAGTCGTCCCGACGAAGATCGTCACTCGCACGGTTCTCACCCCGGCGCAGGCTGCTGACATCAACTGGGCGCTCTCCTTTGACACCGTCTACGGCACGGCCACACCGAATGCCGTGCTAAGCCCGCCGCGGCCGACGATCGCCAAGACCGGCACGACGGACGTTGCGCAGTCAGCCTTCTTTATCGGGGCGCTTCCGCACCAGTACTCGTTGGCTGTGGGTATGTTCACCAACTCACAGAACAACACGTCGGGAGGCCAGACGCTGGATGTCCTGCCGACCGTCGGTAACACTGGCGGCGGCTACGGGGGTGCCTGGCCGGCGACAATCTGGCGGCTCTACATGACCAAGCTGCTCGCCATGAACAGCCTGCCGGTCGCTCAGCTGAACCCGCTTCAGCTGGCCGGCTTCCAGAAGTGGGTCCAGGCAAAGAATCCGAAGCCGAAGTGCAAGCAGCCGGGCGGTCCGGGGGGCGGCAACGGCGGCCCAGGGAACGGCAACGGGCCTGGGAACGGCAACGGCCATGGACATGGACATGGACATGGCGCGGTTCCCGCCGTCGCCCTCGGGCCGTCGAAGTGCCCGAGTCCCAGCCCGAGTCCGAACCCGTCCGGTTCGCCGAGCCCGTCTGGTTCGCCGAGCCCGAGTCCGTCCAGCTCGCCGAGCCCGAGCGGCAGCCCCAGCCCGAGCCCGTCGCTCGGTTTGCCGGCCAAGCCAGCTCACGGGCCGTCCCGCAAGTCTGCGCTCGGCACGCCGAGCCTGACTACGTCAGCGATGCTGTCCCGCCCGGCCTTCAGCAAGCCGGGCTAGGTTCCGATGAGCACAGGGTGGCATTAGCCGCGGAGCTGGGCCCGGAGCCAGCGGGCGTCGGCTCCGGCGTCCGGCGTCTCGCAGATGACCGGGGCGCCGGCGGCCTGGACGACCGAGACAAGCTGAGCGGGATCGATCGTCCCGGACTCGAGGCCGGCATGCCGGTCCCTGCTCGAGCCGAACTCGTCACGCGAGTTGTTGCAGTGCACCAGGTCGATCCGGCCGGTGATGGCCTTGATCCGGTCCACGATGCCGCCGAGGTCCTCGCCGGCCGAGTAGGCATGGCAGGTGTCCAGGCAGAAGCCGACCTCGCCGTTGCTCGCGTCACCGACCGCGTCCCAGAGCCGGGCGAGGTTGTCCAGGCTGCGTGCCATCGCGCCGTCGCCGCCAGCGGTGTTCTCGATCAGCATCGGCAGCGGGCGGTCGATCCGCTCGATCGCCTTGCGCCAGCTGTCGTAGCCCTCGGCCGGGTCGGTCCCGGCCGTCACATGTCCGCCGTGCACGATCAGGCCGGCGGCGCCGATCGACGCGGCGGCCTCGAGCTGCTGCTCGAGAAGCTTCCGGCTGGGAATCCTGATCCGGTTGTTGGGCGAGGCCACGTTGATCACGTACGGGGCGTGGATGTAGGCGGCCACGCCCGCGGCCTCGAAGTCCGAGCGCACTTGCGCAGGCTCGCGGCCGCCGGGAAACGCGGGCGCCTTCCAGTCCTGCGGGTCGCCGAGGAAGAACTGGACGGCGTTGGCGCCGAGGTTCGTAGCCAGCGCAAGCGGATCGCCGTCATGCAGATGAGCACCGATGATAGGCATCCTACGAGCCTATCCACCGGCTCCGGTGTCGCAGCAGGAACAGGCCCTTGCCTGCGGGCCTCCTAGCTGAATCCGCCGTGCCCGAAGCCCAGCGCCATCCCGACGAAGGAGGTAACGATGCCGAACACGATGACCATCCGCTCGGCCCTGGTCGCCGACATCATCTGGGCCAGCAACCCGACGATCATGCCGGTGACGCCGAGGATGGTAACCGCCACGTGCTGGATGCTCAGCATGCCGAGGATCAGGGAGACCACGCCCGCGACAACGGTATAGGCGGCAGCGGCATTGATCAGGGTGTGGCTCTTGCCTTCGGGGTTCCGATTCAAATGGAGTGCTCGCAAGCGAGGCCGGGCTGGAGCCTGTGACACGTGCTTCACCTCCGGGAGACAGTGACCATCCAGGCCAGCCGTAGCGGCGGTGAAATTCGCGGGAGGCGGGCCTGGCTGCCTTCAGTAGAGTGTCTGCCCAATCCGGATGGAATGAAGCGTCAGGCGCTGTCAGCCCAGCCTGGTAGGCTTGCTGGCCTGCGCTGGTTTGTTCCGAAGACATGCGCAGTCCTCCTGTCACGGAGAGACCGTGACCGCTGAGTCCGAAGGAGGCACTGTTCCTCATGCGCCGTTACGAGATGATGATCATTCTCGATCCCTCGCTTGAAGAGCGCACCGTCCAGCCCTCGCTTGACCAGTTCCTCAAGGTCATCACTACCGACGGAGGGTCGGTCGACAAGGTCGATGTATGGGGGCGCAGACGGCTCGCGTACGAGATCGACAAAAAGTCAGAGGGCATCTATACCGTTGTTGACCTGGTAGCCGAGCCCGACACGGTCAAGGAACTCGACCGCCAGCTCAACCTGAACGAGGCAGTGCTGCGGACGAAGATCTTGCGGCCGGACCAGCACTAGACCTGACAGCACCCGACCGACCGGGAGTACCCGATGGCAGCAGGCGACACCCAGATCACCATCATCGGCAACCTTGTCGATGACCCGCAGCTCCGCTACACCCCGACCGGGCAGGCGGTCGCCAGCTTCCGGGTGGCTTCCACGCCCCGGTTCCTCGACAAGAGCACCAACGAGTGGAAGGACGGCGACTCGCTGTTCCTGTCCTGCAACGTGTGGCGCCAGGCCGCCGAGAATGTGGCCGAGAGCCTGCAGCGGGGTATGCGGGTCATCGTCTCCGGCCGGCTCCGGCAGCGGTCTTACGAGACCAAGGAAGGCGAGAAGCGCACCGTCTACGAGATCGAGGTTGACGAGGTCGGCCCGTCGCTGCGCAACGCATCGGCCAAGGTCGTCAGGTCAAGCCGGGCCACGGGCGGCCAGGGCGGATCCAGCGGCCAGGGCGGGTACGGTAGCGGTGGTGGCGGCGGTCGCGCCGCCGACGACCCGTGGGCATCCGAGCCGGCCGACAGCGGCTTCAGCGACGAGCCGCCGTTCTAGCTGCTGAGCCGGACAGGCCGTCTGATCCAGCAACCGGACCAAAGTCAGAACCCAGCCCCGCCCCTCGGGCGGGACTAGCCCGCTCTCGGGCGGGAACTAACCCCTCGCTCTCGGGCGGGAACTAACCATCCCCGCTAGCGGGGACCGACCATCCCCGCCGCAGGCGGGGCTCTGCTAAGGAGCACCACGATGGCCAAGCCACCGATCCGCAAGCCCAAGAAGAAGGTCTGCCTGTTCTGCCAGGAGAAGGTCGTGCGGGTGGACTACAAGGACACAGCCACGCTGCGCAAGTTCATCTCTGACCGGGGCAAGATCCGGGCGCGCCGGGTTTCCGGCAACTGCACACGGCATCAGCGCGATGTCGCGACGGCGATCAAGAACGCCCGCGAGATGGCGCTGCTCCCGTACACGAGCACGGCTCGCTGAGGCCGAGGGAGGTTAGGAAACGATGAGCGGTTCGCCGATGAAGCTCATCCTCACCCAGGAGGTTTCCGGCCTGGGTGCCCCCGGCGACGTGGTCGAGGTCGCGGGAGGATACGGAAGGAACTACCTGGTGCCGCGGGGCCTGGCAATGCGCTGGAGCCGCGGTGCCGAGAAGCAGATCGACCTGATCAAGCGGGCACGTTCGGCCCGCGAGATCCGCAGCGTGGAGGACGCCAAGGCCGCGGCCGAGCGCCTCGCCGGGCTGCGCGTCCGGATGCAGACCCGGGCCGGCAGCGGTGGCAGGCTGTTCGGCTCCGTGTCGACGTCGGATATCGCCGCGGCAGTGAAGAACGCCGGCGGTCCCGACCTCGACCGGCGCAAGATCGAGATCGGCAACCCGATCAAGACAGTCGGGGCGCACAAGGTTGCGGTCCGGCTGCATCCCGAGGTGAGCGCGACTCTCGAAGTCGAGGTCGTCGGCGCCTAGCGCCGCCACGGCGTCCCTGCCGCCTGCGGGCGGCAGCGGGCGGAGCTCAGATTCGATGGGATGGGCCAGCGTTGCTCAAGTAGCGGCGCTGGCCCATCGGCGTGTTACGCCTCGTAGGTCGGCAGCCGCCTGGCTACCTCGGGATCGAGCTTGGCCAGCAGCGCCCAGAGTTCGGCCAGGCGGATCACGACCTGATCTGTGTCGCTCGCCGGGGCGGTAGCAGCAGCTTCGGACGGCGCTGCCTCCTGAGCGGGGCCGGCGTCCGCTTCGACGGGCCGGCGACGCTGGAGAGCGGCGGCGGCGTAGGCGGTCTGCGCGTCGGCCGCGAGATCGTCAATGGCCTGCCCGATCTCGGCGATGCGCTGCACTGGCGTCGAACACATAATCGAATCCTATGCGGGGCGGCTGTCGCCGCGCGCGGGTTTCGAGCAGATCCGGCAGGCTCGCCGCACGGCGGTTCCGCAGTCGTCGGATTGCGCTGCTTGCCCCTTGCCTACCGGCCCCCAGGACCGTACCGCTGACGTTGCACGTCAGATTCTGCATGTGGATAACTCTGGCCCTCGAGAACTCTGTCCCAAGCTAAGGAATTTCTTGAGCACACAGCCGGTGGAGAGAGTTCTAGCAGGTCAGCTACGTGAACGCGGAGCAGATTCGGCCGCGTCCACAGCGTCACCCCCAAGTCACGCACAGGACATGCGGCGTGTCTGCACATGCTGTCCACAGTCCTGTGCACAGCATGATTGGACGCGCGGCCACGTTCGCAGAACACTGTCAGAGCCATTCGATAGAACGGTGCTGACCGATTACCAAAGCGTGCCGGTCGTGCGGGGCCGGGGCGCAGGCGCCGGAGGCGTGAGCGCAAGGGGGTGGAGCCTGGTGAGTGTTGCGGAGCTGGCGCCGCGCGAGGACTTCGAGCGGACGCCGCCGCACGACATTGCCGCCGAGCAGTGCGTACTCGGCGGCATGATGATGTCCAAGGACGCGATCTCCGACGTCATCGAGGTCATCAGGGCCGCCGACCACTACCGGCCAGCTCACCAGATCGTCCACGAGACCATTCTTGACCTCTACAGCCGGGGGGAGCCCGCCGACGCGGTCACCGTGGCGGCCGAGCTGACCAAGCGCGGTGATATCGGCAAGGTCGGCGGGGCTCCGTACCTGCACACGCTGATCGCGTCGGTTCCGACCGCCGCCAACGCCGGGTACTACGCCCGGATCGTGCGGGAGCGGGCGATCCTGCGCAGGCTCGTCGAAGTCGGGACCAGGATCGTTCAGCTCGGCTACGCCGGCGACGCGGACGCTGACGAGCTGGTCGACCGGGCGCAGGCCGAGGTCTACGGCGTGACCGAGCGCCGGGTCAGCGACGACTACCTGTCGCTGTCCGAGATCATGCCCGGCGCGCTGGTCGAGATCGAGGCGATCGGCAGCCGAGGCGGCACGATGACGGGCGTGCCGACCGGCTTCGCCGACCTGGACGCGCTCACCAACGGGCTGCACGCCGGCCAGATGATTGTCATCGCGGCAAGGCCCGCGCTAGGCAAGGCGCTCGCACTGGACACGCCGCTGCCGACGCCGCAGGGCTGGACGACGATGGGCGACATCGCAGTCGGCGACCAGTTGCTGGGTGCCGACGGCCGGCCGGTCACCGTGGTCGCCGCCACCGACGTCATGCACGGGCGGCCATGCTACGAGGTGCGGTTCTCCGATGGCGAGGTCATCGTCGCCGACGGGCAGCACCAGTGGGTCACCTGGACGCGCGCGGCCCGGCGCTACGACGCCCAGCTGCGCGGCCATCGACACGAGTTCGCTCATCCGGTCCGCCCGGAGGTCGTGACCACCGAGCAGATCGCCGAGACCCTGCGGTGTCCGACAGCTGATGCCCGACCCAATCACGCGGTCGCCCTCTCGGCGCCGCTTCAGTTGCCTGAGGCCGATCTGCCCATACCGCCCTACGCCCTGGGCTGCTGGCTCGGCGACGGACAATCAGCCGGAGCCCGCATCACCGCTGTGGACCCGGAACTGGTGATGCACATCGAAGCGTCTGGTCTTGACGCGCTTCCGGACAGCGAGAGCGACACCCTCCGCCTCGAATACCCCTCCGAGGAGTACGGACACGCCCATGGCACGGTTCAGGCCGAGCTGCGTCACCTCGGCCTGATCGGCAACAAGCACATTCCTCAGGTCTACCTGCGGGCATCTGAGGCGCAGCGTCGCGCTCTGCTGGCCGGGATCCTGGACACTGACGCGACAGTGGGCAACACGGGATCGGCGCAGCTGGCGGTGACGAACCGTCGGCTGGCTGAGGGAGTGCGGGAGCTCATCCAGAGCCTGGGTTACCGGTGCTCGATGATTACCAAGCAGGTCCGGGGCAGATCGCCAGAATCATCGACCTGCTTCATGCTGAACTTCACCGCCACCGACGAGGTCTTCCGGCTGTCCCGCAAGCAGGCCGCTCACAAGGAGTGCCTGCGGCATGACCCGCAGCGGACGCGGTGGCGCTACATCACGGCGGTGCGCACGATGCCGTCCGTACCAGTCCGGTGCGCGCAGATCGACTCAGCGGACCGGATGTACCTCGCGGGCAGGAACATGATTCCGACGCACAACTCGACCCTCGCACTCGATCTTGCGCGCGCGGCGTCGATCAAGCACGGGCTCGCTTCGGTCATCTTCAGCCTTGAGATGAGCCGCAACGAGATCACCATGCGGCTGCTGTCTGCGGAGGCGCGGGTCGCTCTGCACTCGATGCGGACCGGGCAGATGAGCGACGACGACTGGACCCGGCTGGCGAGGCGGATGAGCGAGGTCGCGAACGCGCCGCTGTTCATCGACGACTCGCCGAACATGTCGATGATGGAGATCCGGGCCAAGTGCCGTCGGCTGAAGCAGCAGCATGACCTGCGGCTGGTGATCATCGACTACCTGCAGCTGATGAGCTCGCCGAAACGGGTGGAGAACCGGCAGCAGGAGGTCTCCGAGCTCTCCAGGTCGCTCAAGCTGCTGGCCAAGGAACTGAACGTCCCCGTGATCGCCGTCGCCCAGCTGAACCGAGGCCCGGAGCAAAGGACCGACAAGCGGCCGATGTTGTCGGACCTGCGCGAATCGGGGTGCTTGACAGCTACCACCCGCATTCTCCGTGCTGACATCGGCGCCGAGGTCGAGCTCGGTGAACTGGTCAGAACTGGTCAGCGTGACGTCTTGGTGTGGTCTCTGGACGAGCGGCTGAAGCTGGTGCCCGCCCGATTGACTCACGCGTTTCCGACCGGAACCAAAGAGATATTTCACGTTCGGCTGAGATCTGGTCGCGAAGTCGAGGCCACCGCAAGTCATCCTTTCCTTACCTATGACGGCTGGCGTTCACTTAGCGATCTGACGATCGGCGCGCGCGTGGCAGCTCCTAGGCAGGTCCCATCTCCGCTTAGCACTCAAGAACTGCCTGAGCCTGAAATAGTAATGCTTGCTCATCTGCTAGGTGACGGATCCTTCGTCAAGCAACGGTCGATCCGGTACGCCAGTACGGACGAAGCCAACCTAGCCGCAGTGAGCGAGGCGGCGAAGTACTTCGGGATCACTGCCATTCGTGACGTGTATCCAGCGGCTCGGTCCACATCGCTGCGGCTTCCAGCGCCGTATCCGGTGGCGCGTCGGCGCCGCAATCCCATTGCGAAGTGGCTCGACGCGCTGGGCCTCTTCGGCCTGCGCAGTCATGAGAAGTTCGTCCCAGAGCCGATCTTTGCGCTTCCACTGCAGCAGCTAGCTACCTTCCTGCATCATCTTTGGGCCACTGACGGATGTGTTTGGTGGGACTCGAAGGTCGGCATGGCGAGGATCTACTACGCATCGACCAGTCAGCGACTCGTCGATGACGTTGCCCGGTTGCTGCTTAGGTTCGGCGTCATAACCCGGGTAAAGAAAGTCACCAAGGGGCCGTATCGTCCCAGCTTCCACCTGGTCATCTACGGTGCCGAGAATCAGCTGCGGTTCTTGTCGGCCATCGGAGTCTTCGGAGCCCGAGCGGTCCACGCCCAGCAAGTCACAGAGCAGCTGGCAGCGGTTACTGGCAACACCAACCTCGACACCATTCCCCGCGAAGTCTGGCATCGGGTTCGAAGTGTTCTAAACGAGCGGCACATGCCGCACCGTGAATTCGCGGAAGCCATGGGTACACGCTTCTGCGGGAGTGCTCCGTGGAAGCGCTCGCCGAGCCGAGAGCGCCTAGGCAGGGTTGCAGCCGTACTAAACGATTCGGATCTAGAGATGCTCGCGACGAATGATGTCTTCTGGGACGAGATTGCTTCAATTGAGAGCATCGGTCATCAGAAAGTCTATGACGCGACGGTCGCCGGAACGCACAATTTTCTCGCAAACGGCATCAATCTACACAACAGTATCGAGCAGGACAGCGATGTGGTGATCTTGCTGCACCGCGAGGATGCCTATGAGCGGGAGTCACCGCGAGCGGGCGAGGCCGACTTCATCGTGGCCAAGCACAGGAACGGGCCGACGACCACGGTAACCGTCGCGTTCCAGGGCCACTACAGCCGGTTCGTGGACATGGCCAGGATCTAGGCCGCTGTCCTGCGCGGCGCCGCGCGTGTGCCTGGTGCCGTACAC
Source organism: Streptosporangiaceae bacterium (assembly GCA_035532775.1). GTDB lineage: Bacteria > Actinomycetota > Actinomycetes > Streptosporangiales > Streptosporangiaceae > Chersky-822. The sequence continues at coordinate 12,634 of DATKQH010000149.1, forward strand.
TATCCAGGGTTCAACCTGCGCTCGTAGCTCAACGGATAGAGCACTTGACTACGGATCAAGAGGTTGGGGGTTCGAGTCCCTCCGAGCGCGCTTCCCTTCCCGCAGGTCAGGGCTTTGCTCTAGTCAGTTGGCGGGTCCCTGGTCGGTGGCGCGGACCCGGTTTTGTCACACTCTTGTCACGCGGCCGTGAAAATCGTGCCGAGCGCGGCGCTGATCACCGCGAGATCGGCGGCCGATGCGTGCGTGTAGGTTCCGCGGTTGACGGCGATGGTGTGTCCGAACCAGGCGGCACGGAGGCTGTCCGAGACACCGAGGTGCTCCAGCAGCGAGTTGGTCGAATGGCGGCAGTCGTGCAGGCGGATCTTCGGCAGCTTCGCGAGCGTCGGGCCAGGCGGCCGAACTCGTCTGAATGGCGCTCCGGCTTGAGCGGCCGGCCGATCTCGTCAGCGGCGATGTAAGTGGCGTCGACATTCGGCCGGGTAAGCGGCGCCCGCCTCGGCCTTCTCGGCGGCCTGGCGCTTGTAGGGCTTCGAGCGCGCCGGTCAGCGGCGCGAAGAGCGGCAGCACGCGCGCGGGCCGTCCGGCCTGGTCGTCATCGACCTCGACACCCACGGCGGCCTCCCCGATGACTGGAAACTCCCCGGGATCCTCGACGAGCTCGCCCAGCTGTGCGAGTGAGCGCGGCAGCCCTGGCCGAGCACCTACACCGTTGCCACGCCGAGCGGCGGCTGGCACCTGTACTTCCGCGCGCCGGACGGCCCAGAGATCCGCAACTCGGCCGGGCTGATCGGCCCGCGGATCGACGTCCGCGCCAGCGGCGGCTATGTCGTCGGTGCCAGGTCAGTCGTAGACGGCAAGCCCTACGAACTGCTTGACGACCAGCTGCCCGCACCGCTGCCCGGATGGATCACCCGGATGCTCACCAGGCCAGCGGCCGGCCTTGGCGAAAGGCGCCAGGTGGCGGAATCCGCTACGCCGCGGATCAGCGGGCTGATCCGCACGGTGCAGACGGCGCCGCAGGGCCAGCGGAACGATGCCCTGTACCGGGCAGCCAGGCGAGGGTCGCGGACGGCGCCGACCCGGAGGAGCTGCTCCCCGCCGCGCATGCGGCCGCACACGGGAATTGCTACCTGCTACCTCGGCCACGCACCTGACCAGCGCGGTAGCAGGGGTAGCACAGGTGGCGGACTAGCCAGGACCAACCGAGCCAGCCGGGTCCGGCTGGGCGCCCGGCTCGGTCGGCGCCGAGATGAATCCGCCCGCCGCCCGCCGCCCGCTGATCGTGGGCGGCTACAGGGTCTTCAGGCCCGGAGCGGACGGCGTGACCTGCGACAACATCAGGCCCAGGGGCTAGCCGTGCGGCATGCGCGAGAGCTTCCACCCGAGGGGCCGGTGCCAGTGACCGTGCACGCCGGATGCGCCATCGAAGGCAGCCGCAAGACCAGCGCCGAAGGGACACATGATCATGACCAGCACCACAACCGAGGTCAGCTCAAGCCCCGGCACCTGGACCAGGCCGACTGGCCGGCAGGTCCAGTGGAGCGGGCCGCCCCAGCCGTGGGGCCGCGACCTCCCGCGCCTGTCGGTGACCCACCGGCACCGCGGCACCGGGGAAGCGCTGATCGACCTGGAAACCGGCCACCTGGAGCCCTACGAGGATGCCGGCGACGCCGAGGCCGTCTCGGACGCGTTCGGGCACGGGACCGGCTGCACGCTCCCGGCTGGCGCGCTCCCCGAACTGTTCATGGCGATCGGCGCCGTCCTCAAGGCCGAGGGCCTGATCCCAGGCCGGAACCTGTGACCTGACGTGACAGCACCCGCCTGCGGCCAGCAGCGGAACGGCCCGCACCTGATACCCGGTCAAGCACAGGACGTCCGCCCGAGGACCTTGGCGCACCGGCCCGGACCTTGGCGGACGTGCGACACCGAACGTACACTCAGCGTCATGAGTGAGCCCGCGTGTGACCTGCCCGCCGACAGCCCGGCCGTGAAGGCCGCCGTGGCTAACGCGCGGCGCGGCGTCATCACTCACCTGACGATCGGCGGCGAGCGCGTCGCCGCCATCGTGCCCGAGTCCGTGCTCGATGCGCTTCGCGCGGCAGAGGACGCCGCCGACGCAGCTGAGGCTGATGCAGCGTGGGATGATCCCGGCGAGTCGATCCCGCTGGAGCAGATTGAGGCCGAGTTCGCCCGCTGATCCCGCAGATGCCGTACACTCTCGTGGCGCGCCCAGGCGTCCGAAAGGCGTTGCGCCGGCTTGATGAGACTGCCCGCAAGGACGTGCTCGCTGTGATGCGCGCTCTCGCTGGTGATCCCCGGCCGCCTGGCGTCCGGGCGCTCCAGGGCCACCGGCCGTGGCTGCGCATCAGGGTTGGCGACTACAGGGTGATCTATGCGGTGGACGATGCCGCGCGATTGGTCACCGTGGCGGTGGTCGGGCACCGCCGCGAGGTGTACCGGGGCCTGGATCTGTAGCTCGTGGTCTGACCTAAGCCCCGGCATATCGGCAGCGACTTCTGATCTCCACGAACAGCTTCCCGCCGGTCGTCGACCCCATCATGACGATGGCCTCCGGAGGTTCATCATGACGATCCGTTTTGGCCTGGATTCATTCAAGCGCTACCCATGACGCGCGCGCACGCGCGCGAGACCATTGGACTATGCCTCACCTGCGCAAAGGCCGCGACCGCTGCTGGAGCGGCGGTACGCCGCCGCGGTCGGCAGGTACCTGGCGATGGCCTCGCGCGGCGAAGACGTCGGGATCTTGCGCCACCTGGCCATCCCGGCCGGGACTCCGCCAGTGTCGGCGCACGCGTGGGACAAGGCCATGGAGCAGGTTCACCGAGGTCGGGACCGAAGGGCGAGGAGGCGCTTGCCTTTCTGGGCGCCGGTGATCCGTCCTGCGCCTGCCTGCCGCTACCGAGGGCCGCCAGGGCGGCGGGCCTATCTGCTCGGGCCCGCCCTCCTGGTGGCCAGCTTGTCGCGTGACCGGCCGTGACCGGACCGGCCGCTGACCAGCGGCTACGTGCCCGGTATGTGACAAGCGGTCAAACGAGCGCGACGGCCAGGTCAGCGCCACAGCGAGCGCGCACGGCTGCGCGTGCGGGACTCGCGCCCACTAGTTGATCTTGTCAGCGCGGGCCTTCGCGGCAGCCGCCGCGGGCTGCGGCGCCACACCGTCCCGGTGCAGATGTGGCGCGAAAACGAGAAGCGATATATCTTGAATCTGGTGACCGGCAGCAGGTGACCGCAAGCGAAGGAGCGATCCGCGATGTCCACACCACTCCGCAATGACCAGCAGGGCATGAGCCGGCGCGAGGAGATGACCGTCTCCAGCGCGGCGATGGCCGATGTGCCGTGGGGAGTCGCGGGAGCGGCCGGCGCGGTGGTAACCGGCGCTGATCTCCTGCTGCACCTCATGGGCGGGCACCTGGGCCTGAGCAGCTCGCTCGCGGCGGGCACCGTTGCCCTGTTCTCGGTCGCGGGCGGCAGCGTCGTCGTGCGCAACCGCGCGAGCCGGGCCGCTCGCTGGGCTCGCAGCAACCCGTGGCGCTTCGCCATCCTGCCCGGTGCTGCGACGGCAGTCATCGTCTTCGTGCTCTCGGTGATCGGCGGCTCCATCTTCGGAAGCGCGTTCACGGCCCTGTGGCACGGCGCGATCGCCTTCGGTCTTACGGGCGCTGCTGGCGCAATCGCCGGCAGCAGGAACTCCGGGAAGAACCGGGGCAGCTCGTATTAAGCAGACGACGAGCCCTCGGCGGACTCCGGCCGGACCAGGATCTCGAAGGTCCGGCCGTCGGCCGTCGCAAGAAAGCTCCCGACGGCGCGGAACCCGAGAGACCTGACCACGCGCAGCGCCCGCTCATTGAACGAAGCCACGGTGACCCGGAACGCCTCGGGGGCAGACTCGCGGCGCCCGAACTCCAGCCCGGTGCTGATCGCTTCCCTGCCGAGTCCCTTCCCGGTGAGATCGGGGCGCAGGCCGCCGCCAGTGTCGAGCGCCGAGGAGTCGTAGCTGCCGCCCGGGACCTGGCCGTTCTGCCCGAACGAGCGGAAGCCGATGAGCTCGTCGCCCTCGGTGAGCGCGAAGAAGCCGCTGGCCGGACTGGCCAGGAATCCCGGATCCCCCCCTGTCATGTCGTAGAAGTCGTAGGGCGCCGGGTATCGCCAGCTGACCATGTCGGCCGCGAAGGCCGCCGTCATCGGGACAATCCGCACTGCGCAAGCTTATGCCGCGCCCCAGCGGGACCGCGTGCCCAGAGGCCGTCCGTGACACGGACTCGAGAGGTGCTGGCCAGGCGAAGTAGGGTTGTCCGATCAGATGGCCGCACTCCGGGGGGATAAGCCAATGGCCTTCGTGCAGATCATCGAGTTCAAGTCGTCGGACATCGAGGGGATAAGCAAGGCGGGTGACGACTGGGAGCGGGCAACCGAGGGCAAGCGCACGGCGCGCCGGCAGCTGCTCGCCCGCGACCGGAACGATCCTGGCCGCTACTTCATGATCGTCTTTTTCGATTCTTACGAGTCCGCGATGGCGAACTCGGAATTGCCAGAGACCCAGGCCAGCGCGGAGGCATTCGCCGCCCTGTCCGACCGTGCGCCCACCTTCTACGACCTCGACATCCTGGAGGACCGTTCCTGACGAGGGCTCGGTGCCGGTCCGCTCGTCATGAGGGCGGCGCGGGCAAGGATCACTCGCTACGGGTGATGGCCGCACCACACCGAGCCTGCAGCGTGGGAATCACGGCTCGTTCCGGCTGGTGCGGGCGCATCCGAGGGAGGTCGCATGTCCAGGTCCGATGGCACGTTCATTCTCGTGGCGACGTATCCAGACGAGCAGGCGGCACGGGACGACTACCAGGTCGTCAAGGAAGCACACGCCCAGGGACTGGTGGGCTCCTACGACGCCGCGGTCATCACGAAGGACCGGAACGGCAAGATTCACGAGAACAAGGACGAGACGAGCACGCGGCACGGTGCCTGGTGGGGAATCGCTGCTGGTGCGGCCGTCGGCGTGCTGTTCCCGCCGTCGCTGCTCGGCGCAGCGGCTGTCGGCGGCGTTATCGGCGGAGTCAGCGGGCACCTGGCCAAGGGCATGTCCCGCTCTGAGGCCAAGGAACTAGGGGACTTCATCGACCCGGGCCAGGCTGGTCTGCTGGTCGTCGGGGAGAGCAAGGTCGAGGAGGCTATCGCCAAGGCCGTGACCAAGGCGGAGAAGCAGACGGCCAAGGAACTCGACGTGGATCCGAAGGACGTCGACAAGATCATGCAGGAAACGATCAGCGATATCTAGGCGCACGACCGATGCGCCAGGGACGCGCGGCGCTGACCCTCCCGACCTGGTCAGCGCCGCGCGGCCTCTTTCGGCCCGGTTTGATCAGCGGCTGCGTCGACCCCGGTATCCGGCCGAGAACGCCGCCGCGCCACCACCGCTCGGCCGGCCGGAGCCGCCCGACTGGCCTCGCCTGCCGCCCGGGCGGTTGCCGCCGGCCGGGCTGGCCGCAGTCGAACTCCTTGCCGTAGTCGAACTCTGAGCCCTGCCTGCGCCGCGTCCCTTCGGACCCGCCGCAGCGGAGCCCTTCCCGCGGCCGCCTGCCCGGCTGCCCTGATGGCCATGCGGCCGCCCGCCGGGGTGACTGGCCATCGGCGCGCCCGCAGGCCGCGCTGGTGGTGCTACTCGCTCCGCTGGCTCGCCGGCGATCGACCGCAGCAGCGGCGAGTCAGGCGTGACGGAGGCGGCGAGCGGGACGACGCCGGCCTTGCGCATCACCGCCCGGACGTCCTTCGCCTGCGCGGGCGTCTGCAGGGTGATGACCACGCCGCTGGCCCCGGCCCGGGCGGTCCGGCCCGACCGGTGCAGGTATGCCTTGTGCTCGGCTGGCGAGTCCGCGTGAATCACCAGGTCGATGCCGTCCACGTGAATGCCGCGGGCGGCGATGTCGGTCGCGACCAGAACGCGCACGGTCCCGGAAGAGAACATGGACAGGCTGCGCTCGCGAGCGCGCTGCGACAGGTTGCCGTGCAGTTCAGCCGCCGGCGTGCCGGCCTGGGTCAGCTGGCGGGCGAGCCGCTCCGCGCCATGCTTGGTCCTGGTGAAGACCAGCGTGCGATTGTCGCCGCTCGCGAGCACGCCCACGACGGCGGCCCGGTCCGCGGCAGCCACGGTCAGCAGATGGTGAACGATGGGCGCAGGCGCGCCGACCTCGTCGACGGCATGCCGGGCCGGGCTGGTCAGGAACCGCCGGACGAGGACATCGACGGCGCCGTCCAGAGTTGCCGAGAACAGCATCCGCTGGCCGTCCGCCGGAGTCGCCTCGAGCAGCCGCCTGACCACCGGCAGGAAGCCGAGATCGGCCATGTGGTCGGCCTCGTCGATCACGCTGACCTCGACATCGCCGAGGTGGCAGTGGCCCTGGTCGATCAGGTCGGCCAGTCGTCCCGGGCAGGCCACGATGATGTCGACGCGCTTGCGCAGGGCGGTGACCTGCCGGCCCTGTGGCGTCCCGCCGAAGATCGTCGCGACACTGAGGCCGACGGCCTGAGCGAGCGGCTGGAGGGTGGCCTGGACCTGGTTGGCCAGCTCGCGAGTCGGGACGAGGACGAGGCCGCGCGGGCGGCCGGCGCTCGTGTGGCCGCCAGTCAGCCTGGCCGCGAGCGGGATGGAGAAGCCGAGTGTTTTACCGGAGCCGGTCCTGCCCCGGCCGAGAATGTCGAGGCCCGCCAGGGCGTCGGGAAGGACGGCGGTCTGGATCGGGAACGGCGTGTCGATGCCGGTCCTCGCGAGGGCCCTGCACAGTGATGCGGGTACCCCGAGGGCCGGGAAACCGACGCCGGCCGCCGCGTCCGCATGATCGCGATCATTACGATAGCGATCGTTTTGGCGCAGCACGGCAGTATTTTCGATGGGCTGAGCTGTCATGTATTAGGTGTCTTTCGGACTTGGGTGGCCGCATTCTCGCGGGCCGCCACGTCCGTGGAAACCAGCTCGCTCATCGAGCGATATTACGACCGGCGCGCCCTGATGGCTGCGCCTCACTGCTTGCAGTGTGCTTCAAGGCTACCGCACGGCCCGATATTCCCCGCAGTCGCGGCGGCCAACCACAGCCGGTCGGCCGCCGCGACGCAGTGCTGGCCGGGACACCGGCGCTGGCCGGGAAGCGCGCGCCCTAATGCGAGGACGTGTACGTGATCATCGAAGGCTGACTCTTGAGCACGCCCGCCGCGGTATAGCAGGCGACATCGCGGACGATCACGTTCGGCGCCGCGGCCGAGGTTGCCCAGAGCGTCAGCAGGTTGCAGAACCCGGGCCCGACGTGGAACGGCGTCACGAGCACGTTGTCCGGCAGCGCGCCCACTCGCGGGAACTGGGCAAGCCTCAGGCCGGTGCCAGCGGAGCGCACCGTGTTGACGCCGCTCTGGGAGTTGAAATTGATCCCGGCGGGCGCGGGCGCGTACGGCCCGGCGAGCAGCGGCTTGTTGTCGAAGGTGTAGGCGAACAGCTTGGGCTGCGTACCGGTGATCGCACGCTTGCGCTGGTAGCTTAGTGTCCAGCCGGTCTTGAGGGGCGCCGAGCCGCCGTTGAAGCAGCGGACCTGGAAGGCCTGCCCGCTGGCAGTCCAGCCCCAGGCGTGGACCTCGCACTTGGCGGGGCCTGTGGGATCGACGGCCGTGATCTGTATC
>DATKQH010000150.1:0-25698 GCA_035532775.1 Streptosporangiaceae bacterium
AGCGGGCTGGCTCGAGCAGCGCCTTGCGGACCACACTGACGCCGGTCGCCTCGTCGCCGGACATGCCCAGGTCGCCGAGGTGCACCGAGGCCTGGATCAGCGCGCTTCCGCCGCCTGCCACGATGCCTTCCTCGATCGCCGCCCTGGTCGCCGAGATGGCGTCCTCCAGCCGGTGCTTCTTCTCCTTGAGCTCGACCTCGGTAGCCGCGCCGGCCCGCAGCACAGCCACTCCGCCGGCCAGCTTGGCGACCCGCTCCTGGAGCTTCTCCTTATCCCAGTCCGAGGACGATGCCTCGATCTCGGCCTTGAGCTGGCGGATCCGGTCGTTGATGGCATCCTGCTTGCCACCGCCGTCGATGATCGTGGTCGTGTCCTTGGTGACCGTCACGCGGCGTGCCGTCCCGAGCACGTCAAGCCCGGCGCTCTCCAGCTTGAGGCCGACCTCCTCGCTGATGACCTGGCCGCCCGTCAGGATGGCCATGTCCTCGAGCATCGCCTTGCGCCGGTCGCCGAACCCTGGCGCCTTGACCGCGACGACGTTCAGCAGGCCGCGGATCTTGTTAACGACCAGGGTCGACAGCGCCTCGCCGTCGACGTCCTCGGCGACGATCACCAGTGGCTTGCGCGACTGGGCAATCTGCTCGAGCAGCGGCAGCAGGTCAGCCATCGAGGAGATCTTGCCGTTGTGCAGCAGGATGTTGGCATCCTCGAGCACGGCCTCCATCCGCTCCTGGTCAGTGATGAAGTACGCCGAGATGTAGCCCTTGTCGAACTGCAGGCCCTCGGTGAACTCCAGCTCCAGGCCCATCGTGGCCGATTCCTCGACGGTGATCACGCCGTCCTTGCCGACCTTGTCGAAGGCGTCGGCGATGATCGCGCCGACCTTGGCATCCTGTGCCGAGATCGTGGCGACATCGGCGATCTCGCTCCGCTCCTCGACATCGCGCGCGCTCTTCAGCAGGCTCTCGGAGACGGCGGCCGCGGCCGCGTCGATACCGCGCTTGAGCGACATCGGGTTCGCCCCCGCCGCGACGGAACGCAGGCCCACGTGCACCATCGCCTGCGCCAGGACGGTCGCAGTCGTGGTGCCGTCGCCGGCCACGTCGTTGGTCTTGGTGGCGACCTCCTTGGCGAGCTGAGCGCCCAGGTTCTCCTGCGGGTTCTCCAGCTCGATCTCCTTGGCGACGGTGACGCCGTCGTTGGTGATGGTCGGAGCGCCCCACTTCTTGTCGATGACGACATTGCGGCCACGCGGGCCGAGCGTCACCTTCACGGCGTTCGCGAGCTTGTCGACACCCCGCTCAAGCGCCCGCCGCGCTTCCTCATCGAAATCCAGGCTCTTGGCCATGAAGCACCTCAGCTGATCGTTCTTCTTTGGATGGTCGGTACTAAGTCAGGTTTCAAGCCGCCGCCCCGGGCAGGCCGGGAACCCCAGGAGATTCCTCCTGAGGCCACCGACCGATCCGGGGCGGCGGGTGGCGCAATGAGTACGCCGGGCACGAGCCTTGCCCGCGCCGTTGGATCTGCTCGCTTACTTCTCGATGACTGCGAGCACGTCCCGGGCGGAGAGCACGAGGTACTCCTCGCCCGCGTACTTCACTTCGGTACCGCCGTACTTGCTGTACAGAACGACATCGCCAACCTTCACGTCCATCGGGACGCGCTTGGCGCCGGAGTCGTCGAACCGACCTGGTCCGACAGCTACGACTTCGCCCTCCTGGGGCTTCTCCTTGGCGGTGTCTGGGATGACAAGCCCGGATGCCGTGGTCTGCTCTGCATCGAGCGGGCGCACAACGATCCGGTCTTCGAGCGGCTTGATAACAACCTTGGTGGCGGTCGTCACGATCTGACCTCCCCCTCCGGAAAGGGCTAGCTGAGTTACTAAGAGAGGCGACCATGGGGCCTGCCGTCGCGGGTGCCAGACCCATCCTCGTCGCAGTTAGCACTCTATACCATCGAGTGCCAAGTCCGCACAGTAGCCCTGCCGCTGGGCTCCGTCAAGCTGCCGGTCACGCTGCCGGTCACGCTGGCCCGTCAAGCTGAGCCGTCACCCGGCACCCTCGACCAGCACCATCAAGCACGCATCGTCAACGCGACGCGGTCCGGCTAGGGTGCCGCTCATGGACACGCCTGCCGACCAGGACACGACCGCTCTGCTTCCCGACGACGAGCATTACCGCCGCGCGGCTTCATTCGGAGCCGCGGCCTCGGCCTACGCCACGCACCGGCCAGACTACCCCGCCACCGCGATCCGGTGGGCACTCGAACCGGTCACCCGCCCGCCCAGGCACCAGGTCCGGATCCTCGACCTCGGCGCGGGCACCGGGAAGCTCACCGCTCAGCTGGCCAGCCTGACGCTCGACAGCAGCCAGCCGAGCGTCGTCGCGGTCGAACCCGACCCGCACATGCTGGCCGAACTGCACCGCTGGCTGCCCGGCGTGACCGCGGCGGCGGGTCGCGCGGAGGCGATACCGCTCCCCGGTCAGTCCGTCGATGCCGTCCTGGCAGGTCAGGCGGCGCACTGGTTCGACCTGGACCGGGCAATGCCGGAGATCGCCCGGGTGCTGACGCCTGGCGGCGTGTTCTCCGGCCTGTGGAACACCGATGACGACCGGGTCGACTGGGTCGCCGGGCTGCACCGCGTCGCCGGCCGGAAGCAGGTGGTGGCCCTCACGTCCTTCAACGAGGAGGACGATGACGGGATCTCGGCCTGGCTGCGCGGCCCCGGCGAGCAGCTGTTCTGCCCGCCGGAGATCTCTGGGTTCGAGCATGGCCACGTCAGGACGGCGGACTCGCTGCTCGAGACCATGCGCACCCACTCCATGTTCCTGATCATGGAACCCGAGGAGCGCGAGGCCGTGCTGTCCATGGTTCGCGACTACCTCGCCGCGACGCCGCGGACCGCCTCGGGCGAGTTCACCTTCCCGATGTGGACGCTGGCCCAGCGGACTGTGCGCCGCTGACCCGCGCAGCCGAACCGCCCGTCCAGCCCCGCCGACGCGGCCCAGCCAGCCCAGACTCGCTCAGGCGGCCAGGACCTGGGTAACCGGCAGCCCGGAGTCCGCGGCGAAGTCGGCGCCGGACGGCTCGGCGCCGGCCGCGACCAGGTCAGAGCCCAGCGCCGCGACCATCGCCCCGTTGTCGGTGCACAGCCCGGGCCGCGGCACCCGCAGCCTGATCCCCGCCGCGTCGCACCGCTCCGCCGCGAGCGCCCGCAGCCGCGAGTTGGCCGCCACCCCGCCGCTGATCACGAGGTGGCCGACCCCCTGGGCCAGGCATGCGTCGACGGCCTTGCGGGTCAGCACATCGGCGACCGCCTCCTGGAACGAGGCCGCGACGTCGGCGACCGGCACCGCGAGCCCGGCCGCCTCCCGCGCCTCCACCCAGCGCGCCACCGCCGTCTTCAGCCCGGAGAACGAGAAGTCGGCCGTGCCGTCACGATATTTCGACCGAGGAAATTTAACGGACCACGCGTCGCCAGTGCGTGCGGCAGCATCGATCGGCGGCCCGCCGGGGAAGGGCAGCCCGAGCAGCCTGGCTACCTTGTCATAGGCCTCGCCCGCGGCGTCATCGATGGTCGCCCCGAGCGGCGTGATGTCGCCGGTCAGGCTGCGCACGAGCAGCAATGAGGAGTGGCCGCCCGAGACCAGCAGCGCGATCGCCGGAGCCGGCAGCGCGCCATGCTCGAGCTGGTCCACGGCGATGTGGGCCGCCAGGTGGTTGACCCCGTATAGCGGCTTGCCGAGCGCGAGCGCGTAGGCCTTGGCGGCGCACACGCCGACCAGCAGCGCACCGGCCAGGCCCGGCCCGGCGGTGACCGCGATCGCGTCGACCTGGCCGAGGGTGACCCCGGCGACCTTGAGCGCCCGCCGCACCGCGGGAACCATCGCCTCCAGGTGGGCCCGGCTCGCCACCTCGGGCACCACACCGCCGAACCGCGCGTGCTCGTCCACGCTGGAGGCGACCGCGTCGGCGAGCAGGTCGTGGCCGCGGACCAGGCCAACGCCGGTCTCGTCGCACGACGATTCGATTCCCAGCACAAGCGGCGCCGTCATATCTGCTCCCGGGTCGCGGCGCCGGTCAGGCTGCGGCGCATGACCAGCGCGTCGGCACCTGAGGGCTGGTAGTAGCCCCGCCTGATCCCGATCTCGGTGAACTCGTGCCGGCGGTACAGCTCCTGCGCCCGGCTGTTGTCAGTGCGCACCTCGAGGAAGACCTCGGTGCAGCCGCGCCTGGCGGCCTCGGCGAGCAGGGCCTCGAGCAGCGCGGAGCCGATCCCCCGGCCCCAGCGGTCGGTCGTCACGGCCAGCGTCAGCACGTCACCCTGCCAGCCGGCGCCGAGCAGCCCCGCGTAGCCCGCGATCCGGCCATCGTCCTCGGCGACCAGGTAGTACCTGCTGGCGGGCTGCTGCTCGAGCTCCGCGGCGAGCATCTGCCTGGTCCAGGCTTCCGCGCCGAAGACAGCCAGCTCCAGTTCGAGGATCTCGTCGAGGTCCGCCATGGTCATCGGGCGGAGCACGATAGCGGACAGGCTCACGGCGTGACTCGCTTCGGCCGGCCAGGTTCCCTGGCATCGGGCCGGCGCAGGTAGCGGGCCTCAGGCTCCTCGGGGGGAACCCCGCGCGCCACGTGGTCAGCGGCGATCTGGGCCAGTTCCGCGGCGGACGGATAACGCGGCCCGATCGTCTCGCCGCCAGCGGCCAGCTCGGCGTGCAGCCGCGGGCCCTCCCCGGCCATCGGGTAGCCAGCTGGAACCGCCGCGGGCAGGCTCACCTGCGGCTCGGACAGGCGCTGCGCCTGCGCCGAGTACCTGGCCCAGTAGACCTCCCGTCGCCGGGCGTCCGTCGCCACGATGAACTCATGGCCAGCCGCGGCATGTCTGGCTTCCGCCGCGATGATGTCGAGCGTGCAGACGCCGTCGACCGGGAGGCACAAGGCGCTGCCGAGCACCCGGGCGGTCACCAGGCCGACCCGCAGCCCGGTATAGGGACCGGGTCCGGTGCCCACCGCGATGGCCGTCAGGTCGCCGGGTTCCGCGCCGGCCTTGGCCAGGATCCTGGCGATCGACGGGGCGAGCAGCTCGCCGTGGCGGCGCGCGTCGACGGCGGACTCGTGCGCCACGACACCGGAACCATCGTGCAGCGCGACGGTCACCGCCGGCGTCGCGGTGTCGAAGGCGAGGATCAGCACGGTGTCACAGCGTAGTCACCCCGCAGGGCCGGCCGGACCGCCCGGACCTGGCAGACCGGCGCTCGGACCGGATCAGACGGTCGGCTCGCCCTTGACCTGCGTCAGCGCCGCCCGCGCCGCCGTGAGTGCTCCGGAGCGGAGCTCGCTGACGGTCACTGGGCCGAACCCGCCGCTCGCCTGCCCCTGGAAGCTGACCGTGATCAGCACGTTGCGGTACCTGGCCAGCACCGTTACCAGATCGATGACCGACTTCGTGTGGAAGACCTGCACCGCGCTGACCGCCTCGTCACCCAGACCGCTGACCGCCGTGATCGTGGCTGGGGGTTGCGGCGTGCGCTTGAGCGGATGGGCCAGCAGGCGGCGCCGCTCGGCGAAGGTGTACTTCGCGTCCACGGTGGCGCTCCCGTCCCCCACGGGAACGGTCAGGCTCGCGTCATAGGCCTGCACCTTGATCTGCAGGACCCGGAAGGTCGGCTTCGCGTCGACCGTGAAGGCGCACTGGCTCAGCGCTGAGCCCTGCTGAGGCTGGGTGCTCGTGGGGGTACCGCTCATGATCTGGCGCAGCGCAGTCGCCCCGACGACCTTGCAGGCGTCCGGCACCGCCTTGAACTCGCCCTTCTGCAGCGTCGTCACGTACCGGCTCTTCGGCGCGGGTGACTGGAACAGGACGAACCCGACGCCGACCAGGATCAGCAGCACGATCGCGGTGCCGCCCCAGGTGACCAGCCTGCGCTTGGACTTGCGGCGCCGCGTAACGGCCGCCCGGCTGCGGCGCGGCCTTCTCGTGATGCTGGGCGGCCCGTCCTGGTCAGGCTCGGCGGGCGGCGGCCCCGGCTCGTCGAACTGGCCAGGCTCCGGTGCGCGGTGCGGCCTGCGGGCGGGCCGGAGCGGCTCGATGCCACCGGGCACGGCCCACGGCGGCAGGTCGGAGTCGGTATCGGGACCGTCATCGAAGGCGTCGATCATCTGCCAGCCGGTCCTGCGGGGTTCCTGCGATGTCCTATCCCGGCCGCGGCCGGGATAGTCGGGCTGGCGAGGCGGGTAGCCCTGCTCAGTCACGGCGCGCCTCCCTGACAGGCATCCGACCGTGCGTGACGACGGTAAGCGGGTCTGAATTCCCGCAGTGTACTGGCGCGAGCACCGCCGAGGGGCGACAGATCGGAACAATTGTTACTCCGGAGCGGACCTTCGCCGGGCGCCGGGCCTTGGCGGGAGAGGAGCTTCGCCGGGGAGCGATGCCTCGCCCGGGCTGCGCAGGGCAGCGGGGCTGCGCAGGGCAGCGGGGCTGCGCCGGGCAGCGGGGCTGCGCCGGGCCGCGGGGCTGCGCCGGGAGCTCAGCTTCGCCCGGGATGCGTGGCCTCGTTGGCTAGCGCAGCGAGTTGGCTAGCGCAGCGAGTCGGCCAGCGCCGCCCTGAGCCGGTCGGCGACCGCCTCCCACCGGCTGCCGTAGCCGGCCACTGTCACCCTCCTGGGCTGATCCTGCGTGCCGTCTTCCGAGCCATCTTCCGGCCCGGCCGCCGCGGCGGTCTCGGCCACGGGCCGGTCGATCGTGATGCGCAGGTGCCCGGTAGCCAGACCCTCGACCAGGCCTTCGCCCCACTCCACGACCGTGACCGAGTGATCGAGGTCGGCATCCAGGTCGAGGTCGTCGACCTCCAGCCGGCTGCCGAGCCGGTACGCGTCCGCGTGCACGAGGTCGGGTCCGCCGCGCAGCGACGGGTGCACCCGCGCGATCACGAAGGTCGGCGAGGTCACCGGGCCGCGTATGCCGAGTCCCTCGCCGATCCCCTGCACGAGCGTGGTCTTGCCCGCGCCCAGCGAGCCGGCCAGCACGACGAGGTCGGCCGGGAGCAGCAGCCCAGCCAGCCGGACGCCGAGCCGCCGCATCTGCGCCGCGCCGGGAACGCTCAGCCGCACCGTCACCGCCGGCCGCGCACCGGCGGCCGGGCCGGCCGGCCCGGCCGGCCCGGCCGGCCCGGCCGGCCCGGACTGACCGGCGCTCAGCCGCTCACTCATCGTCCATGTGCACGGTCAGGGCCTGCGTGACCAAGTCGGCGATGGCCTCGTTGACCTCCTCCGGCCGCTCGAGGATGACGACATGCCCGGCGCCGTGGATCCTGATCAGCTTGGCGTCGCGGATCGCCGACGCGATCTCGTCCGACAGGCTCGGGCCCACCAGTCGGTCCCGGTCGCCGGTCAGCACCAGCACGGGGACGTTGCCGAGCACCTTCAGCGCGTGCCGCTTCTCGTGCCCGACCAGCGCGACATAGAAGTCGGCGATGACGTCGATCGGCGTGGCCCTGATGATCCGCTCGAGGAAGTCCACCACCGTCGGGCTCACCCTGGGATCGCCGAACGCGATCCGCCTTGTGCCGAGGAACGCGATGTCGCTGGCCGACCGCCTGCCGCGCTCGACCACCTCGGCCATCCGGCCCTTGGACGCTCCGGTCATCATCGACGGCATCGCCATCCTGACAGCGGGCCGCAGCGGGGCAGGCAGCCAGGTGGCCGGGTCGACCGTGGACGCCGCCGTGGAGATCAGCACCGCGCCGATGACCTTACTTCCGAACAGCTCGGGATGCTGGTCGGCCAGGGCCATCACGGTCATGCCGCCCATCGAGTGGCCGACCAGCACCACAGGCATATCGCCGGGCACCGTGGCCATCAGCACCTCGTGCAGGTCGGCTCCCAGCTGATCGATGCTGACCAGGTCGGGGTCGGACCGGCCGGACCGGCCGTGACTGCGCTGGTCCCAGAAGACACACCTGGCGCTGTGCTCGAGCCCGGCCCGCTGGTAGTACCAGACGTCGGAGTTCAGCGTGTAGCCATGGCAGAAGATGATCGTGACCGGCGCGTCCGCAGGGCCGCTGATCTCGACATGCAGCGGCAGGCCGTCGTCGGCCGTCACTGTCATCGGCTCCCCGTGGACGTCACCGAACGGCTCGCCGACCGCGGGATCGGGGCGCAGCCTGATCCGGCCTACGGCGATCTTCTCCGCCATCACCACGGCACCTGCTCCGGCGGCGATCGCCCCGGCGGCCAGTCCGGTCACCCCGGTGAGCCTGCGCCAGCTGACCATCAGACCTCCTGCCCGCCCGCGTGCGCCACCTCAGCGTGGTCGCTCGCGCACCGGGCGACGGCCGTGGCAGTTCGCACTGCCGGGACTTCCGCCTCGGTTACTCCACAGTAGCTTCTCGGGATCTTTGCCGTAAACCTCGTCACGATGTCGTAGGACAGGGTGCCGAGCAGGTCGGCCCACTCCTGCGCGGTCGGCTCGCCATTGTCACCGGGCCCGAACAGCACGACCTCGTCACCTGCCTCGATTGGCAGGTCCGCGGCATCGACCACGCACTGGTTCATGCAGACCGTGCCCGCGATGGTCAGGCGGCGGCCGCGGACCAGCACGGGCGCGATGTTCGTCGCGGCACGGGGAATCCCCTCGTGGTAACCGAGCGGTACCAGGCCGAGCGTGGTCTCAGCCCCGGTCACGTACCTGTGGCCATAGGAGACGCCAGTTCCGGGCGCGACCCGTTTGACCTGAACAAGATGAGTACGGACGGTCATGGCCGGCCGTAGCCAGCCGGGAGGACCGCCGGGCAGCGTGCACAGCCCGGTCACCCCGCCGCCCGGCCTGACCAGGTCGAACCACGCGTCGGGCCGGGTGAGCAGCGCCGGCGTGTTGGCTAGGTGTCGCACGGCAGGCCGCGCGCCCGCCCGGCTGGCCAGTTCGAGCGCGTCGCGGAAGGCGGCCAGCTGCGCGTCGACGGACGGATGCCCCGGCATGTCCGCGCAGGCCAGATGGGACCAGATGCCGACGATCTCGCACCGCCCGGCGGCCTGCTCAGCCAGGGCCGCGTCGACCAGCTCGGGCCAGTGCGCCACCGGGGCGCCGCCGCGGCTCATCCCGGTGTCGGCCTTCAGATGCAGCCGCGCTGGCCTGCCGACCACCTCAGCGGCGGCGGCGATCTGCCGCACCAGGCTCGCGTTGCCCGCGCTGAGGTCGACGCTGAGCGTGATGGCATCGTTGTGCGGCGCATCCGGCGCGGCCAGCAAGCAGAGCACCGGCGCAGTGACACCGGCGGCGCGCAGCGCCAGGGCCTCCGCCACGTGCCCTACGCCGAGCCAGGCCGCGCCGCCTGCCAGGGCCGCGGCCGCGGTTTCGAGCAGGCCGTGCCCGTAGCCGTCGGACTTGACGACCGCCATGACCTGGGCGTTTCCGACATGCCGTGCCATCGCCGCGACATTTGACCTGATTGCTCCGAGGTCGACAACCGCTTCAGAATGCCCGTCCATGGCCCTCAAGTGTGCCAGTAACCGGCCACCGCTCCGCCCGGCCTAGCGGGCAGCCGCCGGATGGATGTGCCGCGCATCCGTGAAAACCCGGATGGATGGCCCATCCATCCGGGAGGCAGGACCCGGCGGCGGGCAGGATGGCTGCAGCTGCACCTCGCGGCGGATACGGCCGACGTGGTTAGGTACTTCCATGGTCGAACTCATTCCCCGGAAGGTTCTCTTCGGCAACCCGGAACGGGTCAGCCCCCGGCTGTCACCCGACGGCACCAGGCTCGCCTGGATCGCACCCAAGGACGGAGTCCTCAATGTCTGGCTTGCCCCGGTCAGCCCTCAAGCCGGGGTGGACTGGGACAAGGCCCAGGTCGTCACCGACGACACCGACCGCGGCATCAGGACCTTCGCCTGGGCGCACGACAACAAGCACCTGCTATACCTGCAGGACACCGGGGGTGACGAGAACTGGCGGCTGCATGACGTCGACCTGACCACGATGGCCCGCCGCGACCTGACTCCGTTCGACGGGGTGCAGACGCAGATCGTGGCGATGGAGCGGGACTTCCCGACCGACGTGCTGGTCGGCCTGAACAAGGACAACCCGCAGCTGCACGACGTCTACCGGCTCGACCTGAATACCGGCGAGCTGACCAAGGAGATCGTCAATCCGGGCTTCCTGGCCTGGCTGGCCGACTCCCGGCTGGCCGTCCGCGGCGCGTTCGCGCCGCAGCCAGACGGCGGGATCGTCGTGATGGTGCGGGACAGCGCGGACGACGACTGGCGCCAGCTGCTGACGATACCGGCGGAGGACGCGCTGACCACCGATCCGGTCGCGTTCAGCGCCGACGGGCAGTCGCTCCTGATGGTCAGCTCGCTCGGCGAGGAGACCGCGAGGCTGATCAGGATCGGCCTGGCGACCGGTGCGCAGGAGGTGCTCGCGGCCGATCCCGAGGCCGACATCAGCGGCGTGCGGATCGATCCCGACACGAAGGAGCCGCAGGTCGTCGTCGTGCTGAAGGACCGGTCCGAGTACATCGTGCTCGACCCGTCGGTGGCCGACGACCTGGCGGCGATCCGGGCGCTGCACCCCGGTGACCCCAACTTCGCGAGTGCCGACGACGCCGACGCGACCTGGCTGATCGCCTTCACGAACGACTCGGGGCCGATCCCCTTCTTCGCCTACGACCGGGCGACCAGGCAGGGCAGCTTCCTCTTCGAGCACCAGCCGGCCCTGAGCCAGTACACCCTGGCCCCCATGGAGCCGTTCTCTTTCACCGCCCGCGACGGCCTGGTCATCCACGGGTACGCGACCTTCCCGCCGGACGGCCTGCGCGCCGGGCTGCCGACCGTGCTCAACGTGCACGGCGGGCCGTGGGCGAGGGACGCCTGGGGCTTCGATCCCGAGGCCCAGTGGCTCGCCAACCGAGGATACCTCTGCATCCAGGTCAACTTCCGCGGATCGACCGGGTACGGGAAGGCGTTCGTCAACGCCGGCGACCGGGAGTGGGGCGCCAAGATGCAGGACGACCTGACCGAAGCGGTCGCGCACGCGGTGGCGGAAGGCTGGGCCGACCCCAAGCGCGTCGCGATCTACGGCGGGTCCTACGGCGGCTACGCGGCGCTGGCAGGCGCGACGTTCACGCCCGAGGTCTACTGCTGCGCGGTCGACATCGTCGGGCCGTCCAACCTCAAGACCCTGATCGAGACCGTCCCGCCGTACTGGGCGCCGATGATCGCCCAGTTCCATCGCCGGGTCGGCAATCCGGAGACGGACGTCGACTTCCTGTGGTCACGCTCTCCGCTGTCCCGTGCCGACCAGATCTCGATCCCGCTGCTGATCGCCCAGGGCGCCAACGACCCCCGGGTCAAGCAGGCCGAGTCCGAGCAGATCGTCTCCGCCCTCGTCGATGCCGGGATCGACCACGAGTACATACTCTTCCCCGACGAGGGACATGGCTTCGCCAAGCCGGAGAGCCGGATGGTCTTCTACACCGCCGCCGAGAAGTTCCTGGCTCGTCACCTCGGCGGCCGCGCGGAGGACTAGCCGCGGCTGCCAGCGGTGCCGCCTCGCGGTAGCGGGCGGCACCGCTAGCTGCTGACCAGGCAGCCGCTGCTCTGGCCCGCCTGCGGGAACGCGCGGGCCAGTGCGTCGGCGATCATCTTGGCGCGGTGCTTGTAGCCGATCGAGGTGAAGTGAATCCCGTCGGAGATGTACCACTTGGTCTTCACTTCCGCAGCCCAGTTGAATACCCGCATGTTGGAGTATTTCGCGCAGGCGCCGATCAGCACGCGGTCCCAGCGCAGCATGTTGACCTCCGCGTAAGGGCCGCTGGAGAGCAGCGACTTGACGTTGACCCACATCACTGGCTCACCGTGGGCGGCCTTCATCATGCGGCTGATCCTGGTGGCCAGGCCGACGTTCGAGCCGGCCGCCACGTCGGCGGTGTCGTTCGTCCCCAGGGCGATGACCCAGCAGCCCCGGAACCCGCCGCGCGTGATGTTCCTGGCCGCGTCGTAGCCGTTTATCTGGCCGGGCAGGACCTCGACGACCGAGCGGGCACCTGAGATGTCGGTCACGACCGAGCGCACCCCGACGTCCTCGTAGCGGGCGACGATCCGTTCGCCCGGCTTCGGCAGGTACTCGGGCGAGACGAGCCCGTCCGAGGTCGAGTCGCCGATGTGCGCGACCGCCCGGCAGGACGTGCGGAGCGGGCCGCCGGAGCTCGCCGCCTGCCCGGCTGCCGGGGACTGCCCGGCGCCGGGGCCAGCGTTCGTGGGCGGAGCCTTGACCACGGTCCTGGTGACAGGCAGCTGGAGCGTGCCAGCCGACAGGACTGATCCCACACCCGAGCCCGCACCGGCCCGGGTGGCTCCCGACAGCCCGAAGCCGGCCACGGCGAGCACCCCGAGCGCAGCTGCGGTGGCGGCCAGGCCGCCCAGCTTGACCTGGCTGAGCCTCGGCCTCCAGCCGGCGGCGCGGACGCGCGTCCAGGCCCGGCCGATGGCGCCCTGGCGAATCGGTTCCTCGATGAGCTCCCAGGACAGCGCTGCGAGAAGGACCGACGCCGCGATCTGGAGGCCGGCCAGCGCCAGGCTCGGCTTGGTGTTGGGCTGCGAGGTCAGGACGATTACCGGGAAGTGCCACAGGTAGATGCCGTAGGAGCGGACGCCGATCCACCGCAGCGGGCCCCAGCCGAGGGCCCGGCCGACCAGGCTCGCAGGATAGGCGGTCGCGGCGACGACCGCGGCCGTGGCGACCGAGAGCAGCACGAGGCCGCCCCGGTACGCGAACGGCGAGTACTCGCCGACCCGCCAGATCATCACGCCGATGCAGGCCAGGCCCGCGATCCCGGCGATATCGAGCAGCACAGTGGCGCGTCTGCCTGGCGCCGCGCTGTGCGCACCCCGCTTGCTGCCACTCGGCCAGGCCAGCGCCAGGACGGCGCCGATCAGCAGCCCGAAGGCGCGAGTGTCGGTCCCTTCGTACACCCTGGTCGGGTCCATCCCTGGCTGGTACAGGTGCAGCATCGCGTACGCCGACGCTGCCGTGAGGACAACCGTAGGCACGATCAGCCAGGCGGTGGCCGCCTTGCGCCTGCGCAGCAGGATCAGCCCGGCGATCAGCAGCAGCGGCCAGAGCAGGTAGAACTGCTCCTCGACCGCCAGCGACCACAGATGGTCGAGCGGAGCGGGAGGGGCGAACCTGGCGAAGTAGGACTGGTTCCTGGCGATGAGGTACCAGTTGCTGATGTACGTCGCCGCGGCTCCGACCGCTCCTCGCAAGCTGGCCAGCCTGGCCCGGTCCGCGAGCGTGACCCAGGCGGTCACCACGGCCAGCATCACGAAGAGGGCCGGCAGCAGCCGCCTGGCCCGGTGCAGCCAGAAGTCACCGAGCCGGATCCGCCCGTCGGCGGACCACTGGGAGACCAGGATGCTGGTGATCAGGAAGCCGCTGAGCGTGAAGAAGACGCCCACGCCGAGCAGTCCTCCTGGCGCCCATCCGAACTGCTCGTGATAGGCGATGACAGCGAGCACCGCCAGCGCACGCAGTCCGTCCAGGCCAGGCATGTAACGCTGGCCAGAGCTCACCGGCCTCGGCATGTCTCCCCCTAGCCCAGGTCCGTCTCGCCCCCGTTACGCGAGATCGTTCATTCACTCCGGGCAGGGAAGGCACTACCCGGTGTGAATTAACGACTACGTATCGTGGGTGGCAAGAATTGGAACTCGAAAGGGCGGTACGGACGAATGCATTAGGCGTGGCGCAGCGGCCGATCCGGCTAGCGCGGGCGGTCTGGCGGTGCCTGCTGGTTCGGCTCGGACTGAACTGCCATGGCCGGCCCGTGCTGACCGGCGTAAGAAGGGCCGGCCGGGCGGCAGTCTGATCATTGCGATTTGCGCGTCCATCGCACCGGCTGCCCGGCCGGCCCTTCCTTCGCAGGCATCTGCGGCGGTCGCTACCGGACGATCTTGCCCGCGCTGTGGCCGTTCAGCGGGAATGCCCTGGCCAGCGCATCGGCGATCGCGTTGGCGCGCATCGCGCACCCGAGGGAGTTGTAGTGAATCCCGTCGGACAGGAACCAGCCCGGCCGTGCGACAGCCGACCAGTCGAAGATCCGCATATTCGGGTACTTCGCGAGGGCCTTGACCAGGGTCGCGTCCCAGACCTGCTCGTTGGCGTTCGCCCAGTACCCGGACGGCAGGAGCGTCCGCGTGTTCACCCACATCACCGGCTCGCCGTGCGCCACGGCCATCATCTGGTCGATCCTGGCCATCATCCCGGCCGAGGAGCCGGCCGCCACGTTCGCGGTGTCGTTGGTTCCGAGGGCGAACACCCAGCAGCCCCGATAGCCCTGGCTCCGCCAGGCGCTCGCGACCTTGTAACCGTTGATCTGGCCTGGCATCTCCTCGACGATGGAGCGCCCGCCGGACGCGTCGATGGTGAGGTGCCTGACGCCCACGTCGGCGTAGCGGGCGGCAAGCCGCTGAGCGGGGTTCGGCAGGTAGTCGGGCGAGATCAAATCCACCGAGGTCGAGTCGCCGATGTGGCCGACCGTCCGGCACGAGGTCCGCAGTGCCTTCGGCCGGGCGGCCTTCGTCGCCGCCTGCGCCCTGGCATCAGCCTTGGACCGCGTGGCCGGCGACTGAGGCGATCCGGCTCCGGCGGACTTCGTCCGCAGGTGCGTGGCCGTTGCCGGATGGGCTGACTGGCCGG
The DNA here is from genome assembly GCA_035532775.1 of Streptosporangiaceae bacterium. Lineage (GTDB taxonomy): Bacteria > Actinomycetota > Actinomycetes > Streptosporangiales > Streptosporangiaceae > Chersky-822. The sequence goes on from DATKQH010000150.1 coordinate 14,690, forward strand.
CGCTGATCAGCCTGGACTTCGCTCCGGCGGCGCCGGCGCTGGAGCGTGAGGCGGATGCGCCGGTGCCGACGCGGGACACGCCGCCGGAGAGGCTGGTGCGGGAAGCGCCAGTGCCGGAAGGTCGGCTGCCGGAAGGCCCGCTGCCGGACGTCACTCCCGCGGCCGCCACGCCGACGACAGTGCCGACCAGGGCAACGGCGGCGCCAGCGGCGACGGCCAGGCCGCGCCGCGCCGGGCGGCGCACGCGCTTTGTGGGTGACCCGCTACCCGGGCCGGTCTGGGCACCCGGGCCGGTCTGGGCACCAGAGCCGTTGTGGCCGGGACTGCTACTCCGAAAGCGCATCTAAGACTCCGTTCGGCACGAGAGGGCTGCGATCGGCCAGCGACCGGCAAGCCAGTCAGCACAGCAAGCCGGCCAGCCAGCCAGCCAGCCAGCAAATTAGGCAGATCGACTAGCCGCCTGCCGGTCCAGTGCAACCGGTGGAAGACCCGGCCTGTCCGGCGTGCCGCCCTGTCTCAGGGGCTTTGACAAGCGCGCTGCACCGGTCAGGACATGAGGTCGTTCGCTATGACGATTTACGTCATCTATAGAACATTTATTATATTAATTACTAACTCCCTGAATCTGTGATCAGTGGTCACTGCCCGGCCCGGCGCACGGCCTGCCAGCCTGCAGCGCTGGATCCCGATGGCGTATCGGGACTGGCGGGAGACGCGTTTCACCGCACCTAGAGAACGCCCCGCCAGACGACCGCGATTCCGTAACCCGTGTCACGCCGGTCTCCACAAGGCGGGTCGGCCACCAACTCCAGGCGCCGGCCACCGATCCTTAGGCCGCCGCGACCGGCCCTGTTACCCAGTCGGCCCCGGTCGTCGCGGCGTGAGCCGCCGTAGGCTTACCGGCGTGGACCGGCCCTACACCCTGCTGAGCTGCGCGATGTCGCTGGACGGGTACATCGATGACGTCTCGGCCAAGCCGCTGCGGCTGTCGAGCGATGCCGACTTCGACCTGGTCGACGAGGTCAGGTCGACCTGCGACGCGATCCTGGTGGGAGCTGGTACGGTGCGCGCCGACAACCCGGCCCTGCTGCTGCGCTCGCAGGCCCGCAGGGAGGCGAGGATCGCCCGCGGGCTCGGACCGGATCCGGCCAGGGTCGTGGTCAGCCGCAGCGGCAATCTCGATCCGGCGGCCCGGATCTTCGCGACCGGAGCCGAACCGATCGTCTACGTCGCCTCCGCCGCCGTGCCCAAGACCAGGGAGCGGCTTGGCGCCGCCGCCGAGGTCATCGACGCGGGTGACCTGGTCGGGCTCGACCGCGTTCTCGCCGATCTCGCTGCCAGGGGCATCGCACGGCTGCTGGTAGAGGGCGGCGGGTCACTGCACACCCAGTTCCTCGCCGCCGGGCTCGCCGACGAACTCCGGATTTCCGTCGCGCCGTTCTTCATCGGGGATTCCGCTGCTCCGCGGTTCGTCGGGGACGGCCAGTTCCCGTGGAACCCGGGGCACCGGGCGCGGCTCGTCGCGGTGACTCGGGCCGGCGACATGGCCGTGCTGCGATACGCGCTCTCCAGCCGGTACCCGGCCTGACTCCCGGCTAACGGCTGCCCCGGCGCGCCGGTCACGGCTACCCCGGCGCGCCGGTCACGGCTGATCGCCGCCAGCCACCCTGCGGATCGCCTCGGGGATCGCGGCGAGCACGTCGCTCGCGCCGGCCGGCGCGCCCCGCGCGGCCAGGCGCCCGGCCAGCCCGTGCAGGAACGCGGCCGCAGCCGCTGCTGACCTGGCCGGCCGCACGCCCTGGGCGAGGAGCGCGCCGGCCAGTCCGGACAGCACGTCGCCGGACCCGGCCGTCGCGAGCCACGACGTCCCGGTCGGGTTGACGAACACGGGCTCGGCCGGGTCAGGCGTTGCCACCACGGTCGTCGAGCCCTTCAGCAGCACCGTCACCCCGAGGCCGGCGGCGGCGGCGCGGGCCGACTCGAGCCGGTGGGCCTCGATCTGGTCGTGATCGCCGTTCACCAGCCGGGCAAGCTCGCCGGCGTGCGGCGTGATCAGCGTGGCCGCCCCGGCCGGCCGGGCGAGCAGCTCCTTGTGCCGGGACAGAACGGTGAGTCCGTCGGCGTCGACCAGGACAGGCAGCGACGTCGCCAGGACCGTAGCGAGCAGTTCGGCCGCATCGTCACCCGTGCCGAGACCAGGCCCGGCCACCCATGCCTGAACCCGGCCGGCCGCCTCGATCGCGGCGGGTCCGGCGGAACTCCCGGAGCCCGTCGGCTGCGGGCCGGCCGGATCAGCGGGATCGATCACCGTGATCACGGCTTCCGGCCAGTGCTGCCGAACCACGTCAGCGGCTGCCCGGGCCGACACCAGCCTGACCATACCCGCCCCGCCGCGGATCGCCCCGCCCACGCTGAGCACGGCCGCGCCCGTGTACTTCTCGCTGCCAGCGAGCACCCCGAGGACGCCCCGGCGGTACTTGTCCGACTCCGCGCCGGGCTCCGGCAGCAGCGCGGCGACGTCGGCTGACTGAAGCGCGGTGACCGCTGGCGGCGCGGTCAGGTGCGGCCGCAAGCCGATGTCGACGAGCTCGACCGTGCCCGCGTGGCTCGCCCCCGGATCGATCAGCAGGCCGGGCTTGATGGTCCCGAACGTCACGGTCACGTCGGCCCTGATCGCCACGCCGGCCACGACCCCGGTGTCGGCGTCCACCCCGCTTGGCAGGTCAGTAGCGACGACGATGGCCCCGCTCTCGGCGGCGCGGGCCGTCAGGGCGGCCAGCGTGGCGGCGGGCTCGCGCAGCCCGCCCCGGCCGCCGATGCCCAGGATCCCGTCGATGATGAGGTCGGCCGCCGCGATCGCCTCGGCCATCTCCGGCCCGGCGGCACCCGGCCCGCCAGCGCCCGTACCGCCAGCAGCCGCCAGCCTCCCGCCCGCCAGGCGCAGCGCGGCCGCACCGGCTTCGTGCAGGCCCGGTCCCGTCCCAACGGCGGTGACCTGCGCGCCCCGGGCGGCAAGCCGCGCCCCGGCGAACAGGGCGTCGCCGCCGTTGTCGCCGGTCCCGGCGAGCACGACGACGCGCGAGCCGTAGACGCGGCCCAGCAGCCCGGCGCAGACCGACGCCAGCCCCGCAGCGGCCCGCTGCATCAGCGCCCCGTCGGGAACTAGCGCCATCAGGGCACGTTCAGCCGCTCTGACGTCGGCGACGGCATGGGCGTCTCTCATCGTTCGCCTCGCTCGCGTTGCTCGTCCGGCCCGAGTTGGTCGCACCCGAGCCGGTCATCTCGCTGCTGTTCCTATCCCGGCGACTACCTGGGCGCGTCCTACCCCCGCGCGATGAGTTCGCCGACCACCATCGCCACGCACAGGCCGCCATCATGGCTCAGCGATAGGTGCCACGCCCCGATTCCCTGTTCGCGCGCGGTGGCGGCGACCGTGCCGCGCACGGTAAGAAACGGCCGGCCCGCGACATTACGCACTACCTCCGCGTCGGTCCACCGCAGCCCGGGCGGGGCGCCCAGGACCTTAGCCAGGGCCTCCTTGGCGGCGAAGCAGCCGGCTAGCGACGCGGTCGGCGCGTACTGTTCGCTCACCCCGCTCCGCTCGGCCTCGGTGAACAGCCGGGTCCCCAGCTCGGGGGTGCGCCGCAGCGCGGCCTCAAGCCTGGCGATGTCCACGATGTCGACGCCGATTCCCGCGATCACGGTCACAGCCTGCCATGTCCGGGCCGCCCGCTGCCGCAGGCGGCGCCTGGCTGGCGCCGGGGTTCGCGCTCAGCCTGCGCTGCGGACGACGTCGGCCAGCCGGTCGGCGATCTGGTGCGCCTGACCTGAGTCGACCGCCTCGACCATCACCCGGACCGCGGGCTCGGTCCCGCTCGGCCGGACGAGCACCCGGCCCGTCTCGCCGAGCTCGGTCGTGGCGTCCGCGACCGCCGCGGCGAGCTCGGCCGAGGCCGCGACCTTGGCCTTGCTGACGCCGTGCACGTTGACGAGTACCTGCGGGAACCTCGTCATCACCGCGGCAAGCTCGGCCAGCGACTGCCCGCGGGCAGCGGCTGTCGCCAGCAGCTGGACGCTGGTCAGCATGCCGTCGCCGGTGCTGCTGTGGTCCAGCATGATGATGTGGCCGGATTGCTCGCCGCCGAGCACGTACTTCCCGTCCAGCATCGCGGCCAGGAGGTAACGGTCGCCGACCGGTGTCTCGATGACCTCGATGCCGGCCTCGGTCATCGCCAGCCGGAACCCGAGGTTGGCCATAACCGTCGCGACGACGGTGCCGCCTGCCAGCCGGCCAGTCTCGTTCAGCGCCAGGGCGAGGATCGCCAGGATCTGGTCGCCGTCGATGACCGCGCCGGTCGCGTCCACCGCCAGGCAGCGGTCGGCGTCCCCGTCATAGGCGATGCCCGCGTCGGCTCCGTGCTCGGCAACCGCGGCCTGGAGCACGCCCAGGCTGGTCGAGCCGCAGCCCGCGTTGATGTTGATCCCGTCCGGCTGCACGCCGATCGCGATCACGTCGGCGCCTGCCTCGGTCAGCAGCCGCGGTGCCAGCGCGTAGGCGGCCCCGTGCGCACAGTCGACGACGACCCGCCATCCCCGGAGCGGCCTGACCGGGCCGCCCTGCCCGGATGACCCGACGCCCACGGTGGACAGCAGGTGCGCCAGGTAACGCTCGGCCTCGCCAGCGGCATCACGGACCCGGCCGAACCCCGCGGCGGGGATACCCGGGCCGCCAGCATCCGTGGCCTGCGCGGCCATCCGGGCCTCGATCTGGTCCTCGACGTGATCCGGCAGCTTCAGGCCGCCCCTGGCGAAGAACTTGATGCCGTTGTCTGGTGCCGGATTGTGGCTGGCCGACAGCATCACGCCGAAGTCCGCCCCGAGAGCGTCGGTCAGGTAAGCGACGGCCGGCGTGGGCACGACGCCAAGCCGCAGCACGTCGATACCGCTCTCCGCCAGCCCGGCGACCACCGCGGCCTCGAGGAACTCCCCGGACGCACGCGGGTCACGGCCAACGACCGCGGCGGGCCTGGATTCACCTGATGCGTGCGTGCCGCCGAGCACGTGAGCGGCCGCCTCCGCCAGGCTCGTCGCGAGGCGCGCATCAAGATCACGCCCCGCGACGCCACGTACTCCGTCAGTGCCGAAAAGCTGCCCCATGTACGCCATCACCCCCGAAGGCAACGCCTGGGGTTAGCGCTTGGAGTACTGCGGTGCCTTGCGTGCCTTCTTCAGGCCCGCCTTCTTCCGCTCCTTGATCCTCGCGTCCCTGGTCAGGAAGCCGAGGCGCTTCAGGGCGGGGCGGCTCGCCGGGTCGACGAGGATGAGCGCCCTGGCGATCCCGAGGCGCAGCGCACCAGCCTGGCCGGTCACTCCGCCGCCGGTGATCCTCGCCACGACGTCGAACTGGCCTTCCGCGCCGAGTGTCACGAATGGCTCGCTGATCAGCTGCTGGTGCACCTTGTTCGGGAAATACACGTCCATGGTGCGGCCGTTGATCAGCCACTGCCCGGTCCCTGGCATGACCCGCACCCTGGCGATTGCCTCCTTGCGACGGCCAGTGCCGAGAGCATGGCCGGTCACCACCGGCCTGCGCGCCGCGGGCTTGCCTGAGGTGCTCGCCGCCTCACCGGTCTCGGTGGTGTACTGCGAAAGGTACTCGGCGGTCTCTTCGACCTCGTCGCCAGCGCCGGCTTCCGGCGCGACTGTGGGCTCAGCCACGGTTTCTTCCCTCGTGCTTCCTGATCGGCTCGTTCTGTCCTCGTGCCGACCGAGTCGGTTACTTCGACGCGGCCCGGCCAGCGCCGGCCTGCTGGGAGACCTGCGAGATCTCGAAGGGGACCGGCATCTGCGCCTGGTGCGGGTGGTCAGGACCCGCATAGACCTTGAGCTTGCTCAGCATCTGCCTGCCCAGGCTGTTCTTGGGAAGCATGCCCTTCACCGCCTTGGCGACGGCACGCTCGGGGTTGGACGCCATCAGGTCACTGTAGGCGACCGCCCGCAGGCCACCGGGATAACCGGAATGCCGGTAGGCGCGCTTGTCGGCCAGCTTGTTGCCGGTCAGCACGACCTTCGACGCGTTGACGATGATGACGAAGTCGCCAGTGTCGATGTGCGGCGCGAAGATCGGCTTGTGCTTGCCGCGCAGCAAAACCGCCGCCTGGCTTGCCAGCCGGCCGAGAACGATGTCAGACGCATCGATGACATGCCACTGTCGCTGGACATCGGCGGCCTTCGGGCTGAATGTGCGCACAGTCATAAGCCTTCGCGTGTGAGTCCTGATGGTTGGGCCCGCGCCCGGTCTGCCGACCCGACGTGGGATATCCGCAGCACCGGCGGCAGCAAATCTACCCGCTGAGCGGGCACGCGGGCACTCCGGCGCAGATGGACGCCAGGCAAGGATACCGGCAGTTGCCATCCATGGTCAAAATACCGAGGTATAACTGGGGCCCACCCGCTAGTGCGCCTAAGCTTCCCTGGTCTCGGCGATCGCAATCAAGGCTACCTGACTCGCTGACGGCGCCATAACGGTACGCTCGCGGCATGCGGAATGCGGGTGACAGAATGCCTGGCGGATCATCAGGCCGGCGCCAGCGGGGGGGCCCCACCGAGCAGCCGTCGCCAGCCGGCGGAACCGGAGGCGCGTCGCTATTTACCCCCGCCTACCGGGTGAACCACGCAAGCGCGGGGACGCGTCCGGTAACCAGGGACGGATCTGGGGCAGCCCCCCCTGGCCCGGACGCCGGATACCGCGGTACCGCTTCCGACCTGCCCGGCTCCGGATACCCATGGGCAGACTCCGAGTCCAGCCAGCCGGGGACCGGCTATCGGCAGGCCGGCTACGACGCCGCCGCGAGCGGGCCTGCCTGGCCGGACGATGAGCTGGGAGCGGGTTACCTCTGGGCTTCCGAATACCCGGCTGCTGATGCCTGGCCTGGCGCCGGGCCCGGCGGCGGTACGGCCCGGGCCGCCGTGGCCAGCAACGCCGTACGCGGCTTTCCCCCGGCTCCTGGTGAGTCCCTTCCTGTCTACCCGCCAGGGCCGTTCGCCGCCTGGAACCGCAGTCAGTCCGACCGGCCGGGCAGCGATCGGGCCGGCCAGGAGAGCGACCTGCGCTCCGGCGGATACGCCGACACGGCCACGCAGCTTGCCACGGCCACGATCACGCCCGACGAGTTCGACACCAACCACTCGATTCCCGCGATCAGGGACCCGGTCCCGGCCACGGCCGCCCGATCTGCCGCACCCGCCGCGACAGCCGGAAGCGAGCGCGGCTCCGCGGCCGGCCCGACCCGCGAGCAGACACGGGCTGCGAGCACCGGCAGCAAGTCGGCCAGCAAGGGCCGGTCGGCCAGCAAGGGCCGGTCGGCCAGCACAGGGCGGTCAGGAAGCACAGGGCGGTCAGGAAGCAAGGGCCGGTCGGGGACCCGTACCCGCAGGAAGCGGCAGTCCGCCTGGCTCGCCATCGGAACCGCAGCCGTGATTATCGCGGCGGTGGCCATCGTCCTCGTCCTGACGTCCCCGGGCCGCAGTTCGCCCGCCAGGCAGCCGAAGGCCAACGGCAGGCCGACCCCGGTGGCGACGTCGCCGACGCCGCCGGCCGGCAAGTGGGCGTTCATCGGGAGCAGGAAGACAGACGCGGTGCCGCTGACCATGGGCGAGTTGTTCCCGGCCACGATCTCGAACGCGGGGACCAGCTACACCAGGGCGAAGCAGGCCAAGGGCAAGGACTGCCGTTCGGCCCTGATCGGCTCGGCGCTGCAGGCCGCGGTCAAGCGGGCTGACTGCACGCAGGCGCTCAGGGCGACCTACCTGTCGAAGTCCGCCAGGGTAATGGCGACCATCGGCGTGTTCAACCTGAAGAACTTCGGCCTGGCGAACAAGGTAGCTTCGAAGGCAGGCCATTCGGCGTTCGTCGCCCAGCTTGCGGCGAAGGCGGGGCCGGCCCGCTCGATCGGCCAGGGAACCGGAATCGAGGAGGCCCTCGTCAAGGGCCACTACCTTGTCCTCGTCTGGGCCGAGGCGACGGACCTGAGCCCGCCGAGGAGCAATGCTGGCCGCGCGCGCCTTGAGGCGTTCATGAACCTGGTGATCAACCGCACCGTCAACGTCAGCCTGAGTTACCGGATGGTGGACGGCAACCCGCCGCCGACGACCTGACCGGCGCCGCGCGGGCGCCCAGCGCGAGCCAGCTAGCTGGTGCCCCTGACCTGCCGGGTCACCAGCGCACGGGCCGAGAGGTCCGCGTCTGGAGGGTATCCGACCTGCTCAAGGCAGAGCGGATGCGGCGGAAGGACCGTGACCGCCGGGTCGCGGACTCCGGCAGCGAGAACGGCGGACAGCCAGCTGGCCGGCTTGCGGCCATCGCCCACCGCCAGCACCGCTCCGGCCAGCGCCCTGACCATGTTGTGGCAGAACGCGTCGGCCAGCACCGTCCCGACGACCACGCCGTCCTCGTCCCGGTGCCAGTCGAGCCTGAGCAGCTCCCTGACCGTGCTCGCGCCTGGCCGGCGGCGGCAGAACGCGGCGAAGTCGTGCTCCCCCAGGCAGGCCGCTGCCGCCTCGTTCATCAGGTCGAGATCGAGCGGGCGGCGATGCCAGAGGGTGTCGTGCCGGCGGAGCGGGTCCGCGCTGGCCTGGAGATCGCAGATCCGGTAGGAATAGCGCCGCCAGAGCGCGGAGAACCGCGCGTCGAACCCGCCCGGCGCAACCTGGATCGCGTGCACCCTGACATCCGCGGGGAGCAGCCGGTTCAGCCGGGCCGGGACCATCGGTGCCGCTGCTGCCCGGGTCTGATCGGGCCCGGCCTGATCAGACCCGGCCTGATCGGGCACGGCGTCCTCGAGCCCGGTGTGGTCGGGCACGTCGAGGTGCGCGACCTGGCCGCGCGCGTGCACCCCGGCGTCGGTCCGGCCGGCCACGGTCAGCTCAGGCGGCTGCGGCAGCCGCAGGAGGAGGCCCAGCGCCCCGGAGAGCACTCCCTGCACCGTGCGCATGCCGGGCTGGGCCGCCCAGCCGTGGAACTGCGAGCCGTCGTAGCCCAGGTCCAGTCTGAGCCGGACGACACCGTGCCCGCCGCTGCCTGCGCCACCATCGCCGGCAACCCCAGGACCGCCCGAGTCCGGACTGCTGTCCGTCAGGCTACTTTTCGTCGGCCTGCTCGTCGCCGGCCTCTGCAGCGTCACCAGCCTCGTCACTGGCCTCCGCCTGGGCGTCGACCTCGGCGTCCGCCTGGACGTCAGCCTCGGCCTCGGGCGCCTCGGCGTCGACCTTGCCAGCCTCGGTCGCGCTGGCCTCGGTGGCGCTGGCCTCGGCCGCCGTCTCAACCGCTTCGGCCTCAGCCGCGGCCTGCGAGCCCGACCTCGCCGGGCGGCCCGCGCCGGCCGGCTGGGCTCGCCTGGCCCGGCGGCGCTGCGGCCTCACCTCGACGGTCTCACGGACGAGCTCGATCACCGCCATCGCCGCGTTGTCGCCCTTGCGCGGGCCGACCTTAGTGATCCTGGTGTAGCCGCCCTGGCGGCCGGCGTAGCTCGGCCCGATCTCGTCGAAGAGAGTCTTGACGACAGTCTTGTCCGTGACCATGGTCAGCACCAGCCGCCTGGCGTGCAGGTCACCCCGCTTGGCGAAGGTGATCAGCCGCTCCGCGACCGGGCGCAGGCGGCGGGCCCGCGCCTCGGTCGTCGTGATCTTGCCATGCTCGAACAGCGCGGTGGCAAGGTTCGCCAGCATGTGCTGCTGGTGCGCTGCGCTGCCGCCCATTCGGCGACCCTTGGTGGGCGTGGGCATCGAAAGACTCTCCTCGTTCTGGCACTATCTGGTCGCGGGACTGGCTGGTCCCTGGTCGGGTCGGTCAGCGCCTTCTTGAGCGCGCGCGTCGGGCAAGCCGACGCGCGGCCGCTTAGTACTCCTCAGTCTCGACGTAGCTGTCGTCCTCGTCCGCCCCGTAGCTGTCAGCGGCAGATCCCGGGTCGAACCCGGGCGGGGAGTCCTTGAGCGCCAGGCCCATGTCGATCAGCTTCTGCTTCACTTCCTCGATGGACTTGGCACCGAAGTTGCGGATGTCGAGCAGATCCTGCTCGCTGCGGGCCACAAGCTCGCCGACGGTATGGATGCCCTCGCGCTTGAGGCAGTTGTAGGAGCGCACCGTGAGGTTCAGCTCCTCGATCGGCAGCGCCAGGTCGGCCGCGAGCGCGGCGTCGGTCGGCGACGGGCCGATGTCGATCCCTTCGGCCTCCAGGTTCAGCTCCCTGGCCAGGCCGAACAGCTCGACCAGCGTCATGCCCGCGCTCGCGACGGCATCTCTGGGCCGCATGCAGGGCTTGGTCTCGACGTCCAGGATCAGCCGGTCGAAGTCCGTGCGCTGCTCGACTCGGGTGGCCTCGACCTTGTAGGTGACGCGGAGCACCGGCGAGTAGATCGAGTCGATCGGGATCCGGCCGATCTCCTGTCCTGGCTGCTTGTTCTGCGACGCGGAGATGTAGCCGCGGCCACGCTCGACGGTCAGCTCCATCTCGAGCTTGCCCTTGCCGTTGAGCGTGGCGATGTGCAGATCGGGGTTGTGCACTTCCATGCCGGCCGGCGGCGCGATGTCAGCCGCGGTGACCACGCCGGGGCCCTGCTTGCGCAGGTACATGTGCACGGGCTCGTCGTGCTCGGAAGAGACCACGAGCTCTTTCAGGTTCAAGATGATGTCGGTGACATCCTCCGAGACACCGGGCACGGTGGAGAACTCGTGCAGGACTCCCTCGATCCTGATGCTGGTAACGGCAGCACCGGGGATCGAGGAGAGCAGCGTACGGCGGATCGAGTTCCCGATCGTGTACCCGAAGCCGGGCTCGAGCGGCTCGATGGTGAACCGCGACCGGAACTCGCCGGCCTGCTCCTCGGTGAGGGTGGGACGCTGTGCGATGAGCATCTGGTGATCCTCTCCGCCTGCCCGCTATTTGACAGGCGACTAAGGCTGGCGGCTGCCGCCGCCAGGTGCCTGGCGGACCCCCGTGGCCAGCCAGGTT
>DATKQH010000151.1:0-11498 GCA_035532775.1 Streptosporangiaceae bacterium
GCCAGCCGCCCAGCCGCTGCGCGTGGGAGATGAGCGCGTGCTCTGCGTCCAGGTGCGCGCTGGTCGCGTAGCGCGCTGCGCCGGGCCGCTCGTACACCGTCCGCCGGTCGGGCCCGCGCCTCATGGACTCGGGGTAGGCCAGGAACTCCGGGGCCTCCAGGCTGACCACGTCGCCATGCACGCTGGCGATGACGTTATCAGCCATCCGCTCCAGCAGGCGCACCGCTGCGTCCGGGTCCATCTGCCGCGTCTCCGGCGGCATCGTCACCGCTATGGCCTTCAGCAGCTCTGCGCGCGTCCATGCCGACTTCTGGCGCTGCACTGTCTCCAGCGCGTCACGCGCGGCCTGCGCCAGCACGGTGCGCTCCGGCGGCCCTCCGGGGTTGCGCCCGTTGCGCGCTGCGCCTGCGCCTCCGTCCGGGCCGCGCATGTTCGAGACTTGCGCGGGAAACTGCGCGAGTGCGCCGCTACTGCGCGTGTCCCACTCCTGCGCGTGCGCGTCCCAGTCAACTGCGCCGTCCTGCTTCGAGTCACGCGAGAACAGAGTCACCTGCTGGCGGATCGCGAACACCTGCGCCTGGTTCGGCACTGCGCCGTCATGCCTGCGCGACCATTCCGCGATGGCCTCCGGCATGCGCTCCGTGATTGAAACGGTGCGCGATGAGAAGAGATCTTCGAGCCACTGCGGCGTGCCGTCGATGCGCATTCCGCGCCCGTCTGCGCGTGGCCGGAACGTCAGGCCGAACTCTCGCGCAAGACCGGCTTCCGTGTGCACCGCCGCAACGGCCGCCATGCCGGGCAGCGCAGCCCGCAGCGCGTTGCCGTCCTTCGTGCGCCACGCCCCGTCGATGAGCGTGCGCACAAGACGCGCAACCTGGTTATGAACGTGCTCCTGTGGGTCACCTGCGCGCGATGTGCCCTGTAGCCAGCTCGATACGACTAGCGCGGCGTCCTCGAACCGGCCCGGCTCCTTCCCGTCCACCCGCGTGCCGTGGTGACCGGTCCTGGTGATCCCGCCCCACTCCTGGAGGTATTCGAGTGCCGCGCGGTTCCCGCCCTGAAGGCAATCCTGAAACCGGCTCAGGCAGTCCTGCCAGTAGGCCTGACCTGCGGAATCACCCGATTCTCGGGCCTGGCGGAGGTTCTCCCGGATACCAGCTCCCAGACATGACACATCCTTGGAGAAGCTCACCGTCACGTCGGTGAACGGGTAGGCCATTCGTGTCTCTTTGTGCGCTTCCGCCCGCAGCTCCTGCTTGCGTGCCTCCGTGGCGTGCGGCTCGGCCGCCAGCTTGCGGGCCAGGTTCTCCTCGAACCGGGAGTAACTCCCCGGTGAACTGCCCATCTTCTCGCCGGTCAGCGGGTGGACCTGCTTGTAAACCGCCAGGTAGGCGGCCTTGTCAACCTGCTGGCCGGTCTCCAGTCCCAGGGCGTCCCCGGCACCCCTGCCTAGCCACCACTGTCCGGGGGCCTCGGCATCGGGTGAGTCGATGTAGTAGCCGGTCTCCGGCTGCTCGCGGGCAGCCTCGCCCTCGGGCTGGTTGATCCAGACGTACTCAAGATCATCGCCCGACTTGCAGGTGACCACGACGGCCATCCGGCTGCCTTCCCAGGGGGTTAGATGATGATCTTGACGTTCCAAGATCATCGAGTTGATGCAATGGTCTGCGGGGTAAATGGCTCAGGATCAGGTTAAGCGACGAGGACAGCAAATGCGAGCAGAAAAAAGCGTCATTAAATGGCAACGGGAAGAGAACGGCCAGGAGGGCAGCGAGCGAGCAAGATCGCCTCAGCCACCGACGGCCGGGCGCGACCGGGTTACCTCGACTGTCGGGCCACCCGGCTACCATCCGCTCCATGCCGACATCCGCAGAGCTTGTGTCCTGGGCACGAGAGCACGCGACCAAGCTCGAAGCCGACATGACCTTCCGCCCCGCTTTCTCGCCCGGCTCTTCTGGGTACTGGCAGGCTGCCGGAGACGATCTCGGAGGAGAGTCCAGGATCCGCGCCCGCGCGATCACTGCCCTCGACTTCCTAGAGCACTTCGCAGGCGCGGGCTCACAGTGGGCCAGGGGAGGCCACGACATCCTCGACAAGAACGTTCGCTCCATGGAGACCGGCGCGCGGGCGCTGGGAGATGTCTTGCGAGAGTGGGCCAACCAGGTTGACGCTGGCATCGTCGTGGTCCCGCAAGCGGAGGCCCATGGCGCTCGGGCCGTCGCGGCCACGGATCTTATGGAGCAGGTCCGCATGCTCAACGAGGACAAAACCGTCAGCCCGGCTGCGCCGATCGTGCTGGCCGGGGCGGCCCTGGAGATCGCGCTGCGGTCGGCGATTGCCGAGCTGAGCCTGCAGCTTCCGCCCAAGCACTCGATCAATGCGTACATGGGCTGTCTTCGTGCTGCCGGTGTGCTCTCCGTCCAGGACGTCAAGGACGTAGAGCAGATGAGCGGCCTGCGGAACTCCGCCGCGCACGGCGACTTCGACGCGCTCAGCCGCGAACGCGCTGGGCTGATGGAACAGCAGGTCGGCATACTCCTGCGTCGCCTGGCGGAGATCATCGAGCCCCGGACGGCTACCGCTGTACCGGATATCGCCGACTGACTCCTAACGATCGGGCCTCTCGCTCAGGAGCGCGGTCAGTCAACCGGCAGGGTCTCTGCCGCGTCATGACTTCAGCCGCGCGAGAATTCCGTGACGGCAGGCACGGAGGCCAGGATGAGCTACCCGCCACCACCCCAGCAGCCTGGCCCGCACAGCCAGTACCCGCCGCCCGGTTACCCGCCACCACTGGGATACCCGCCGCAGCCACCGCGACGTAGGCGAACGGCGTTCCTGGTGATCGCCATAGTCCTGGGCGTGCTGGCGGCGGTAGCACTGTTCTTGATGCTCATCGCGGGATACGACGCCAGCACCTGCAACAGCGGCCTCGGCGAGCTGGCCCAGGCGTTCGACCAGCAGACAGCGAGCCGGTGCTCGGCTGTCAACATCGCGCATGACGTCCTGGAGGTCGTAACGGTGGTCCTCGGCATCGGCTGCCTGGCTGCAGCAGTCGACTACTTCCGCCGGTAGCCCGCGACACGAGCCGCGATTAGCGCGGCATCCCTGCCGCAACCGGCAGAATTAGGGCCGTGGAAATCGCAAGCTTAGTCCTCGGCATCATTGGCACCGTGACGGGCATTGGGGCTCTCGGCTGGGAGCTGGTCAAGTTCCGGCACGAGGGACCAGTCGTCACGGTCACCGCCTACCAGGGGCTCCCGACCTCCGGTGACCAAGTTGGCGATCCGGTTACCTGCGTGACCGCCGTCAACACCGGCAGGTCACCAGTGACGGTCTCGTCGTGGGGACTGCGCCTACCGGACGGGCAGGCGATGTTCATCCGCGAGCCGTTTCAGGGATCCGACCCGCTCCCCTACCGGCTTGAGGAGGGCGCGAGCGGCAACTGGCGCATTGAGACCACGGCGGTCGCCGAGTCGTGCCAGGCGCACGGCGTCAGCTACGAGGCACTGCGCGCCTTTGTGACTCTGGCCAGCGGCAAGACTGTCGTTGCGCGCCGTAAGGGAATCCAGTTGGGGCCAGGCTTCCCGTGGCCGACCACCGCTCGGTAGATCCGGCCTCCCGTCCGGCATCTCGCACCGGGCGGCCATCAGCAGGTGGCTGCCGATCTCCCGGCCCTGGTACTCGGGGGCGACGTTGAGCATGGCGATCTTGAAGCCGGGCTCGCCGGTCGCGGTCTGGTACTCCAGGCAGCCGACCTGTCGGCCGTCGTGCTCGGCGACCAGGGAGCCGTTGTACTCGCCGGGCACCGCGTCTTTCCAGCCCGAGCGGATCCTGATGCGCATCACGCGGCCTCGAAGTCTCCGATGTCGGCCTGGTGCTCCGCGCTCAGGCCGCAGATTTCGCGAGGGGCTAGGCCTCCAGCTCGGCGATGGCCATGTCCAGGGTGGCCGAGACGATCCGGCCGATAGCATCGGAGCTGCCCAGCCCAAGCTCGGCGGCCCATCCGTCGATGTGCGGCCAGAAGTCCCGCTCTGACGGCAGCTCCTGGGCCGCCGCCTTCTCGGCCAGCATCATGGCCGTCATTGCCTGATTTCGTGTCAGCTCCCGGTCGGCCAGCCAGGTCACCCGCCACGCGTTCAGCTCCGGGTGACGGTGCGCGCTGTGCGGGGTCGTGTCGCTCGTCATCGTCTTCTCAGTGATGCTGAGTGTCATGACTAGGCCGCCTTAGTCTCGAAATCGGGCCGCGCACTGGCGGTATCCACCTGGTCCAGCAAATCGGCGCGCCACTGGCTCGCGTACTCCAGGCAGTTGGAGCAGCTCTTGTGCGCGTGACCGGGCAGCGGGTCCGACCGGCGCGCGTCCAGTGACCATGCCAGCGAGTCGGCCGAGGTGAGCTGAGCGCCGTAGACGGCCAGGCCCTGTGTCTTCACCCCGAATCCGTGGACCGGCAGTTCCCCCGCGAACATGCCGACGATCGCGCCGATCCTGACGGTGTTCTGCCGCCTGCAGACCGAGCCGAGCCCTACTACCCTCTGCTCGGCCAGGCGCACCCCGGCGGCCTCGTACATGTCGGCGCAGTCCGCGTAGTCGCCCATCGTCCAGCCCTGCAGCACCGGTACGAACGGGCTGGGCCGGTCGCTCTCGGCCGCCCACAGCTCGCCCAGCTCCAGGAAGTTCGCCACGGTGCGCCGCTGGTGCTCGCCCACGCTCAGCCCGGTACCGGGAAACCCGCCGGGGCCGCCGCCGTGGATGATGGCCGGTTCGCACATCCAGTCCTGGGGGGCTGCCCAGTCAAGTCGGCCGATCTCGCGGTCGTATCGGGCAACCGCCTCGACGTACTCGGTCGGTCTCGTCCGCCAGGTGCCGAACGTCGACAGCTCCGTGAACCCGCCCGAGTCGAGCGCCCAGGCGTGGGTGGCCGGATGCAGCGTGCGGCAGGCCGACAGCGCGCGGCGCGAGACGAACAGCGGGAAGTCCGCCGCCGGGTTCCACAGCCAGCCCGGCTTGTGGGTACCCAAATAAAAGCGCGGGGTCGTCACGCCATTTCCATATCGACCTCGGCGGGCTCGGGCTGGCGCTGCGCCGGGACGTCCAGGGCGGCGGGCTCGGGCTGGCGCTGCGCCGGGACGTCCAGCACGGCGCGCTCGGGCTCGGCCTCGGGCTGTGCTTCCAGTTCCCCGCAGATCTGGCGGGCCGCACCCGAGATCCGCTTGCCACTGGCCTTGATCTGCTCTCGGGCCTTGTCCTTGTCACCTGACTGCCAGCCCGCCACGTACCCGAACGAGTAATCCGAGGTGTCCAGCCCGAGCGACTGGCAGACCACGTACGCCGTGGACTCGGCCTCCAGCTCCATCTGCCCGCGCATGATGTCCCGCTTGCCGTCAGCCGGGGGCTCGTGCAGCAGCGCGTGGCCCATCTCGTGGGCCAGGCTCTTGACCTGCTGCAGCTCCGACCGGTTCCCCGCCACGGTGAGCTTGCGGTGCCCGTACTCGCAAAGGCCGTTCGCGCCGGGGTGGCCGTCGATCTCAGGCGTGACCTGCACCCGGTAGCCGATTCCCTCGGCCACCTTCGCCAGCTTCCCGAAAATTCCGGCCTCGTCCTGGCCGTCCAGGAGCCTGACCGGCTCGGGCAGCGGGGTGCCGTCAGTCTGGGAGACGTCGAATACCGGCACCATGACGAACCGGGTGGCGTACGCCTTCGCCGTGGCGGTCTCGGCCTCCTCGGTCTTCTCCTCCGCTGCCGCCTCGGGCTCGGGCTTGGCTGCCCGCCCAGCGGGGGCCCAGATCCGCAGCGCCGCCTCGCCCTTGACCACGCACCGGTCAAGCTCCAGCCACTTCCTGAAGCTCGCCACCTGGGTGGCGTCGGGCCGCTGGGTCAGGATGAGCATCGTGTTGGCGAAGCTGTAGCGCCGGAAGCGGCTCTGGACATCCAGGTAGCGCTTCCACTCCGCCGAGTCACACAGGCGGTCGATGCCGTCGCTGAGCTTGCCCAGCAGCTCGGCACGCCGCGCCTCGGCCTCGGCCGCCTTCGCCGGGCTGACCGTCTTCTTGCTCCGTGACCGTGTTCCGGGCATGGCTGATATACCTCCGTGCTTGGTGGGGTTTCGGACTGGCTCGTTCAGCCCCGGCCCGGATTTCTGGGTCTCTCCGGGCCCGGACTCAGCGGGTCAGCTACTTGTCGGCTCGATGCGGGCCGGGAAGGCGGCCCGTGGAGACGCGCCTATCGGATCAGTCATGTAGCCCAGCGACCTGGCCAGGTTCCACGCGGCGGTGTAGGTGATCCCGGAGGCGACATGACGCTCGTCCATCCCCTCGTCAGCACTCTCGTCAGCCGTGACGAGATACAGGGCCCAGACAGGCTCGTCCTTCGGGCCGTCAAAGCACCACTCGCGCTCGCGGCCAGGATCATGCGCGTAATCAAGGCAGATCAGTACGTCGGTCATTGCTCATACCTCGATTTCGGGCTCATTGCCGCCCTGGAGCTGGTCGGTCTCCATCGCGTCTCGCATGGCGTCTGCGTAACTCATGCGTCTCCCTTTCGGTCGGGCCCGGATTTTCCGGGTGGTGCTGGTCAGGCGCTGCGGTACACCCAGATCTCGCGGCGGGTGCCGGACACCAGCACCACGCCCGGCAGGGACCGGAGCGCCGGTACGGCGTCCTGCAGGTCAATACCCGGACCCGCGCGACGCACGGTGGTCAGCACCCGCGCGGCGGCCAGCGCGAACGCGGCCGTCCGGAACTGGCACTCACGACTCTCGACCTCGAACCTCGCGGCCAGGCCCCCGAGCACGGCAATGGCCTCAGCCGTGGCGGTTTCCGGGGTGAGCTGCTGCTCCGGCACGTCGTCAGCCCAGCCGGGAACGATACGCAGGACACCTGCGCGAAGCGCTGCGGCCGTGATGATCACGCGAAGCTCCGGCCGGTCCCGGCGCGTGCCACCAGCCGAAGCGGAGTAACTCTCCGCGTCGACCTCGTCGATCAGCGCCTCGCGCTGGCCGCCCCAGGTGTGCAGGGTCACGCGGTCACCCGGACGCAGCGCGGGTATCGCCTGCCATTCCGCATCCAGGTCGAAATGCGGGCCGTTGCCGCACGTGACGCAGCGACCATTGACGACCGTGTGGCTAACCCCGTTCGGAGAGATCCAGGTGGTCTGCACCTCAGCCGGAATCTCGGGCTCGGACGTGTCCCAGAGGCAGCCGTGAGCGTCCCGGTGGTCACCCAGGTGATCAGCTACGGCGATGCACGGGGCGTCGTGCTCGGGGTGAATGGACGGGCAGGGCACCTCGGCCGGAATTTCGGGCTCGGGCGTGGCCCCGATTTCGGTGCGCCTGAAGTTCTTCAGCACCACCTGGTGGCTATACACGTCAGCGCAGGAGTCGCAGGCCAGGTCAGTGCTGACCTCGTCCTCGCCCCGGTAGTTGTACCGGATCTCGCACGTGGCCGGGCTCTCGCACCCGATCGTGCGGCACCTGGGTGCAGAAACGGGCTGCTCTGCCACCTCTTGGAGCCGCTTGGCGACCGATACCTCACAGCGCTTGCAGAGCTGCGGGTCGGATCCCGCGCAGATCGCCAGGTCCGCCTGGTGCAGTTCCCCGGCCTTGCCGTAGCCGTGCTTCTCGTCCTGCTCATCGAGCCGGTACTCGCTGGTCAGCATGACCCGGCCGCCGCACAGCGTCTTCTCGGGGTCTTCCGGCTTCGGGGTATGGATGCTCGTGGCGCTGAGGGTGCGGCAGCGCAGCAGCTCGCCCGCGCTGTCCCGGAGAAGTTCCATGTTGCTCTGCGTCTTCGTCATGACTCCATTATGGCGCGTATCCGCTATTACCACCAGTCTTTTCCCAGAAAAACTGGCAGGCTTCTTCTTTGGAAACTATCTAGCGCATACGCGCTAGATCTGCCATGATGGGCATGTGAGCGAGGCGACGAGGACACCGGAGGCGCAGGACATGAGCGAGAATCCGTACCGGCCGAACACCCCGGAGTACCGCGTGCACGAGATCGCCCAGTGCGATCACGGGCTATCTGACGATGAGCTGCTGCGTCAGGCGGGCTGGGTGCCCCACGACGGCACGTGGCTGCGTGACGGGCTGCTGGCCCAGTACCGGCAAGCTCCGGCCGTGGTCAGGTTCGAGGAGGGCCTGAAGCTCCACGCGACGGACTGGGCCTACAACTGGATGCGGTCGGACCTGGACGAGGCCCAGGCCTACGGCGACCACATGGTGGCGCTGCAGCGGGCGGGCGAGCTGACCGCCGAGACGTCGCACAAGACCGAGTACCCGGCCTTCGTCGCCCAGCGCGAGGCGCAGGCTGACTGGCTCGGGAAGTTCACCCAGGCCTACGCACAGACCCAGCTATGGGCGAACACGGAGGAGGTGGAAAACGGCGAGCCGACCGGCGACAGCGTCGACCCGAACGGCTGGCAGGACGGCCGTGACCCGCAGTGGGCGCTCAGCGCGTTCACCCCGGCCAGCCGCGACAGCATCCGGGAGGACTGCGCCGCGTTCGCCAACGCCAACCGCGACGATCTCAAGGGCCTGGACCCGGAGCAAGCGGGCCACGACTTCGCGCTCACCCGGAACCACCACGGGGCCGGGTTCTGGGACCGGGGCCTTGGCGCGCGCGGCGACCGGCTGACCGTGGACGCTCACGCGTACGGCAGCTCCACCGCCTGGTACGACGTCGGCTCTCCGGAGGTCCACCTGGCCGACGAGCCCGTGGTCAGTGCTCCGGAGCCCGTGTGCGAGCTGGAGGCCTGACGTGGACCCCGACGCGACCCTCGAAGAGATCCGCACGGCGCTGGCCGCCGGGAACACCGGCCCCGCTACCGAGGCAGCCAGCGACCTGTCGTCCTGGGTCTTGCGCGGTGGCTTCGCGCCGTCCGACGCGACCTGGCGGGACACCCTGGCCCAGCTCGGTCTCGTGCCCCCGGAGACCGAGCTGGAGGCAGGCTGAGCGATGCGCCACCGCTGGCTCTGCCCGGCCGACCGGTACAGCGCCCGAAACCGCGAGTGCGAGCGGTGCGGGGTCACGGCGTCGACGTTCGGTGCCGGGGCTGGCCGCATCTGGACACACCACGGCGCGGACGGTGCCTACCTCGGCCACCGACCCGGACCATGCACACCGCCAGTCAGCCCGAAGTAACGGCGTTGCCTCCATCCCCCCTCGATGCCCCGAACTCACCCCAGCAATGAGGAGACCGTCATGACCGGCAAGACCGCAATCACGATCGAATTCGACCAGCACGCCCTGCACAGCTACACCGACGAGTACCTGGCGATGCTGTGGGCTCTGGCGCAGCACAACCCCGCTGACGGGTTCGCCACCAGCGAGCCGGGCGACCTAGCCGAGCGGATCGCCCGCGAGATTGTGCGGCGCTGGCTCGGCGGAGTCCGGCCGGAGCTGTGGCACCACCAGGGCCAGCACTATTTCTGGCACGAGCTGAGCCGGATCGCGACGTACGAGCCCGGCGGCGAGAGTGGCACCCCGGAATGGTCACGGGGCAAGTGGGTGCCGAAGGCCACGGCTGAGACGGTCAGCGATGGCATGGAGGCCGGGCGATGACCGCGACGAAGGCCGAGCAGGCCAGGCACAAAGAGCTGGCCACGTTCGCGCATTCACAGGTCCGCCGCGCCGTCCTGGAGTGGGTGCGGCAGACCGGCGCGGAGATTATCCGGCGGCCGGTGATCCGGGGCCGCGACGACTGCGGCGCTCTCGATGACGCCGGGCCGGTCGACGGCCTGGTAGCTGCCCGCGCGATCGAGTTGCAGGCCCGGAAGAGCGTGCGTGACTACTGCTGCGACGCCCGCGAGGCGGGCATGGGCTGGAAGAAAATCGGCGAGCTGCTGAACCTGGAGCTGGAGGCCGAGCGGCAGGACATCTCCGTAGCCGAGGCTGCCTATGACATCGCTGCCGGGCCGTGCGACTCGCACTGGGCGCAGACCTACGGCCGTAGCTTCCTGTGGACCTGCGGGTCCTGCGGCGCGGTCATCGGTGACGAGGGTCCGGAGCGCTGGCCGGGTGACTTCCGGCGTGGCCACGGCAAGGGCTGCAGGCGTCTGGCTGCCGAGATCCGCGCGTACAACCGGCAGGCTGGCGCATGATCGAATACGTCCACGGGATCGCCTATAGGCTCGTCCCCGTGACCGAGGAAGACGCCGCCGTCCTGCGCGCGGTAGATCTTGCCTGGGCCCGAATCCAGCAGGCCGATGAGCGTGTGCCCCCGATCGTGGCGGAACTGACGCCCGGCCGCCCCTCGTCGTGCACCTCGCCGGGCTGGGCTCCAGGCCAGACTGCCCTGATCGCCGTGAACCTGATGCCCGACGGGCGCAAGCTCACCGGGGCTGCCCTCATGGGCTGGCTGCTCCACCAGGCGGCGCACTCGCAGGCGCTGCCCACCGCAGCGAGCGAGGGCCGCTGGCACTCCTACAGCTACGCGAAGGCCGCCGAGAGCCTCGGCCTGGATGTCCAGTCCGGGCCGAACGGGTTCAGCGTCACCACCCTCAGAAAGGACGCCGCCACTAGCTACCGGATCGAAATCGCGGCCCTCGACAAAGTCCTGAAGGCATGGACCCCGACACCCCAGGTGAAGGCGGAGCGCACGTCCCGGAACGGGGTGGCGGCCACCTGCCAGTGCTCCCCTGCCCGGAAAATCCGGGTAAGCGAGAAGACCTTCGACCTCGGCGAGATCCTCTGCTCGATCTGCCGGAAGCCGTTCGTCAGCACCTGATACGCACGTGGCCTCGCCCGGCGCTGCCGAAAATAGAGGCATCACGTACCGCACAGGGTGCATGATCAGCCCATGAGTGGCATGGCGTTTGCGTCCGCCATCATTACCCACGCGCTATGGCCACTGCTAGTGCTGGTAGCACTCCTGCTGTTCCAGAAGCCCTTGTCAGGTCTTATCAGCCAGGTCAGGCGATATGAAGGCCTCGGGCAGCGGCCACGTCGGCCGAGGGATCGAAGCTCCGTGAAACCTCGTGAAACATTGACTGTCCGCACTCGCTGACAGGATTGGTGCCATGAATCACCCCTACCGCACCTCCAGCGATCAGCAGCGCTCGCGCGGTGCGGATGTCTGCACGTGCTGTGAGCGTCCCTGGGCGCGTATCGCGGCTACTGGGGCGTCCGCTAGCGCGGGCAGCCAGGCCACCTGTCGCGACTGCCATGACCACGGCAGCATGGCAATGCAGCGCGACCGGGCGCACATTGACCTGTGGCGCTCGCTCTCCAGGTTCGAGCAGCGGCAGCACGACGCCGAGGTCAGCCGACTGGGTATCCAGATCTCTCAGATGGAGGAGGAATTGCGCGACCGCCCTGAGAAGATCGTTGAGCGCTACGTCGGCCAGGACGAGATCGACGAAGCCAACGAAGAGGCTCAGCGCGCTTTCCGGTCTCGTGAAAACGCCTTCCGGGCGCTCTGCGAAGTCCGCCTGATCCATCGGGAAGGTGAGCCCGGCCGGTGTCGCTGCGGCCAGCGCCTGGACACCTGCAAGATGGCCGCGA
>DATKQH010000152.1:0-24160 GCA_035532775.1 Streptosporangiaceae bacterium
CGCCGTGCTATTCGTCTCGCACAACTACGCAGTCGTCTCACAACTGTGCTCCCGGGTGCTGGTGCTGTACGCAGGGCAGATGATGGAACTCGGACCGAGCCAGACCCTGCTCACCCAGTCGCGGCATCCCTACACTTCGGCGCTGATCGCCTCATTGCCCTCGATCGAGCGCCGCGTGGATCGGCTGCCGGCCATCCCCGGCCAGCCGCCTGCGGCGGGCGAGGCCCCAGACGGCTGCCCGTTCTGGCCGCGATGTCCGCACGCCGACGACGAGTGCCGTACGGCCCCGATCCGCATGCGCGAGATCGCTGCGGGCCACAGCACCGCATGCAGGCGAACGGAGTCGATCTGGCCGTCCCGGGCCGACCAGTCCGAAGCGACCAGGCCAGCACGGGCTGGCGGGCTGGACGACCAGGTCTCGAACCAGACCCCGGGAGGCGCTTCGTGAACGCGGGAACGACACGGTCCCCGTTCGACCTCATTATCCGCAAGGCCCGGGTCGAAGGCCGAGCAGCGCTCGCAGACATCGCCATTTCCGGCGGCATGATCAGCCATGTCGAGGATCAGGTTGACGGTGACTGCGAGTCCGAGCTCGACGTGGCCGGACGGCTGGTCAGTGCCGCGTTCGTGCAGCCGCACATCCACCTGGACAAGGTCGGCACGCTGCCCCTGCTGGGCAGGAATGTCAGCGGGACCCTGGGTGAGGCGATCGACATCTTGCACCGGATCAAGCGGTCGTCCAGCTCGGAGGAGGTAGCCGCAAGGGCCGGTGTCGTCATCCGCCAGGCTGTGCTGTCCGGAACGACGCGGATCCGTACTCACGTTGACGTGGATACTGTCGGCGGCTTGACTCCTCTGCACGGAGTGATGCAAGCGGCCAGGGAGCACGCCGATCTGTGCGACATCCAGATCGTCGTCTTTCCGCAAGAGGGAATCATCCGAGACCCGGGCACCGCCGAGCTGATGGACTTGGCGATGCGCGACGGCGGCGACGTCGTCGGAGGCATGCCGCACTGGGAGACAGGAGAGCAGGCGGCGCGCGAGCACATCGGTATCTGCATGCGGCTCGCGCAGAGGTATGACGCGGACATCGACATGCATGTCGATGAGACCGACGATCCCCGCTCGAGGACGCTGGACATGCTGATCGATGCCACTGCCGGCAGCGGCTGGCATCGCCGGGTCACGGCGAGTCATTGCTGTGCTATGGCCGCGTGGCCCGATGAGTATGCCGGCGAGGTGATCAGGCGTGCGGCGGTCGCTGGACTGAATTTCGTGACTAATCCGGCGACCAACCTGCTGCTGCAGGGCCGCCTGGATCATGAGCCGAGACGCCGCGGCCTGCCCAGGGTCAAGGAGCTCCTGTCAGCTGGGCTGACGGTCGGGTGCGGCCAGGACTGCGTTCAGGACGGTTTCTACCCGTTCGGCGCCGCGGACCAGCTGCAGGTGGCGCTGATCCTGTGCCACGCCGCGCAGCTTTCCATCCCCGCCGAGATCGACGCCGCGCTCGCGTCGATCCGGCACGCCGCGGCCCGCGTCATGGGTGTCCGGGGCTATGGTCTCGACCCTGGCTGCACAGCCGATCTGGTCGTCCTCGATTGTGACGACATGCATGAGGCGCTGCGCCTGCAAGCCAATCGCAGGTGGGTCATCCGGCGAGGCGCGATTGTGGCCGCGACCAGCGTCACTAGCACCATCAACCGCACCGAGCATTAACAAGCTGGAGGATGAGATGAATCTGCAGGCGATACGAGGCGTGATTCCCGCGATCGTGACCCCATTCGATGCCAGCGGGAATGTGGACCTGGCCGCGACTGCTCGGCTGACTAGATGGCTGGTGGATAGCGGCGTGCACGGGATCATGACGACCGGTGGGACAGGCGAGTTCCCGCACCTGGACCGGGACGAGCGCCGGGAGCTGACCCGCGCTGTGGTCCAGGAAACTGCAGGAAAGGTCCCGGTCATTGCCGGGACCGCCGCCTGCAGCACCCGCGAGGCGCTCCTGCTCTGCGAGGACGCGGCCTCGGTGGGGGCGGACGCGGTGATCAGCGTGCCACCGTATTACTTCCCTCTGCCGGACGCCGCGATCGCGTCGTTCTTCAAGGTTCTGGCGGACGGCTCATCACTGCCGGTCTTCGCATACAACAATCCGCTGTATACCGGGAACGCCATGTCCCCGGCCCTCATTGCCGATGTGCTCAGCCACGACAACGTGGTCGGACTGAAGCAGAGCTCGTCCGACCTGGGCCAGCTAGTCGAGGTCATCCACGAGGTACGGGTCGTGCGCGGACTGTCACGTGCGCTGTTCACCGGAGTGGACAGCCAGTTCGCTGCTGCCGTGGCAATCGGCGCGGATGGGATTTACTCGACGGCCTCTGGAATCATTCCGGCGGCGATCGTGCGCCTGTACTCCCTGGCAGCAGCTCCGGACCCGAAAGCCGCTGCCGAGCTGCAGCTCGAGCTCCAGCCGCTGAACCGGTTCCTGGAGTACGACCCCGGCTATGTCGCGCCCGCTAAAGAGGCGCTGCGGATGCTCGGGATCGAGGTCGGCGATCCGCGAGCCCCGCTGCCACGCCTGACGCCGGATGAGCGGTCACGGCTGACCGCTGCGCTGTCCCAGCTGGGCGCGATGGGTTTGGCTCCTGCAGTGCCCGCCTGATATGTCTACGGCTCCGATGATGCCCTGCTCGGAGGCAATATTGACAATCCTCCCGTATCCGGCCGCTCGCAGGTGCGGCACAACCGCCTGGCAAACCAGGAACTGACCCTTGAGGTTCACTGCAAGGACTCGGTCCCAGATATCGTCGGTCATCTTCTGCAGCGGGCACTCCGGCGCGATGCCCGCGTTATTCACGAGAATGTCGATCCGGCCGAACTCATCGACAGCGTGCTCGACCATCGCAGCGACTTCAGCCCGGCGCGCGACATCGGCTTCCACGGCCAGGATGCGTTGCCCCGCTTCCCTGACGGACCGCGATACCTCCTCGATCATTTCAGCCCTCGCGCCGTAGTGGTTGAGAACAAAGCCTTCATCAACGGCAAGCTCGTCGAGGGACCCGGCGAGAAGGCCCATCCCCAAGCCGCCTAAAGATCTAGATCCACAGGTCTTGACTATTGCTCACCCGACGCCGCCGAACCCGTGAAGCGGGATGAGTCAGCTGCCCTGGGCCCCGAGGAACACACTGCCAATGTCGCCTTGCTCTAGCAGCTCGTTGGCCCGCCCCTCGACCGCAAGTTGGCCTCCGACCAGCACGTATCCCCAGTGCGAGATCTTAAGGGCCGCCACCGCCCGCTGCTCGACCAGCACAACTCCCACGCCCTGTGCTGCGAGGGCTCGGACGCAGTCCTCCAGAACCAGGCTGGACATCTCCGGCGACAGGCTCGCCGTCGGCTCGTCTAGCAGCAGGACAGACGGCCTTGGCATGAGCGCTCGGCCAAGGGCCAGCACCTTCCGCTCTCCACCACTGAGCTTCCCTGCCATGCGATGCTCCAGGGGCCGAAGGATAGGGAACAACGCGAGCACCTGCTCGATCCGCTCAGGGACCTCACGCGGTGGCATCTGGTAGCCGCCCATCTCAAGGTTCTCCCGGACAGTGAGGGTGGAGAAGACGTCGTTCAGCTGAGGAACCCACCCAACTCCGAGGCGGGCCAGTTCCGCTGCCGGAAGCCGGGTGATGTTCTGGCCACGAAGCTCAACGCGACCGCCGAGGATCACCGCCTCGTTGGTGATCGCCTTGAGCAGGGTGCTCTTCCCGGCCCCGTTTGGGCCGATGATGCAGGCGATCTCTCCGGCGCGAAAGCGAAGCGAGATCCCGGCAACGACCGGATCTCGTCCATAGCCGGCGGTCAGGTCTTCGACCTGCAATAGGGGCGTCTCAGTCCGGTTCTCAGCCAACGAGGTAGGCCTTTTGCACGTCGTGGTTACGACGGATCTCCTCCATCGTGCCCCGGTGCAAGACCCGCCCTCGCGCCATCACGATGACGGGATCACAAAGCCGCTCGACGACCTCCAGCTCGTGCTCGATCATGAGAACGGTCATGCCCTGGCTCCGGAGTTGCAGGAGGATCTCCTCGATCCGTGCGCCGATAGTACGGTTGACCCCGGCCATCGGCTCGTCGAGCAGGAGCAGGCGCGGCGAGGCCATGAGCGCCCGCATGATCTCAACGAGGCGTTTCTGTCCCCCGCTGAGTTCCCCTGCATACAGATCTCCGACGCGCGCCATGTCGAACTGCTCCAGGATCTGGTGGGCTTTGTCGATTCGGTCACGTTCCTGCTTGCGCCAGACCCGACGCCCCGCTAGCGAGGCCCAAAGGTTCTCTATGCGGGGCGCGTAGTCCCCCATGAGGACGTTCTCGAAGACCGTCAGGTGCGAGAACACGCTCGCGAGCTGGAAGGTCCGAACGATCCCGGCTCTGGCCACCTTGTGCGGGGGCACCCCGACAAGGTCTCGTCCGTCGAATCGAATGGTCCCCCTGCTGGGGCGAACCTCGCCCGCCAGCATGCCTAGCACGGTCGACTTGCCCGCACCGTTCGGGCCGATGATGCCTGTGATGGTTCCCTGAGCGACCGAGAAGCTGACCTCGTCGACCGCGTGCACCCCGCCGAAGTCCCGGCCGAGACCTAGTGCTTGGAGCAGCGCCTTCGTCCCAGTCTCCCCGGGCGGCGGTTGGCCAAGGCCGTCGGCTTGGTCCCCCTTCCCGACGCCTGGCTGGAGACTCACGGGCCACCCCCGAGGCTCTCAGAGGTCCCAGCCGCGATGACCACAGCACGTCGGCGTACCGCCCGATCGATCGACCGCACCGTCCGCCGCCGCTCGGGCAGGAGCCCCTGCGGCCGGACCCAGAGGAAGGTGATCGTGACGAGTCCGGTGATGATCCACTCGAGCGAGGCCAGCACCGTTGGGCTGTTAACGATGGGGATGTACTCCACCGCCTGCTGCAGGCCCACCGGGATGAGCAGAGCACCGAGAGCTACGCCGAATACATTGGCCCGCCCGCCCACGATGATCGCGGTGAACAGCACGAAGGTCTCCGGATACAGCCACCCGCTCGGCGCCCACGCCCCGACGAACTCGACCAGGATACCTCCGCTCAGGGCTGCTACCGCGCCGCCGATCACGAACACGAGGAGGCGGCTGCCATTGACGTTTCGCCCGAGCGCCGCAGCGGCCCGCTCGTCTTCGCGAATGGCCCGCAAGGTGCGCCCGAGGGGGGATTCGACGATTCGATGTATCAGCCAGCCCACCAAGACGCAGACGACCCCGCTGAAAACGACGAAAAGCCACCCGTAGCCGAGCGGGCTCAGGCTGATGCTGGAGGCGAGCGGTTTCGGTACCAGCGCCAAGCCGGCCGGCCCGTTCACGAGGTTAAGCTGTGTGTCGGCGATCGCGGTCGCGATGACCGACACCACCAGCATGACCATCGCCTGATAGTCACTCCGCAGGCGGCGCAGCCCGATGAACCCGACGAAAAGGGCGAGCAGGACTCCGACCACCATCGCTGCCAGGAGGGGGAGTGGAAACGGCAGGCGCGCGCCGCCGACGTAGTGCTGGAAGCCCCCGTTCCCGGACGATGGTCCGAGGGTAAGGACGGCAGTGGTGTAGGCACCCGCCGCCTGGAAGACGATGTAGGCGAAGTTCAGGACTCCTGCGACCCCGAACTGCAGGTCAAGGCCCCAACACACCATGAGGTCGACGAAGAAGTACACGAGGAGCGTGATGACATACAGCTGCGTTGCAGCGCTCACGGCTACCCCTGCCTGCGTATTGGACTCGGCGCGTGCCTTGGTCGGCCAACGTCCCTGCTTCGAAGCCTCATGCCACGACTTCCTTGTTGGCTGCGACCTCGGCGAGGATGCCCCGGGGGCGCACTAGGAGCACCAGGACCAGAAGCACGAAGGCAGCGATCTCCTTGAGAGACGGATTGATGAGAGCTGCGGCGATCTCGCTCACGATTCCCACGACGAGGGCGCCGAGCATCGCGCCGTAGGCATGCCCGACTCCTCCCAGCACGGCCGCCGCGATGATGATGACCAGGAACTCGGTTCCGGTGGTCGCCGAGAAGGTCGCGGTGTCGATGAACAGGATCACGCCAGCCATCCCGGCCAGTACACCGGAGAGGAACCAGGCGAGGTTGACGACCCGGTGCGTCCGGATGCCGCACGCGCGCGCAAGCAGCGGGTCGGTCGCCACCGCGCGCATCGCCTTCCCGAACCGTGTGAACTTGAGCGCGACATGCAGGGCGAGCATCGCCACCACGGCGATGCCGATCGTGATCAGTTCGGTCGTCGTGAACACCATGGCGCCAAGGTGCATCGTGCGCCCTGCCGACACTCGGTAGGAAAAGAATGACGGCCCCACAATCGCCTGCACGAGGTGATCCAGGATGAGCGCGACGGAGATCGTGATGATGACCATGCCGAACAGCTTCGTACCTCGGCGGACGAGCGGGGCGAACAACATGGCGTTAAGCGCGACCGAGAGCACCCCGCCCGCCAGGCCCGCGACGAGCAGGCAAAGCCAGATGTTCACACCTCGGGCATTCAGCGCGTAGGCCGTGAACCCCGCTATCGTCATCACGCTGCCGAATGCCAGATTCAAGATGTTCGTTACGCTGAACTGAAGCGTGAAGCCGACCGCTCCAACGGCCAGAACCGAGGCCGTAACAATCCCGAACCCGATGGCCGAGACCAGCAGGTCTCCCTTCATGCCAGAGCCACCGGGGGGCGGTCGACGAGCACTGCGCCCAGCCATGAGCACGGGTGAACTCGCCGAAAGGCGTGTCCGCTCATCCGCCAACCTGCAGCACTTCGGCGGCCGTGATCGGCCCGACCAGCACGGTCTTGCCGCTCGGGGTAAGGCGGATCATCTCGAATCCTCCGCCGGAGTTGTGGTACCGGTTGAAGATGCTCGGGCCGCTCGCCCCGATGTATTGGATCTGCTTGCCGGCCTGCAGGGCCGCCTTGCCTGCCGCGAAGGTGTGCACGACGACGGCGTTCGGGGACGGAGAGGTCACTTTGGTGATGAAGGAGTTGTAGACGGAGGGGCTGGTGCTGTGCGCGGCGATCATCGCGAGGGACATGATGACCGTCGCGTCGTAGTCGGCGACCGAGTACAGATCGGTGTTCCACTGGGCTGGCTGCGGCACCTGCGCCTTGGAGGCGAGCAGTGACGCCGTGTAGGTCTGGTAGGCCGCGCTGTTCATCGGAGCATAGGGGATCACGATGGTGTCGATCTTGCTGAGCTGCGACCGGCCGATTGCCCCCGCGACAGCCTTGATCCAGCTCGGCTCCTGAGAGACCGTGTCGGTGATCATGGGCAGGCGGCGTCCCTGCTGGCTCAGCTCGCTGAGGTAGGTGGCGCTCGTCTGCGGATCAGCCTCGCTCACGATCGCCTGTGCACTGCCGGTCACCAGTTGCTGGACCTCGGAGCGATACGATCCCTGATCCAGCGTGAGAGCCTGATTGGTGACCAGGCTGATCCCGAGCTTCCGCATCCCCTTGATAGCCGTGGGCGCAGTTCCCTGGGCGGCGATGTCATTGCCGAACACCGCAGCCGCCTTGGTGAACCCGAGCTTGTGGGCAGCGATCGCCATCGCGTAGCCCTGCGCGTCATCGGGCGCAAGGTTGCGCCAGAAATACTGCAAGGTCGAGCGGTCGAATGAGGCTTGGCCGGTCGTCGAGAAGACCGGGATCTTCGCCTGCTCGAACAGCGGCATGACAGTAGTCGCAATGTCGGAACCAACCCCGAGCGTTCCGACGAGAGAAGAACCGGAGGCGAGCAGCTTGTTCGCAGCAGGGACCGCGTCCGCGGGATCCCCCTTGCTGTCCACCGGCAGGCAGGTGAGCTGATGGCCGAGAACCCCACCATCCTGGTTGATCAGCCGGATCGCAGGGTAGCAGCCGGCAGCGGCCTCGGGCCCGTAGGCAGCGTTCGCCCCGGAGAAGGACTCGAAGATCGCGATCTGCAAAGGCCCTTTCGACTGGGCCGGGTTCGATCCCTGTCCCGGAGAGGACGAGGAGCACGCCGCAGTGAGCAGCGCCAGCGCCGTAAGCCCGACGATCATCCGGTGCCTCGTGGCCATCCTCATTTCATCCCTTCGCGCTGCCCCAACCAGCCCCCGTCGGCCTGACTGTGCTGAATAGCTGTTAACAGAATCGCTAGCTGACTGATAACTGTTAACAGACAGATATGCTACTCTCTGCGTTTTACGGCGCGCAAGAGAGGCTTGCGGCCGATTCTGAGTGCAGCGTAGGATGATGAGTGTTGACAGTCAGCACATGAAGCTACCTCACCGGCCGACGGCAGCATTCGAGAAGGAACCGCAGTGAAGTGCCTGGCACAGCTTCCCCGAGGAGCAGGACCGGTAGAGCCAGGCGCGTCTGGGTGGATGACAATCGGACATCCCGGCCTGATCCCAGGCCATGACCGGCCCTGATCCCAGGCCATGACCGAACGAGGCATCG
The DNA here is from genome assembly GCA_035532775.1 of Streptosporangiaceae bacterium. Taxonomy (GTDB): domain Bacteria; phylum Actinomycetota; class Actinomycetes; order Streptosporangiales; family Streptosporangiaceae; genus Chersky-822. The sequence continues at coordinate 8,465 of DATKQH010000152.1, forward strand.
CCCCCGACCTTGATCCGCTGTCACGCGGATGGCTCTTCGACCCGTACCCGCTGCTCCGCCGCGCCCGCTCGGAGGAGCCGGTCTTCTACTCGTCCGAGCGCGCTGTCTGGGTCGTGACCCGCTACGACGACGTCCTCACCGTGCTGAAGGACCCGGCGACCTTCTCCTCGGTTGATGCGGTTCGAGGCTCCGCCGCCGCCCTGCCCGATGCCGCCCTGCAGGTTCTCGCCGAGGGCATCCCCGACATGCCGGTGCTGACGGCCTCGGATCCGCCGTTGCACACCCGCCTTCGCCACCTGGTGTCCCGGGCCTTCACGCCGCGAAGGATCGCTCTCCTTGAGCCACGCGTTCGCTCGATCGCCGATGGGCTTGTTGATGAGTTCGCGGGCGAGGGCTCGGCTGACATCATCGGTCGCTTCGGCTGGCCGCTTCCGCTTCTAGTGATCGGTGAGATGCTCGGCCTTCCCCGCGAGGAGCTCAAGCCGTTGCACGACTGGAGCCGAGACTGGCTGCTCCTGCTTCAGGGCGACCCAGACCTCGATCTGCAGGTCGAGCGCGCGAGGAGCGTCGTGTCGATGCAGCGCTACGTCGGTTCGATCCTCGAGGATCGACGGCAGCAACCGGCCGAAGATCTCCTCTCGGCGCTGTTCTCAGCCGACGCGACGAGCGATGCTCCGCTCACCGGAGCTGAGGTCGCGGGGGTCGTGTTCACGCTGGTGGTGGCGGGACACCTCACGGTCACGCGGGCGATCGGGAGCGGCCTGGCCCTCGTGCTCGCCGATCCGATGACACGCGACGCGCTCGTGCGGGACCCTGGCCTCGTCCCCAGGACAGTCGAGGAGATCCTTCGGATGGAGTCGCCCGCCCAGGGCCTGTTCCGCGTAACGACCAGGGACGTATGCCTTGCGGGCAGGCGACTCGCTGCGGGTTCCCGCGTCATGATCCACTACGGGTCGGCGAACAGGGACCCAGACTACTTCGCCGAGGCGGAGACCTTCGACGTCAACCGCGAGGACGGCGATCTGCATCTCGCCTTCGGCAGGGGCATCCACTTCTGTCTGGGAGCGGCGCTCGCGCGGCTCGAACTAGGCGCGGCGATGCCGCTGTTGCTCGGAAGGCTGCCGAACCTGCGCCTGGATCCTGCGCGACCTCCGGAGCCAGATCCCATCTTCTTCGCGCGCGGATACACGCGCCTATTCGTCACTTGGGACGTGGCGTGGGCGGCAAGCGGGGACAGCGCGTGAAACCCGCGCCATTCTCCTACTACGCCCCCGGCAGCGTCGAGGAGTCGGTCGGTCTGCTGTCGAGCCTTGGCGAGGAGGCGAAGCTGCTGGCCGGCGGTCAGAGCCTCGGTCCGATGCTCAACCTCCGGCTGGCAACCCCGACCGCGCTGATCGACCTCAACCGAATCAGCGGGCTCGACTATCTGCACGTGGACGAGGACGGAGCCCTGGTGCTCGGGCCGCTCACCCGCCACCGAACCCTGGAGCATTCCGACGTCGTTCGCCAGCGCTGGCCGCTTCTGCACGAGGCGATGCCCTATGTCGGTCACCTCGCCATTCGGAACCGGGGCACGATCGGGGGCAGTCTCGCTCACGCCGATCCCGCGGGCGAGCTTCCTGCCGTGACCCTGGCTCTGCAGGGAGAGCTTCTCGTCGAAGGACCAGGACGACAGCGGCGCGTCGACGCCGAGGCGTTCTTCTCCACGTTCCTTACTACGTGTCTCGGCCCGGAGGAGATGCTCAGGGAGGTCCGGATCCCGGCGCAGGTGCCCCGAACCGGACAGTGCTGGATGGAGTTCGCCCCGCGGGCCGGCGACTATGCCATTGTCGGCGTGGCCGCCACTGTGCGGCTCGACGCGAAGGGTCGCTACGAGGCGGCTCGCCTGGTCTATGCCGGGATCGCCGACATTCCCATGCTGGCCGACACGGCCAAGCAGCTGGTGGGCGAGGAGCCCTCGGATGGGCTGCACGAGATGATTGGTGAGGCCGTGGCGGCCGCGGCTCGACCTTTGAGCGACATCATGGCCTCGGGGGACTTCCGACGGCATCTGGTGAGGGTGCTGACGCGCCGGGTTCTCGGGGTAGCCGTAGCGAGGGCGAAGGGGACAGCGGGATGAGCGAGCCGCAGGTGACCGTGCGCATGTCCGTGAACGGTCGCGCGGTGACCCGGACGGTGCCCGCCCGCCTGACGCTCGCCGACTTCATCCGGGAGGAGCTGGAGCTCACTGGCACCCACCTCGGCTGCGAGCACGGCGTGTGCGGGGCGTGCACCGTGCTGGTCGATGGCCGGAGCATGCGCTCGTGCATCCTGTACGCGGGACAGATGGAGGGCGCCGAGATCACGACGATCGAAGGGCTCTCGCCATCTGACGGATCGCTGAGCCCCATCCAGCAGGCCCTCCATGAGCTCCATGGGCTTCAGTGCGGCTTCTGCACGCCGGGTTTCGTCGTGACCGTCCACGAGTTGCTCGGGGATAGTCCCAACCCCACCGAGGCGGAGGTCCGGGAGGCGCTGTCTGGCAACATCTGTCGCTGCACGGGTTACCAGGGGATCGTGGCGGCGGTGCTCAAGGTCGGGCGCGGCGCGTGCCAGGCGACTGAGAGCTGAGGAGCTTATGCGCGACACGCACGAGAGGGTGTCAGAGGGCGCCATCGGCAAGCCCCTGCTGCGATCGGAGGATGCTCGCCTGCTGACCGGGCGGGGATGCTTCATCGCCGATCTCCGGCTCCCGCGCATGGCGCACGCCGTCTTCGTTCGATCTCCCCACGCTCACGCGCGGGTGCGCTCGATTGACGCGGCGCGCGCCGCCGTCCTTCCCGGCGTCCTGGCCGTCATCACCGCCGCGGATCTTCCGGAGGTGGGCCTGGCGCACATCAATGAGGTGCCCGGGCTCGTCAAGACTCCGCAGCCGGTGCTGGCCGGCGATCGGGTCCGGTACGCGGGGCAGGCCGTGGCGATCCTCGTCGCCGAGGACCGCTACATCGGCGAGGACGCGCTCGAGCTGATCGACGTGGACTACGAGGAGCTACCGGTGGTCGTGTCCGTCGACGCCGCCAAGCCCGAAGGGCACGTCCCGCTGCTCCCAGAGGTACCGGACGATGTCGTCTATCGTGATCACCGCGTATTCGGTGACCCCGCCGGTGCCTTCGAGTCGGCCGCTCGGGTGTTCACGAGCACCTACCGAGCGAGCCGGTTCGTCGCCGCCCCGCTCGAGAATCGGGGGTGCATTGCCTCGTTCGAGCCGGCCTCCCGCACGCTGTCGTTCTGGAGCTCCACCCAGGCGCCCCATCTCCTGCGACGCCGCCTGGCCCTTTGCACTGGCCTGCCTGAGCATCACGTCCGGGTGATGATGCCAGACGTTGGCGGGGGCTTCGGCCAGAAGATCCCGGTCTCGCCCGAGGAGGTCGCGGTCGCCTTCGCCTCGGCTCATCTCGGCCTTCCCGTTAAGTGGATCGAGGATCGGCGCGAGAACCTGATGGCCGCCCCGCATGCGAAGGAGCAGATCATCCACCTCGAGCTCGCGGTGGACGATGACGGGACGTTCCGCGGCTTGCGGGCCCGGATCCTCGGGGACACCGGCGCCTACTCCTACAACAGCGCGAGCGCCCTCATCGAGCCCTTCATGGCCGCGAAGCTGCTCCCGGGCGTCTACCGCCTCGATGACTACGAGTACGAGGTCCAGGCGGTTCTCAGCAATAAGTCTCCCACCGCTCCCTACCGGGGCGTGGGCTGGACGGCGGCCCAGGTGGCCAGGGAACTCCTCATCGACGAGGTGGCCAGGGGCCTCGGTGCCGACGCCGTCGAGCTCCGGTTGCAGAACATGATCCGATCCGAGGAGCTTCCCAGGACCTCCGCACCCGGCCTGCTCTACGACAGCGGGAGTTATCAGGAATCTCTCCGCCTGGCAGCCCAGATGGCGGGCTACGAGGAGTTCCGGGCCGAGCAGGAGCGGGCCCGGGCCGAGGGGAGATACCTCGGAATCGGCTTCAGTCCCTACGTGGAGCCAGCGGGCTGGGGCACCCAGGGCATGAACCAGATCGGGTTGCACTCCTTCCCGTCCAACGACTCGGCCAGGGTGTCCATGGACGCCTCTGGCAAGGTCACCGTGTTCGTGGGGACGGTCGCCCTTGGCCAGGGACACGACACCGTCATGGCGCAGATTGCCGCGGATGCCCTCGGTGTGCCCTTCGAGGACGTGACGGTGGTCTTCGCGGACACGAGCTCGGTCCCGATCAGCCTGGCCGGCACCCGGGCGAGCCGTTCGACGGTCGTGGGTGGCGGAGCGGTCGGCCTCGCTGCCGAGGACCTTCGCGGCAAGCTCCTTCGCATCGCTGGGCTGATGCTGGAGGTCGACCATCAGGGCCTCGAGATCGCCGGGGGCAGGGTGCGGGCGAGAGGGGCGGTCTCGATTTCGCTGAGCGTGCGCGAGGTCGCCGAGGCCGCCTTCTTCAACACCAGTACTCGCGAGGCCGAGCCAGAACCGAACCTCACCTGCACCCGGCTCCATGATCCGGACGCCACCTGCTCCAACGGGTGCATTGCCGCCATCGTCGAGGTTGACGCCGAGACGGGCGCGGTCAAAGTTCGCCGGCTTATCGGGGTGGAGGACTGCGGAACGATTATCAACCCGATGCTGGTCGAGGGACAGCTCATCGGAGGGCTCGCACAGGGCCTTGGGGGAGCGCTCCTCGAGCGTGTCGCCTACGACGAGCACGGCCAGATCATGACAACGACGCTTATGGAGTATCTGCTTCCGACGGCGACCGAAATGCCCAACGTCGAGATCCAGCACTTGTCCTCGCCCTCTCCCAACACATGGAGGGGGATCAAGGGGATGGCCGAGTCCGGCATGGTCGGTGGCCCGGCGGCGATCGCCTCCGCGGTCGCCGACGCCCTCGCTCCTTTCGGGGCTCGCGTCGGATCCCTGCCCCTCTCGGCCGAGGCCGTCGTTCACATGATCGCCCCACGGCCTTCGTGAGCGGCCATGCATGGCGCGGGTAGCATGGCCAGCTGGCTCGCTGTCATGCGGGTCGGCGGCGCCGAGGCTGGCGGTACGGGCGCAGAAAGTGCTGCGGTGCGCGGAGCCCGGCCGGTGTACGAGCGGTTCGCCTCCGATCTGGGCGTGACGACGATGACGGTGGGCAGCTGGCGCAAGCGGTTTGCCGCGGCCCGGGTGGACGCCCTGCGCGATGGTGAGGGCCCGGGCCGTCCGAAGCCAGGGCTAGTGCTGGCGGATGCGGAGCGTGACCATCTGGTTCGCTGGTCGCGGCGAGCGAGGGCCTCGCAGGTTCATTGCCAGCCGTCTGGATGGCCTGGCCGACGAGCCGCGGCCTGGCTGGTCGCGGGTTTCGATGGCCAGGTGCAGCGGCCTGTCGGAGTCGACGACCGGGCGATGTCAGCGCCGCTCAACGAGGCGCTCCATGCCGTTCGACAAGCTAGCGAATGTTGAGTTCAAACTGTAACCTGTCGACAGACGGCATCATACATACTTCTCGGGAGCGACGCAATGGGCCCTACGGAGCCGATTAGGGCAGTTAAGGAGGACTGGTGGCGCCGGCGTTCGAGAATCTGACGCTCTGGCAGCGGGTCTACGACCATCTGCGGAACGAGATCATGGCAGACCGCCTGCCCCCGGGCACCGAGCTGTCCGAGGTGGCGCTGTCCAGGGAACTGTCCGTCAGCCGGGGGCCGATCCGGGAGGCCATGGGTCGGCTGGCGGCGGAGGGACTGGTCACTGTGCGGCCTCGGCGCGGAGCCGAAGTCCGGGCCATTACGACCGGAGAACTGGTTGACTCCTACCAGGTCCGGGAGGCGCTAGAGGTCATGGCCGTGCGACTTGCGACTCCGCGGCTTACTGAGTCCGACCTGGATCGCCTCGAAGAACTGGTGGACAGCATGGCCGCGCATGCGAAGCGCGAAGCCGTGGCAGACTTCTTCGCGGCGAACGGTGTCTTCCATGAACTGCTCTGCGAGCTGAGCGGCAACAAGAAGCTGCAGGAGGTGCACCACCGGCTCGCAAGCGAAATCGGAAGGTTCCAGGCGCAGACCCTCGCGCTGCGCGGCAGCCTGGACGGGTCAGTCAGCGAGCATCGCGCGATCCTGGCGGCGATGCGGCTAGGGGACGCGGAAAGGGCCGCCGCACTCACCGCTGCACATGTCCGGGTTCCGACCCAACGGCTGCAGGAGACACTGGATGGCGCCGGCGACCCCGAGGACGGGGACCGTGGCTTCCAGGACGCTGGCGCGGCGATCTCCCCACCGCATCGTAACCAATCTCTCCCCCGCAGAGGACCTCTACCATGGCAGCCTTCAGGGTGACACGCGCAGGCGCCATACTTGGCATTGCTGATCTCGCCGCGTCGCTGCACTTATACCGCGATCAGCTCGGGCTTGAGGTGCTGGCCCGGCATCGAGGACGTCAGCCTCCGGATCAGCGCGGGCGAGATCCCGGGCGTCCCTGGCCGATCTCGGGGGCTCAGGTTCGCATCGAGGCCGGCGTGGAGGCGGCGCTGGCGGTGCTATCAGCCGCCCAGCAGGCGTGACGTGACCGGCTGGTCTTAGCGATCAGCGACCAAGTTTTCAGTTGCCTGTTGACACTCGGCCGTTGACAGACCTACGCTGGAAGCGGAAACCGTCGCTTCGCGGCAATGCGGTCTGGCATGACGATTCAGGTGGTTACGCAGACAAATGGGGTTTGTGTGGAATTCGGCGTCAACCTCAATAACCGCGAACCTCTCATTACCTCTGGCTACTCGCTCGCCGATCTGCTTGACCTCGCCGTACTGGCCGAGCAAAGGGGTTTTGATTCGGTCTGGGTGGGCGACAGCCTCTTCTCCAAGCCGAGATTCGAGCCCATCAGCCTATTGGCGGCGCTTTCCCAGCGAACCTCAATCATCCGGCTCGGCACAGCATGCCTCGTCACGTCCACGCGAAACCCGCTTTACCTGGCTCTCGAATGGGCCACGCTGGATCATCTCAGCGGCGGGCGGACGATCCTCGGGGCCTGCATGGGCAACCCCGAACTGGGCGTCAGAAGGGAGTTCGAGGCACTCGGGCTCGACTTCAAGGACCGGGCGCGCATCTTCGAGGAAGGGCTCGCTGTGCTGAGGTCCCTGTGGACGGACGGGTCGGTGACCTACCACGGCGAGCACTTCGCGTTCGAAGACGTCTCCTTCTACTCCGGAACGGAGATGGCGCCGCTCGCCCCGCTGCAGAAGCCGCCGCCGTTGTGGGTTGTCTCCAATATCCGGCTAACGGGCGACATCAGGCCGGACGTGGCCAGGCGGCGCATGGAGACGGCGTGCACCAGGGTGATCCGCTATGGCGACGGCTGGATGACCTGCTGCCGGGCTGAGCATCCCGAAGAGGTTTCAGAGCAGGTCGTGCAGCTCAGGAAGACGGCGGATGATCTCGGTGCGGACTTCTCCGGCTTCACCGTCTCCTATCAGGTGACGATGAATATCGGCGACTCGAAGGATCAGGCCGCCAGCGCTTTTGGCCAGTACATTTCCAGCTACTACCCGGAGCTTAGCAAGTCCGTGGATCTCTCCAACTGGGGTCCGGTGGGAAATCCAGAGACCATTGCGGAGTGGTTCAAAAAGTTCCGCGACGCAGGGGTCGACCATTTCATCTGCCGGTTCGGGGATCTCGACCAGTTCGGTCAGGTGGAGCGTTTCGCCACGGAGGTGCTTCCCGTTCTTCGCGAGCGCGAGCAGTCAACCGCCAATACCGAGTAGGGGAGGTCCATTCAGATGGCAGAGGAACCTCGCACGGAAGCGCAGATGCGCAAGTCAGCGGAGCTGGTGGTCGATGTCTGCTTCGGCGTGAAAGAGGACGATGTGGTCACCATCATCACGGACGACCGCCGAAAGGAAGAGGCGGACATGGTGGCGACCGTCGTGTCCGAGCGTGGCGGCTGGCCGATCGTCGCGAACAACGAAACCCAGATCCGCAGGGCGCTGCAAGACACCCATTTTCCGATGGTGCCGCCGCGCAACTTGCACAAGGCCATGGTGACCTCGGATCAGATTATCATCATGACCAACCTGGAATGGGCGAATCGCTTCGCTCACGTTCCGGCAGTCAAGGAGTCGGTCGCCAATCAGGTTCGGATCGGGTCGATCGAGGAGGGGTTCGGGCGCTGGCCGATCAGCGTCGAGGACATCGAGCGCACGATCGGCAACGCCAAGTCGGCAATCTCGCTTCTCGAAGGAAAGAAGCGAGTGCGGGTGACGTCGCCTGCGGGCACCGACGTCGAAGTGAGCATCGAACGTCGCCCGGCGCTGGAGGTCGTGCCCGTCAAGCTCCCCGGCGCGATGATGGGGCCGGCGCCGCTGTGGGGCGAAGTGGCTTACGCAGCCGTGGAGGACCAGACAAACGGGACGATCGTCATCGATGGCAACATGCTCGGCATCGGCGTTCCCGGGCACGTTGAGTATCCGATTACCTGGCATGTCGAGGACGGCCGGTACCGCGCTATCGAGGGCCGGGAGGAGGCCAGCCGACTCCGGGACGTGATCGCTGGAGTAAGCGGCACCGAGGTGGTGGCCGAGTTCGCCTTCGGAACGAGCGACTTCGCGCCCATTGGCTCGCCATCAGAGAAGGGCCGCAAGGGAACCGTTCATTTCGCTCTCGGAGACAACCAGAACTGCTATCCCGGCGGCCAGAACAAGAGCGTCCTGCACCTGGACGGGGTCTGCCACAAAGTGACTCTGCAGATCATGGACACGGGCGAGTACATCGTCAAGGACGGAATCTGGCAACTGTGAGCCGGGCAAAGGTGGTCTCGCTCGAGGACGTGGATCCTGTGCTGCTGCCGATGGGCAGCTGGTCAAGGCTTCTCGTCACGGCAGACACGGTCGAGGGAAACTCCTCGACAATCGGGTACTCCATCTTCAAGGCAGGGCTGGTAGCCGCCGACCTTTCCCATTCAGTGGAGGAACTGGCCTTCGTGGTGAGCGGCAGGAGCGTCATCCGGTTCGAGGACGATGAGCTCGGGGTGCGCGCTGGCCAGGCGCTGTTCATCCCGGCACGGATGTGGCACACGGTCATCAACGACTCCGATGAGGACCTTGCGATGGTCTTCTCGTTTCCGTCGCCTGACTATCCGCCCACGGAGCGCCGGGATCCCCGGCGGTGACAGATCAGGGCATGGGACAGGTCAGCGGGCACCCCCCGGTTAGTGCGGCTGAGGCGGCGCAGCAGGTGGCGCTCGCATGCCGGATCGTCGCCGAATTCGGGCATGAGGACCTGACACTGGGTCACGCGAGCGTCCGCGGGCCGGACGGACGCACCATCCACATCAAGCGGAAGGGAAAGGCCCTCCGCGATGTTCTCGCGCGCGACATCATCCCGATTGCATTGGACGAGGAGGAGGGCTACCTGACGACGGGCGCGCACCTCGAGACAGTCATGCATACTGAGGCGTATCGTGCCCGTCCTGACGTCGGGGCTGTGATCCATACTCATCCGCTGCACTCGATCGCACTCGGTGCGACCGATCAGCCACTGGCGCTGCTCTCCCATGACGGGCTGCTGTTTCCGGACGGAGTGCCAGTCTTCGACGGCACCGCCGGGCTGGTGACTACTCCCGCCCATGCCAGGGCGGTGGCGCAGGCTCTCGGCTCAGGGCGCGCGGTATTGCTACGCAACCACGGGATCCTCGTGGTGGGCGAGGACATCCGCTGGGCCGTGCTTGCCGCCATCACCCTGGAGCGCGCCGCGCGATTGCAGTTCGTGGCCCGGACACTCGGTGCCCTGGTGCCTATCCCTGACGAGGTAGTCGGCGAGCTGTCCGCGACGAAGTACCAGGCCGAATTCACCGACGAGTACTGGATGGCCTGGTGTCGAATGGTCAACGGCACTGGGGCGGCGGACCTGCCGTGACCGAGCACATTTCAGCGGTCATCAACGGCAGCCCGTTCGAGGGCATGGTCTCCCCCAATGAGCTGTTGCTGGATTTCCTTCGCGAGGAACTCGCGCTCACCAGCGTCAAGCAGTCCTGCGAGGTGGAAGTCTGCGGCACGTGCACCGTTCTTGTCGACGGGGCGCCCGTCAGCTCGTGCTGCTTCCTGGCGTGTGACATCGACGGCCGGCGGGTGGAGACCATCGAGGGCCTGGCTGGCACTGATTTCCTTCAGGTCGCTGTGGAGGCATTCATGTGCCATGCGGCCGTCCAATGCGGCTTCTGCAGCGCTGGAATGATCCTGACCGCCAAGGCGCTGGCCGACCGTGGCCTAGATCCGTCCCGTGCGGAGATCAGCCGTGCGATGAGCGGCAACCTCTGCCGTTGCACCGGTTATCACTCGATCCTCGAGGCTGTCACCGACATCCTGAAGGTGTCCCGCAAAGGCGCGCCGTCGTGAGTCCGGATGCCGTGGCAACCGCCGCGGGGCAACGCCCGTCTGGCATTGTCGGCCGAGCAGTGGAGCGGGCAGACGGAAGATCCAAGCTCGCCGGCAAGGCCGAGTTCACCGCCGACATCCGCGTGCCCGGGATGCTCTACGGCGCAGTCGTGCGCAGCTCGGTTGCTCATGCCCGGCTGCTCGCTATCGACACGTCAGCGGCCGAGAAGGTCGATGGTGTCGCGGCAGTGCTTACCGGTGCCGACCTCTCGGACCTGGATCCCTATTACGGGCACGCGCTCCGCGACCGCCCGATCGTCGCGATCGATCGGGTGCGTTTCGTCGGCGAACCAGTTGCCGTGATCGCGGCGACGACACAGGCGGCCGCTGACTTCGCCGTCACGCGCGTCGACGTGGACTACGGCGTGCTGCCGATAGCGGCATCACTGGAAGCCGCCCTGGACCCGGGCGCTCCGCTGATCCACACCGAACCTACCCGCCCGGGATCTGCCCATGGCCTGGGTCGGCTGCCCGAACGCGAGGGCAACATCTGTTACCGCTATGCGATCGAACGGGGGGACCTCGAGCGGACGTTCGCCGCCGCCGCGGTGATCGTGACCGGGGAGTACTCGTTTCCCGCCGTCTACCAGTACTCAATGGAAACGCACACGACGATCGCGGATCACCGGGGCGATGAGATCATCCTCTGGTCCACCTGCCAGCATCCGTTCCTGGTCCGGCAGGAGATCGCTGAGTTGTTCGGGCTGCCGCTTGACCGAGTCCACGTGATCGTGCCATTCCTGGGAGGCGGTTTCGGGAGCAAGTCCTACACGAAAATGGAGCCCATCGCTGCGGCCATCTCACGAAAGGCAGGCCGACCGGTTCGCATCCTCAACAGGGTGGACGAATCGATGGTCACAACCCGTCGGCACAACATGACATGCGGGATGCGGACTGCCGCTGCAGCCGATGGCACGCTGCTGGGGCGGGCAGTCGAACTGCGGCTCGATACGGGCGCGTACGCGGACAACGGTCCGCGGGTCACTGCTACCGCCGGAGACGCCGCACCGGGACCGTACCGCTGGAGCGCCGTCGCGGTGGACGCATACTGCGTCTACACCAACACGGGGCCGGCCGGATCGTACCGGGCCTTCGGGGCCGCGCACCTCCAGTGGATCGGAGAGTCACAGGTTGACGAAGTGGCCCGGCGGCTTTGCATTGATCGGGTCGATATCCGCCGGAAGAACTTGCTGCGTCCTGGCGAAGAGGTCCGTCCCGGCGGCAAGCCGCTCGACGCGGATCTGGTCGGGGACGTGGAGAAGGCCGCCGCGGCGGTCGGTTGGGACCAGCCGAGGACCGACGGGCGCGGGCGGGGGGTTTCCGTGGGATTGCTCGCCGCGGGTGCGCACCCCGTCTCCGCCGCCACCGTGCGCATGGGCGCCGACGGCGGAGTCACGGTTCTGGTGGGGACGACGGAGCTAGGGCAGGGCGCACGGACCGTGATGGCGCAGATCGCAGCGGAAGTCCTGCGGGCGCCAGTCGACCGCGTGCTGGTCCGGGGAACGGACACCAGGTACACGCCTTACGACCGGTCGACCGGAGCCAGCAGGTCGACCACGGTGGCAGGCAAAGCGGTCCAACGCGCTGCCCAGGAGGTGCTTGACGCGCTTACCGAGACGGCGTCGATCGTGCTTGAGGCCCCGCCCTCGATGCTGCGGCTCGAGGAGGGCGCCATCGCCAGCGGCTCACGCTCTGCGACCCATCAGGAGCTTATCAGCGCACGGTTCGGCTTCGCCGGCGGCGAGCTGGTAGGGCAAGGGCGGGTCCAGCCTGAAGCGGGAACCGGGTCTTATGCGGAAGGCCCGGTCTTCTGGGAAGTGTGTGTAGCCGGCGCCGAGGTCGAAGTGGACAAAGATACTGGCGTCGTCAGCGTGCTGCGGACATCCAGCGTCGCGGATGTCGGCAAGGCCATCAATCCGCAGCTCGTCGTGCGCCAGGACGAGGGCGGGACGCTCCAGGGGATCGGGAACGCGCTGTTCGAAGAGATGCGATATACCCCAGACGGCATCCTGCTGAACGACACCCTGCTCGACTACCGTGTGCCGTCCTTCGAAGACATGCCGGGCGTGATGAGCTGCACGATTGTGGAGAACGGCGACGGCCCAGGACCGTTTGGGGCTAAGGGATGCGGTGAGGGGGTGCTGGCCGCGATCCCGGCTGCCATCGTCAACGCGCTGGCCGACGCCGGCGTGCCGATGAACACCCTGCCGTTGACACCCGAGCGAGTGTGGCGACGGATCCAGGAACTGAAACAAGCGACGACGGAGGCAGGAAAGTGACGGTTCCACGAGCTTCGGCGATTGTCGGCGCCGGCACGATGGGCCCAGGGATGGCGGCGGTGCTTGCCCGCTCGGGCTCGCAGGTCAAGCTGAACGACATCAGCGCAGAGGTTCTGGGCCAGGCAAAGGCCGCGACGGAACTGGCCGCGCAGGTACTTGATCGACTGGGCGTGCCATCGCAGCCGGGCGGATCCGTCTCGTTCGAGGTCGATCTCCCGGCTGCGGTCTCCGGCGCGGACCTAGTCCTCGAGGCGGTGCCGGAGAAGATCGAGCTCAAACGCGAGGTCTTCGCGAATCTCGAGGAGCACTGCGCGGCAACCGCCATCCTCGCCACGAACACGTCCGGGATTCCCATCTCGGAGATCGCGAAAGGGCTGAGGCATCCGCAGCGCGTGATCGGCATGCACTGGTCGAACCCGCCGCACCTGATCCCCATGATCGAGGTGGTGCCTGGCCAGCACACGGGCGACGATGTACGCGCGAAAGTGGTCGCCATCATCGGGGCATTCGGCTACGAGGCCGTCGTCGAGAAGGAGGTTCCCGGGTTCGTCGAGAACCGGATCCTGTATGCCATCCTGCGCGAGTGCCTGTCCCTTGTCGAGCGGGGCATCATCACCGAGGCCGATATGGATACCTGTGTCAAATGGGGTATCGGCTACAAGCTCTCGGTCATAGGTCCGATGCGCCTGCTGGATATGGCTGGCCTTGACATCTACGAGAGCGTGGCGTCGTACCTCAACCCCGACTTGTCTGATTCCGCCGAGGTACCGCGGTTCGTTAGGGAGCGGATCGCGAGCAAGCGGCTGGGGATGAAAACCCTCGGTGGCATCTACGAGTACACCGAGGAGGAGGTCCGCGAGCGGAGGGCGGAGATCGCCTCAGGCCTAATCGCGGTCCGCAAAGCTCTGCCGGGTCTGTAGAGGTCGGGAGGCGAAGTTCTGATGACTGCCAAGAAGGTTTACATTCTGGATGGCGGATCGCTCGTCATCGACCGTTCACAGGTCCTGTGGTACATCGATGTCGGCACGCGCCGAGGCGAGTGAGGATATGAAGCTGCCGCCGTTCGCCGTTCACCGCCCGCGGTCGGTCAAGGAGGCATCGCGCCTGCTGGTCGATCTTGGCGATGATGCCGCGGCCTATTGTGGCGGCACTGAACTGCTGCTTGCGATGAAGCTGGGGCTGGCGAATTACGCCCACCTGGTAGATCTGAAGAGCGTTGTCGGCCTGCGTGCGATAGCCAGGCAGGGCGACAGCCTCAGAATCGGCGCGGCAGCCACTCACGATGAGATGGAGACCTCGCCGGAGCTGCGGGCATGGTGTCCGGAGATGGCCGCGATGCACTCTGCGCTGGCCAACCTTAGGGTGCGGTCGGTCGGCACGCTCGGTGGCAACCTGTGCTTCGCTGATCCGCACTCGGATCCGATGACATTCCTGATCGCGGCGGGCGCTTCGATCCTCTGCCAAAAAAGAGAAGACAGCAGGCGCATACCCGCTGCGGAGTTCCTTACCGGCCCTTACCAGACCGCGCTTGAGCATGGCGAACTCCTCGTTGCCGTCGACCTTCCCGCCCGGCCCGCCGCGACCGGGTTTGCGCACGTGCGCATGAAATTGCACGAGCGGCCAGTCGTGACCGTCGCCGCCATGGTCCAGCTTTCCCAGGACGCGGTGTCGCAGGCACGGCTGGTCGTAGGATCGGTGGGCTCCGTCCCGGTCAGCGCAGAAGCTGCCGGTCTTCTCGCGGGCGCAAGCGCCGGAGACTTCGGCAATCGCGCTGACCACTGCGCCTGGCAAACGGCCCTGGCATGCGAGCCGATGCCTGACGGGGATTGCTCTCCGGAATATCTGAGGCAGCTGGTGCACGTGCATTCCCGGCGCGCGCTGACCGCTGCGTATTCTGCTGCGCTCGACCACAGTCAGGATCCGGTCTCGTGATCGCCGGGGACAACGTGAGGCCACGGCTGCGCGCGTCCACGGCGATGCGGTCAAGACATGCGGCAAGCGCGGCGATCGTGCCCCGATCAGGGGTGACCACTAGGGCGTGTCCCGTGGATCTTTGAGGCCAGGTCGTGTAGATCAGTACGGTGCTTGATCGCCTGAATCGTCATGACCTGTCCGATGAGGAGCAGGAGCGCCTGCGGGTGCTCCTGCCCTCCGACCCGCCGCGCGGGGGCCGGCGGGCTGATCACCGGGAGGTGATCAGCGGGATCTTCTTCCGGACCCGGGCGGGCTGCCCGTGGCGGGACCTGCCTGACGGCTCCGGGAACTGGAAGACGGTCTGTAACCGGCACCGCCGGTGGTCCCTGGACGGCACCTGGGAGACGATCCTGGACCGGCTGCGGGCCGGGTGCGATGAGGCTGAGGGCAGGGACTGGACGGTCAGCGCCGGCTCGACGGTCGCGCGGGCCCGTCAGCATGCGGCCGGCGCCCGCCGCGTCCGTGCCGCCGATGACCGCACAGGGGGCACTATCGAATGACAGGAAATCCGGCCGGGAGGGCACCGGCCGTTCCCGCGGCGGCCTGACCACGAAGATCCACATGGCCGCTGACCTGCGCTGCCGGCCTGTCGCCCGGCTCACCAGCCCCGGCCAGGACGGCGACTCCCCGCAGTTCATCCCGCTGATGCAGGCCATCAGCATCCGCCGCCACGGGAAAGGACGGCCGAGGCGCCGCCCAGGCCGGGCGATGGCGGACAAGGCATACTCCTCCGCCGCGAACCGCGCCTGGCTGCGGCAGCACGGCATCACAGCGGTGATCCCGGTCAGGGAAGACCAGAAGAAGCACCGCCGCAACCGCGGCCGGGCCGGAGGCCGCCCGCCGGCCTTCGACGCCGGCTGGTACAAGCAGCGCAAGCCGCTGATTAACACCAGCCACCTAGTGCGGACTTGCGTGAGCCCGTGGCTGCTACTGAGAGTCAGCGTTCCGCCTGGTTAGCGACTGTGCGGCAGGCTGAGGAACTTCATGTTGGTCTATGGTAAGGAGAAGGTCTACGGTTCGATTCCGTAAGGGGGCTC
>DATKQH010000153.1:0-3704 GCA_035532775.1 Streptosporangiaceae bacterium
CGGATGTCGGCGGCGCTGCTCGCGGCCGGCCGCCCGCACCAGGTCCTGCCGCTGTCCGGCACCACCCACATGCCGACCGACACCGACAGCCAGCTGCTGCGGCACGAGCTCGCGTTCCTCGCCGGGTCACTCGGCGTCGCCGGCCTGACGCAGACTTACGGTGACAACGCGCCCTTACAGATCAGCAGACGCGCCTTCGTGAACGGGCTTGCGGCATCGGCGGATGTCCCGCCGGGCCCAAGCGCATCATCCGCACCCTGATCAGCGGCCAGCAAGCCGGATGGACGGTCAGCGTAACCGCTCCCACCGGTCCCGTCTGCGGCCGTTCGCGTCCTTGCCCCGTGGCCCCGCACGGATCCCGGAATGCGGGACACACGGAGGACACAGAGCGGACGGCGGCGGCCCTGATGCGTCGGCCAACCCCCTTTCTGAGCGGACCAGGCTGCGCACCGGAATGGCTGATATGCGCGTCGCGCGTGCCGCTTGCACCTGACGGTTCTCAAGCGCCGATTCGGCGATCCGGGTCCGTCGTCGGTCCCTGCCGCGGGTCTCAGGCTGCGGGATCGGCCCAAGCCAGCAGCGTGGCACACATCCCCGCCGATATGGCGCCTGATCAGGTTGATTAGCGCGAGTGAAAGTGCGATACCTATCTGACCGATCTGTTCGCTGGTCTAGTCACGATCTGCAGATGCGATCAGGCTGCTTAGAAGGGCGACTCGATCAGCGCGGCCTGCTCCGCCACCACTGCCAGCAGTTCCTCGACCCGCGCCGCCAGTTCCGCGTTCCGTGCAGCCAGCTCCTCGTACGACGGCTGCTCCGGCTCCGGCATCCCCGAACCAAACCATGATCACAAACTGGACGCCAGCACCGACACGCCGCAGATCAAAGGGGGGCCCCGACTGGTTACCCTTCGAGGTGTCGATCCTTGGTCACTACTCTGAGTACGGCGCGAGCCGCGCGACGCCGGCGACGACGAGGGCATCGACAATGCGTTGCCAGTCGGGCAGTAGGCCGGCGTCGGATGCGGGCTGACGAATTTCAACTAGCCATGCTGATAGCAGGAAGGTGCGGTTCGCCACCCTTCCAGGACTGGCAAGGACGAGCCTCTCTATCCACGGCAGGCCGACGCGCGCCTGATCCTCCGGCGGCAGTGGGCGCACAAAGCCGATCAAGTGGTCGACGCATGTCGGGTCGCCCTCCGCCAGGGGAAGCCACTGCTCGACGGTGTCCTGCCAGGAGAGTGGCTGCCACCAGACGACCGGCACCCCGGCGAGTTCGCGATACAGGAAGGTGACCTCGCCGGCTGCGTTCGGGATGAGCGAGGCGAGTGCGTAGTTGCCGTGGTACCGATCGCGAAACGGAGTGTGCCCTGCCTGGTCCAGGTCGATGACGTGCGCGACGACGGACGGCCAGATGCATGCAGCGGTCGCGGCCCGGTCGGCTGTTTCCTCACCCGCTGCCGACAGCGCCCGGAGAAGGTTCAGCAGAAGCGGCGGGTTGTCGGCATAGGCATCGATGTGCTCGTGAACAGGCGCGTCGTCGCCGTCGGCCGCGATGGTCATCAGTGCCCTGGCGGCGATCAGGGCGTGGGTGCCGCGGTCGTCCATGTCATCGTCGTAGGACAGCAAGGAGCGTCGGTGCGCGGCCAGCAGCACCGTAAGAAGTTCCCGGGCGTGGCCGGAGACGCAGACGTCGGCCTGGGCGGCCGGGGCGAGCGCCCGGATCGCCGCGTCCAGGCGGGAGAAGTGGATTTCGCTGCCCGCGGTGCCCGCGAGCGTCCGGTCGACAGGGTCGGCAAGCTCGATGAGCTGGCGCTTACCGGTGTCCAGGTTCCACGGCCCGAAGACGCAGCCGCGCATCGTCTCCACGGCAAGCTGGAACGCAGTGCCGTGATGACACGTCCCGTCCTTTGCGCACGGGGCCTCCCATACCCGGTCGAGACCGCGCGCGAGATTTACCCGGACCTCGTTGGGCAGGGACCGGGCGATGCCGCCCGCCGCCGCGGCCACGCGCGCGTACGCTTCAGACCCGTCCCCGCCGTCCAGGCTGGCGCGAAGCTCCGTCGCGCCCGGCAGGATGAGCAGGGGAAGCGCGCGTGCCGCGCTGCGGTCGGCTCCTTGTTCGAAGTACGAGCCCTCGTTTTCGAACGGGTGCGGCTCCACCGCTCCCTCGCCGATGCGAATCATGGTCTCAGCGGCAAAGCGCAGGGCTTCGGCAGGCAGTTCCGTGCCGGAGATGATGCTGGCCGTCAGCGCTGTAACGGCGACGGCCGCCGGCGCGTCCCATGGGCCGCCGGGGCTGTAGTCGGGCGGGCTGTCGAGGAGTTGCTCGGCCACAAGCAGGTCTGCTGCGAGATCTTCGGCGCTCAAGGGCAAAGCCGTCCCCTTGAGCGGCTCTATGTAGTAGCGGACCATGAGGCGGGTTGCCTCGCCCGCCCGCTCCAACTCTTCGCCGTTGTGCCGCAAGGCCGCGGCGACATCGTCAGGCGGCGTGCTCTGGACGTATATCCCGCCTTCCGCCTGCTGGGCTTCGTAGGTCGCCCGGTCCAGGCCGCTCGCCCAGGATCGCACGGTGGCGAGGAACCGCTCTGCGGCTGCCTCATCGGCACCCGCGCCGAGCGCCTCTGTCGCCACCCGGCGGGCGGCCGCGACCAGTTGTCCGCCTATTGCGCGGAGCTCGTCGGCTCGCGCGTCGTCAGCGTTCAGGACAAGCAGCATGCCGGCCTCGCGCAGGGACCACCCGCGGCGCTCAGCCTGGACGATGCCATCGGAGGAAGCCGCCAGCCCGCTGCTCTCGTGGGTGAGCCGCGCGAACTCCAGGTGCCAGATGTCTGGTTCTGCCAGGTACCGGTCGAGCAGGCGGCCAGCGTCTTCGAGATGGCGCACGAGCAGTCCGACGGCGAGGCCGGGCATAGCGAGGTTCTCGCAGCCATCGAGGAGCACGGCGACGATGTTCGCGAGCGGGACGCCGGCTGCGGCCAACTGATCGCAGACGCGCTCGAGTGCCTCAAGCGCGCTCATGCAGGGGTGGGGGCCGACTCCGATGCCGCGATACCAGGTCCACACATGGTCATCGCCGACATAGACGACGCCGGTCCCGGTGATGCCAAGTTCCGTCCGGTAGACGTCGAGTTCGCTGTCATCGACCGGGTCGCCGTACCTGTCGAGGCCCGCCAGGGAGCGGGCACGGGCGAGGGCAGCGTGGTTGAGCATGCGATTGAGCACGGCGACGCCATTGCGGAAATCGGTCTGGAAGAGCACCACGAACGGCCCGCGGTTCCATGCTGCCAGGGGCGTCACGCCGAAGGAGCGAGACTGGTGGCGCCTGATACCGTCCTCGTGGAAGCCAGACCCGTCTTCCTCCTCGTCAATGTAGTAGGCCTCAGTCAGCTCGGCGAGGAACCCGCGCCGGTAGGACGCGAGCGCACGGCCGGTGGCCAGTTCCTCCACCGCAGGGTGGAGCCACGACGGTGCGTCCCGCGCGATCCGACGGAGGATACCCTCACCCTGGTCGCCGAGGTCAGGGCCAAGAAGCGCAAGGAACTCGACCATCGCCTCGTCGGTGATCTCGCGGGGAACCTCTGAGCGGGCGCGCCGACGGGCACGGGAGTGGCCGAGCCGCGCAAGGAGAGCATTCTGGCGCTCCTCGAACTGGCGTTCCTCCTCGATCTCCTCGGGAGGCAGTGCCGCACGCGCGGCCGACGC
>DATKQH010000154.1:0-10303 GCA_035532775.1 Streptosporangiaceae bacterium
CCCACGGCCTGTGGGCAACCGTTCGCCCCGCCGAGAACATATAGCCCGCCAGGACTCATAACTGGCGGTAACGGCCGGGAAATGATCGCCCTGACCGCCGGCGAGACCCGCCGCCTGTTCAGCCTCGCCACCCGGATCACCTGCGACCGGGAACACCACGAGCACTGGTCAGACTGGCGCCGGGCCCGCCAGGCCACCGCCCGGCGCTGCCATTACAACCGAAGACTCAACAATCACAGGCAGTCGCTGTAGTACTAGACGGCGCTGTACGGGCTTCGGGGCGCTCCTAGCGGCTGTGCGGTCGTTACTCATCGCTGAACCCGAGAGCTTCGTCAGGCTGTGCTCGAACAGGGTGATGAAGGGGGCCTGCGACCGACACGGCGATTCGACCGGCGATCGGGCCGACGGCGGTCTGCAGGTTCAGCGCAAGTGGGCCACGATCTGGTCGATAGTGAAGAACAGCCCGAAGGCGCCGAGGAACCACCCGAAGGCGCGGCGGATCACCGGTCCTTTTACGTGGTGGGCGATTTGGCTGCCGACGGCGCTGCCGGGCAACTGGCCGAGGGCGAACTCGGCGGCTAGGACCCAGTTGATGTGGCCGAGCGCCCAGTGCGTTGCCAGTGTCGGGATGGCCAGCACGGTGATGACCAGCAGGCTGGTGCCGACCGCCTGCCGCATGCGCAGCCCGAAGATCAGCAGGTAGATCGGGACGATGAGGAACCCGCCGCCGTTGGCGAGCAGGCCGGTGAAGACCCCGGTTAGCGCCATGGTCGCCACCAGCAGTGTCCGGTTGCGGCGCCGTTCGGCGCCTTTCTCGCGGGCGGCCTCGTTGATGGGCTGGATCACCAGAAGGCCGACCACGATGAGCACGACGCCGGAGGCGATCAGCAGCACGGGGCCGCCAGCCAGATGCGATAGGAGCGCCCCGGCGACGGTGCCGGGGATGCCGCCCAGGATCGACCAGGCGGCAGCGTGCGGCCGGGCTTCGCGCGACCGGATGTAAGGAACGGCACCGATCGCGGCGGCGGGGATGGTGGCGGGCAGCGGCGAGGCGACGGCGATCAACCCAGGCGCTCCGAGCAGTGCCAGCACCGGCGTCGCGAGCGATGAGCCCCCGACTCCGAACAACCCCGTGCAGATCCCCACGCCAGCCCCGGCCAGCACGATGAACGGCCACCAGGCCAGATGCGTCACCGGGCACGCCCGTCGGCTGGCGCAGGTGTGCCGCCCGCCGCGCTGATCATGGCGATCGACGATACGGCATGCAGGTCTAGGGGCAGCGACCCGGCGGCACTGGTCTGGCTTGGCCATGACCGGACAGGCCGCCCGTGCTTCTCCCCGACGTAAGGGACGGCCGTGCGGAAGGCTGGCGGCGATACGAGCGATCTCAGATTCCAGCTCCGCGATTTTGCGCTGGCAATTCTCCGCGCAGTATCGAAGCAGTTCCTCCAGCGCCTCCAGGCGCTCTCGCACATCCAGGTCGTCGCCTGGGTCTTGCTGAGCATTCACGGGGGCGGTGCTCCAGGGATGGAGCTTCGGGGATTACATGCGGTGCGCCCAGCTGTACGCCGAGGCTGGCGTCGACTCCGGGTGTGCGGCACCGGCAGGTTCCCGCGACAGAGTCGTGGCGATCTTGCCGCTGACGGCCGTCGTCACCGCGATCTGCAGCGGGCCGCACCCGCGTGGATCCTGCTGGCTCTGGGCACGGCCGACGGCGCGTGCCCCACACGAACCGGCCAAGTCCCAGGGTGCCGGTCATCGGCCGCACGGTCACCCGCTGCCACCTCCCCGCGCCCGGGAGGACCTTCGCCTCTGGCAGGCCGCCGGTCATCCGGGACAGCCTGTCAAGAGCCGGAGCAAGAGGGCCGCCCGACGCGACATCGTGTCGACGCGGAACCTCCATCAGGCACGCAGAGGAGGCGGAAATGAACTGTTGGTGTGGTCACCGGCACTGGCATCACTGGTACGGTCCTTGGCACCATGAGGGCTACGAATACGGGCCGCCTCCGCCTGGACCGTACGGCCCGGGACCGTATGGTCCCATGTACGGGCACCATTGGCGGGGACGCCCCGGGCGGGAGCCGCGTGAGCAGGACTTGGCCGAGTACCTGGAAGACCTTGAGGGCCAGGTCAGGCAGGCGCGTGAGGAGCTGGAGCGCATGCGTCAGTCACGGAGCCAGCAGGAGGGCTGACTCCGGGTTGCGGGCCAGGCGCAGCCGCGTATTCAGCAGTCAGATTCAGTGACTGTACTGACCGCCTCCGGGCAGTTCCTGATGGCCGCCAGCGGCAGATTCCTATGACCGCCAACACTCCCTCGAGCCAGAAAGGGACGGACGCGAGCGCATAGTACGTCTGCCGCGCATGCATGCCCATGGGCTCTTTCCTCGCCCGAAAACGGCTGCATCAGCCCTTGCAGTACTGCCGGAGCTGGGTCACGTCCGAGTTGTATTTCGCAAGGTCAAGGGAGGTGTTCCCGCTGAGGCCGGTCAAGTCGAAGCTGAGGCTGAACGCGTCGGCTCCGACGGTGAAGGCGAGCGATCGCAGCAACGTGCCGGACTTCAGCCTGCGGTCTCCGCCGGAGACTTGGCTGGTGAGATTCTTTGTCAATGGAACGGCAGGTGACGTCGGTGCGCGCCGATGAGCGCTGATGGGTGGCGTCGACTCATTCGGCCTGGCGGTTCTGGTGGCCGCGCTGGCTGGTATCGCGGCGGTGCTGTCGAGCCGGGCCAGCGAGCGCCTGCGGATTCCGGCGCCCGCGTTCTTCCTGATCGCCGCCGCGCTCGCGTCCGACATCTGCCCGTGGCTTGGAAGGCTTTCCCATGCGACGGTGATGGTGGGTACCCTTCGATTTAAATGCAAGCCCCGGCATTTTCCGGCTGGTCTATTCAGTAGGCGCTCGCGCGCCATTCCTAAGCCATTCAGCTAAGAGCAATTCTCGGGGCCTGGGAGCTGGCGAGGTGCTGCACGGCGTTCGTGGTCCACTGAAGATATGCGCCCAGGCTGGCCTGCGCATTGCCGCTATGGGCGGACCAGGCATTCAGGACTGCGACGTGCTGCTCTTGCAGGGTCTTCTGGAGCTGCTCCGGGCTGGTCCCCGGTAGCGGATTCACGAGCATGTCATCCATTGTGCCGGAACAGCGTGGGTCGGAAGTTCGCCGCGAATGTCCGGGTTCTCCCGTCAGCACCAGGTGCGTATGCCGGGCCGTGCAACAGGTGCAACAGGTGCTACACGTCATATCGAGTGAATGCGTCACGCCAGGGCCGGTGAATTCGCCACCCTTGCGGACCCGGATGGTGAACCCTCGCTGGGCGGCCGAGTTCCTGCCGCCCTCTCTTCTCGGGCTGTGGTCGGCGTTGATCCCGAACCCGGCCAGGCGGCGGCCGAGCTGGACCGTCGACAGGTCATCGGCGTACTCGCGCGTCTCCAGCCCGTTGCGCCGGTCGGCGAGGGCCTTCGTGGCGATCCAGGTCACGTCGCTGAAGTCAGCGTCTTCGAGCACTCGCCGCACGTCCCTCAGGATCTGGACGCCCTCGTCTGGCGTCTTGGGGATGGCGCGAGTGAGGCTGACAGCCCAGTCGCGCGCCGCGGACCCCCACTTACTCCCGATCAGGTCAGCGATCGCAAGAAGAGGCTCCCAGCAGTCACGCTGGCGGTCGCTCAGGCCGTCCGGCATCCATGGGGTCGCACTGTAGAGAGCGCGCCGGGCGCTCTCGGCCCAGGCTTCCAGGCCGCCCTTCAGCGGGGCCAGCTCCTCGGTCGCGGTGCCCTTGTGGAACGGCTCGGCGTACTCGTGCGGGGCCTTTCGCCGCATCGGGATCTGGATGCTGCGGCTCAGGGTCGCGTCGGTAAGCGGCTGCCGGTCCCCCGCGATCCCGGAGAACGCCTTGGGGCAGAACAGCTCATAGGCCTTTCCCTTGATCCGCTTCGGGGTACCAGGCTGGAACCCGGCGTTGAGCACAACCTTCATCGCCTTGTTCTCGCGCAGCACGTCAGCCTCGTCCAGCAGCACGGTAGGCCGCAGCTCGTCGATGTCGCTGTAGAGCGCAGCCGGAGTAGGGTCGACCACCTTGTTAGGGCTGCGGACCAGGAGCCCCAGCACGTCGAGGACGCGGGACTTTCCGGCCTCCGACGTCGGCGCGGTGACCATGATGTAAACACGTCATAGACCCAGGTGTGGAAGGTCCACAGGGTCAGGGTGCCTGCCTCGGCCTGGGCGTAGTCGGAGTGGAACACGATGTACCGGGTGAAGGCCTCGCGGATCTTGTTCGCCGCACTGACCGGGGGTGACCGGTCACCGTGTCCAGTCACCCCCGGTCCGGGATTCGTTAGGCGGCCAGCCTGGTGCCGTACTCCGCTGCTGCTGCCGACTCAAGGCCAGCGCGACCAGCTTGCGCTTCCGGTTTGCCTGCCCCTTCTCGCTGGCGTAATAGCGGTTGTCCCTGTCGCGCTTCTTCTGTCGCTGCTGTGTGGTGAGTGCTCGCGCCATTGTGTTTCCCTTCTTTGTGACCGGCCCGGAATATCCGGGTCATGCGGCCATTGGGGCCTCCCTTCGTTGTTGTGATGTTCTCTGTGCTCGGCCCGGAGAAGTCCGGGTCAGACTGATGGGGGGTCAGTCCTCGAACTGGTCGCTCCGGAGGACGTGCGATGGATCGGTGTTCGGAGCAGGCCGCTCGGTGGTCTTCATCTCCGGCCCCGGCTCGCGAGAATCCCTGATCTCCTGCTCGAAGAGGTCGCGGCGTACTTCCGGCTGCGGCGAGGGCCTTGCGCCCGGTGCCACGAAATCGTCTTCATTTGGTGATTCGTAAGGCCTCTGGATGTCTGGCATGTGCAGTTCTCCTCCTTTGGTTGGCCGTTCTCGGGCTCGTCAGCTAGTGGTGCCGACGTCCTCCTCTACCTCGGCCTGGATCGCCTGATCCGTTGTATTTTGTTGTGCAGCCTGGGGTTCCGGCCTCGTCAGATCTGCTCGGCCTCAGGCCCGAGCTGCTGTGACCGGTGAGCAGTGAGGCGGTGCAGCTCGCGGTCGGTGTCGGCCGGGGCCTCGTGGGTCTCCAGCACGAGCTGGGCGGCGCGCTGACGTCCTTGGGCCAGCACGAGGGCCTCGGCCGCCGTCATGTATGCGAGCGCGTACTGGTCCTCGGCCGCTTCCACGGTGCCGTCCGAGTTGTGGACCTCCAGCTCCACGAGGCCCTCGTCCAGATGCGATGCACCGCACGCGCAGTCCCGGCCGCCCTGGTCGTACACGTGCGATACCCGGACATGGGTGTTCTCATCCGTCCACATGGTCGCGACCCTGCGAGACCGAACGTCGAGCTGCGCCCGCCCGCCGTCTTCGTGAAGCGCTGCCATGCGGTGTTACTCCGTTGCTCGGGTGAGTGGTCTGACGTGCAGGCCTCCTCGACTCAGGCCGTGACCCGGTCGAGAGTGCCGTCGGCGTGCTAACCGGTGATGGTCTCCAGCGCGAATGCGGCGGAGGCCTGGATGGCTCGGCGAGCTGGACGTGAGTGTGCGCGATGACTACCTCGAAGAGCCCCGGCTCGCGCCACTTGCTGCTGTCGAACCCGGCGACGAGCGAGAAGATCGTGACGCCGAGGAAGTTGCCGATGTCGGCGATGCCGATGCCGTCGCGGCTTCGAGGCCGACAATCGCGGCGTTGCGACCCGGAGGTCGGGTGAGGATTCGGGCGGATCAGGAGTTGAGATGTCGGACGACTGCGTCATGCGGGACTCTGCTGCGGTGCCTATGGCAACCCCTCACCTTTCCTGTGGTTAGTCAGACGACCTGGGCGTCTGGCCTGGGCCTGAACTGGCGGAAGCACTGCAGGGTGGTCCCGTCGGTGTCGTCAAGCTCGGAGACCCACCGGCCGACGGGCTCCCAGCCCTTGTCGATCATCTCGGCCGTGATCTCGCGCTGCGCGCCGCGCATGGCGACCGACTCGGCCTCCCACTCGGACCCGGACTCGTCGTCCCGGATGACCTGGACGTGGATGGACATCTGGCTCTTGGTCCACCTGAGCCAGACCTCGACCGGCCCGAGTTCCCGCGGCAACGTCCCCGCCTCCTTAGTGGAGATAATGTTCATTAGTGCGACTGATAGAGCTAAGTGTGACAGTTATCATCCTGTGCGTCAAGTGCGCTCACCCGCCCCGGGGAACGGGAAAGCCCCCAGCGCGAAATGCACCGAGGGTCGGCCGCGATCGGAAGCAGTGCCCGGCTATCTGCCCCGCACGGAAACGAGGGAGGCGGGCAGTGCCTGGCATTGCTACAGCGATGAGAAGTGCGGGCTCAGCAGGAGGTGCAGCAGCCATAGGTCGTGCAGCCGGAGGACCCGCCGCCACGACTACCAGATGCTTCCCAGGAGTGCCCCGAGGTTGATGTCCCGCCGCCGGGCCGCCTCTACGGCCTGGTCCAGCGTCAGGCCGGTTTCCAGCCATTCCGGCCACCACTCGGGGTCGTCAGGTCGCTGCCAGACCTCGGCCACGCCCCAGCCCGGAACGTCGGCGCACGCGTCGTCCGGCGCGGGCCAGGTAAGGTAGCCGTCGATCTCCCACAGGTCGGCTCTGGCGATCAGGAACTCGCTCGTCCCGTACGGCTCGGGTTCGGGCTCGTAGTCGTGCGGCGCGCGGTCGGTGTGCTCGGTGGACCAGGCGTCGTGGTCCAGGCCGTCGCAGTCGCCGGGGTCATAGCCGCATTCCGTGCACGGTCCGCGCTCGTCGTCTAGGTCCGCCTCCATGCCCTCTTACCTACCGGAAGTTTTGTGGACTGTCTAACTACAGGAGCACAAACGAGCAAAGAACCGTGTTCACCCGGATCTGGCCACAGCCGACGTTGATGGCGAGATCGTGCGGCTCGTCAGCCTCGGGGCGAGCATCGTCGAGACTTACGAATCCCACGTCTGGCTTGCCGATCCGCAAGGTAACGAGTTCTGCGTGATGCCAGCGGGTTAGGGCGGCTGGAAGAGTTCGGTTGAGGTGACGCAATGTGTCGTTATGGCACCCTCGCGCCGCTCTGCCGCAGGCACCAGCAGGTCAAGCAGGCGCCCGGCTGGTCATTGACCCAGCCAGAGCCCGGAGTGCTGGTCTGGACTGCCCCGCACGGCCGCAGCTACCAGGTCAGGCCGGACCCGTATCCAGCGTGAGCCGGTCGGCCGCTAGCTCGGCCGGCCGCTAGCTCTCAGATGATCCGCTGACCGCATTCAGCAGCCTGGCGAGCTTGCTTCGGACGTCAGCCAGTCGCAGCTGGCCCGCTTGACCCGGCTGACCAGGCCGGCTCCGCGGCCCAGCAATCAGGTAGTCCGGTTCGCCGACCGCCAGGCTCACCAGATGCTGCACCCCGTCGAAGGACACCGGGTCCAGGTCGGGCCGCACGGCGAGGGATTCATGCGCGAGACTGTCCAGCTCATCATCACCACGGTCGAGCGCGAAGATCGCCGCTCCGGCCTTCCTGGCACCGGCAACCCGCTCGAGCAGCGCGTCAGGCGCCGCATCTGAGCCGACGACCAGGAGCGTCTCCGACCGGCCGGCCCGTTCGATCCGGTCGATGCCGACCCGCAGATGCGGCGGCGCAACGGGCGGTGGCGCCCACCGGACCAGCGTCGGGGCCAGCTCGGGCAGCCCGGCCAGCTTGCTCTCGTCGGCAAGATGAGCTGTCATGTGCCAGGGTTCGACCGTCGGCGTTCCGACGATCAGCAGCCCGTGCGGCGTCCTGGACCGCCCCCGCAGCGCCCGGGCGAAGTACCTGGTGCGCTCCAGCCAGCCAGACGAGGCGAGCAGCGTCCGCAGCGCCTCGACCTGAGCCGTATTCACGAAGTTCAATGCTGCCCGAAAGAATGGCGGACCGCAGGAATTGGCCGATATCTGGCTGCCCGCAACGGGCAGCGTCGTCACGGTCCGAGCATGTGACGGCGATCGAGCACGCAGGGCAACTCCGGCCGGCCCGGGAGGTCGCCTTCGACAGCCTGGTCGGCCGGACGGAACCCCGCCTTGGCGAGCACTCTGATCGACCGGGCGTTGGCGGCCTCCGGGCTGGCAACGACCGTCTCCAGCCGAGGGCAGGCAGGCAGTACCTCCTTCAGCAGGTACGCCCAGATCAGCTGCGGGCCGAGGCCGACGCCCGTGAGCCGGGCGATACCGATGGCGAAGTCCAGTCCGGCGGAGGTCGGCGGATCCCCGAGCGGGTAGTGCTGGATGAAACCGCACGGCTGGCCGCCGGCCAGCACCACGTGCACCTGCACGGCGGTTCTGCCGTCGATCCGAGGGCCGTATTTCCGCTCGGCTGCCGCGAGGTCCAGATTCTCGGGAAACCACCGGATCGCGTGCGGCGCGCTCTGCCAGCCGACCAGTTCCGGCAGGTCCGCACGGGTCAGCGGACGGAACGCCACATCGTGACGTGGGACAGCGTGGGCCGCTGCCAGCCCGGCGGTCGCGCTAGCGGGCCGGCAGCGGCTCAGCGCCTCAGCCGCCGAAACCCAGCGGAACTGGTCGTGCTCGGCGTCCAGCCGGACCCTGGCTTGAGCCGGAACCTCCGCGAGAAGGACCGCCCACGGGCCGGACAGATCGACCGGAACCGGCTCCGCGCAGGTGATGCCCGCCTCCTCCGCGAGTTCCCGCAGCGCGCCCGCCAGGACCGGCTCGCCGGGCAGCCGGGCGCCAGACGGCGGAGTCCACGCCCAGTCACCGTCGTAATCTGGTCCCCGGTGCGCGCGGTGCAGCAGGAGATACTCTCGGCCGCCCTGGCCGTCGGGCCGCCGCACGATGATGGCCGAGCCGTGCGGATCGTCGGCGGCGACCGGCAGGCCGTCCCAGGTCAGCTCCGGGCGGGCTGGCGCCCGCCGTCTCTGATGCACCTCGCCTCCCGGGTCGTGCCGACCGGACTAGTCCATGCCACCGAAGGCTAGTGCCGCCGAGGAGCACGGGCCATCGAAAGGCAAAGGACCACCCGAAAGGCTAGAGCCACCGAAGGCCCGGGGTCAGCGAAAGGTCGGGATCGCCCGAAAGATACCTGCCATCCCTTCCGGCTAGTAGCAGCCGGGCGGGTCAGCGGTAGCTGTACTCCGGCGCCGGATACTCGCCCGCGACGACCTCGTCGGCGAAGGCCCGCGCGGCCTGGCCGAGCAGGCCGGCGACGTCGGCGTAGCGCTTGGCGAATTTGGGCACCTTCGGCGTCAGGCCCGCCATGTCCTGCCAGACCAGCACCTGGGCGTCGCAGGCGGGCCCCGCGCCGATGCCGATCGTCGGTATCGTCAGCGCCTGGGTGACGCGCGCGGCCAGTTCGGCCGGCACGCACTCGAGCACGACCGTGAACGCGCCAGCGGCCTCCAGCGACTTCGCGTCCTGCATCAGCTGCTCGCCCTTTTCGCCGCGACCCTGCACCCGGTAGCCGCCGAACGCGTTGACCGACTGCGGCGTCAGGCCCAGATGGGCCATCACCGGGATGCCGGCCGCGACAAGTTCCTCGACGCATCTGAGGACCCTGTGGCCGCCTTCCAGCTTGACCGCGTGCGCGCCGGTCTCCTTGAGGAACCTGACCGCCGTCTGCATCGCTGTCTCGACCGAGACCTGGTACGAGCCGAACGGAAGGTCGGCGACGACGAGCGCCCGCCTGGTGCCGCGAACGACCGCGGCGGTCAGCGGAATGAGGTCATCGACCGTCACGGGGATGGTGCTGTCGTAGCCGTAGACGACCATGGCGGCGGAGTCGCCGACAAGAAGGACGGGAATCCCCGCCTCGTCGAAGACGCGGGCGGTGAGGGCGTCGTAGGCGGTGAGCATCGGCCATTTCTCGGCCCGTGCCTTCGCCGCGGCCAGGTCTCGTACGGTGATCCGGCGCGTGCTGGCACCGCCATACAGCGCCTCCGGCTCGCTGGTCCGCGCGGTGGTCGCGGCCTGGGGCTGAGCTGGCGTTGCGGCTTGCTCAGAGGGACGGGTTTGTCCTGCGGTCATCGTGATCCTCCATGCCTCGTGGCGCCACGCTGGCGTCCCCGGACGCTTCGATGATGACATGCGACGACTTCTAACGGTAGGGCAGGCGGGCTTGTCCTGAGTCCGCCGCTGCCCGCCGTCTCCCGCCCGCGGCTACTGGCACGCAGGCCCTTCATTACGATACGATATCGTTTCGTATCGAAACCGGCGGTGGCCGGCCGCGTGCAGATAGGCGTCCCCCGATGATCTCTGACCGGCGCAAGTGGGTCGTGCTGTGCGTCCTCATTATCAGCCTGGTCGCGATCGTGCTCGACAACACGGTCCTGAACGTCGCGCTGAAGACGATCTCCGAGCCGACGGTCGGGCTCGGCGCCACCCAGAGCCAG
>DATKQH010000155.1:0-79393 GCA_035532775.1 Streptosporangiaceae bacterium
CACGGCACGACCAAGGAGACGAGACAGCGATGGCAGGTGAGGACCGGGACAAGGCCCTGGCGTTGGCGCTCGGCCAGATCGAAAAGCAGTTCGGCAAGGGATCCGTCATGCGGATGGGCGAGAACATCGACCTCGGCATCGAGGCCCTCCCGACGGGCGCCCTCTCGCTCGACCTCGCGCTCGGCATCGGCGGCCTTCCGCGCGGCCGCGTCATCGAGATATTCGGACCGGAGTCTTCTGGAAAGAGCACGCTCGCGATGCACTGCGTGGCGGAGGCGCAGCGGAACGGCGGCATCTGCGCGTACATCGACTCCGAGCACGCGATGGACCCTGTCTACGCCCGTGCGATCGGCGTGAACGTGGACGACCTGCTCATCTCCCAGCCGGACACGGGGGAGCAGGCGCTCGAGATCGCCGACATGCTGATCCGCTCCGGGGCGATCGACGTCGTGGTGATCGACTCGGTGGCCGCGCTGGTGCCGCGGGCGGAGATCGAGGGCGAGATGGGGGACAGCCACGTCGGCCTCCAGGCCCGCCTGATGTCCCAGGCCCTCCGCAAGATCGCCGGTGCGCTGAACCAGACAAAGACGACAGCGATCTTTATCAACCAGTTGCGGGAGAAAATAGGCGTAATGTTCGGGTGTATGACCTACGCGACGAAAGTCACGCTCGCCGATGGCACGCAGGAGAAGATCGGGAAGATTGTCAACCAGCGGCTGGACGTCGAGGTGCTCTCCTACGATCCGGACTCCGGCGAGATCGTCCCGCGCCGGATCGTGAACTGGTTCAACAACGGCCGCGCCGAGCGTTTCCTTCAGTTCACCGTCGCCAAGTCAGGCGGGAACGGCCGGGCGCAGTTCGCCGCGACCGAGAATCACCTGATCCAGACGCCGGGTGGTTACCGGCCGGCCGGGGATCTGATCGCCGGCGACCGGGTGATCACGGCCGAGCCGAAGCTGCTGAGCGATCAGCAGATCCAGGTGATCCTGGGCTCGGTGATGGGTGACGGCAACCTCTCGCCGAACATGCGCGGCAGGACGGGCACCCGGTTCCGGATGGGGCATGGCGCCAAGCAGGCGGCCTACCTGGACTGGAAGGTTTCCCTGCTCGGAAACATCACGTGCTCGCGCAGCACGAATGCCAAGGGAGCGGTCTTCGCGGACTTCACGCCCTTGCCCGAGCTAGCGGAACTGCATGACGCCGTCTACTTCGGCGACGGCAGTAAGCACCTGAGCTGGGACTACCTCAAGGCGCTCACACCGCTGGCACTGGCTGTCTGGTACATGGACGACGGCGGATTCACTGTTCGGTCCAAGGGGGTTCAGGAGCGGACCCAGGGCGGATCAGGGCGGATCGAGATCTGCGTGGAGGCGATGAGTCCTGGCTCGCGTGACCGGCTCGTGCAGTACCTGCGGGACACTCACGGGCTGGATATCAGGCTCCGCCAGAGCGGGGTGCGCCGGGTGGCGGTGCTGCAGTTCACCACCTCCGCGTCGGCGAAGTTCCAGAAGCTGGTGGCCCCGTATGTCCACCCGTCTATGGAGTACAAGCTCCTGCCGGGATTCCGCCAGCAGTTCTCCGTCCAGCCCCAGTTCACGCCCGCCGCGCTGCGGCCGCAGCCGGCTCGCATCCTGGATATCCACGTGAAGCCGCCAACGCGATCGATGAACAGGTTCGACATCGAGGTCGAGGGCGGCCACAACTACTTCGTCGACGGCGTCATGGTGCACAACAGTCCTGAGACGACCACCGGCGGCAAGGCGCTGAAGTTCTACGCGTCGGTGCGGCTGGACGTGCGGCGGATCGAGACGCTGAAGGACGGCAACGAGCCGGTGGGCAACCGGACTCGCACCAAGGTCGTGAAGAACAAGATGGCCTCGCCGTTCAAGGTCGCCGAATTCGACATCCTCTACGGCATCGGGATCAGCCGCGAGGGGAGCCTGATCGACATGGGCGTCGACCAGGCGATCGTCCGCAAGTCCGGTGCCTGGTACACCTACGAGGGCGACCAGCTCGGCCAGGGCAAGGAGAACGCCAGGAATTACCTGCGCGAGAACCCGGACGTGGCGAACGAGATCGAGAAGAGGATCAAGGAGAAGCTCGGCATCGGGCCGCGGCTGGATGCCGACGTGACGCCGCCGCCTGACCCGGCGGCCCGGCCGTCGCTCGAGGTGGTGACGGGACGGGGCGGTGCCAGGTAGGCCCCGGAAAGGCAGGCCCCGGAAAGAGAGCGGCGCGGAGGATCCTGGCGCACATGCCGGCGAGCCGGCCGATCCGGAGTCGGTCGCCCGGCTGATCTGCCTGCGGCTGCTGACCGCTGCACCGCGGACGAGGGCGCAGCTGGCCGATACGCTCCGTCGCCGCGGCGTTCCTGACGAGGCGGCGACGGTCGTGCTGTCCCGGTTCGCCGAGGTGGGCCTGATTGACGACGCCATGTTCGCGCGCGCGTGGGTCGAGTCCAGGCATTACGGCCGCGGACTCGGCCGGCGGGCACTGGCCGCCGAGCTGAACCAGCGCGGCGTGGACCGCAGCGACATCCAGGCTGCCGTCGCGCAGCTCAGCCCGGAGACCGAGCTGGCCACAGCCCGGGCACTCGTCGAGCGCAGGCTCGCCAGCACGGCGGGTCAGCCCGCTCACGTGCGGATCAGGCGGCTGGCCGGGATGCTGGCCAGGAAGGGTTACCCGCCTGGTCTGGCCTACCGGGTCGTCCGCGAGTCGCTGGAGCAGGAAGGCCAGGATCAGGCCGCGGGAATCGATGACGAGGTCTTCGAGGCGGAGTTCGCGGACGGAGAGCTGAGCTGAGCTGTTGAGCTGAGCTGAGCTGAGCTGAGCTGAGCTGAGCTGAGCTGAGCTGCACTCCGATTGATGACCGGGGCTGAGTTCTGGGCTCGATCGGGTGCCGTATTCCTGACGAGACGCGCGTATTGCGAAGAAACTCACCGCCCAAGGAGAGGGTCGGCGCGGGTCGCTCGATGCTGGCCCGCGACGGCGCAGTGGCGGAAGGCTGGAGTCAGCAGATCTTCTGGGGGTGTGCGATGAGCCTTGCCGCCGCAGCCGCGGGGTCGCAGGATCTCTGGTTCGTCTCCCGTGCCAGCGGTCTGGTGCTGCTCGTGCTGTTCAGCGTCGTCGCGGCGAGGATGGGGTCGTCGCCGAAGAACTGGCCACGCTTCGTGTTCATCGAGCTGCACAGGACGCTGGCGGCGGTTGCCGTGGTGGCACGGATCCGGTTCGCGGTTCGCGGCAGCGTCGTCCCCGGCACGCCGACAGCGACCGGGGTGCCGCCGGAGATCCCCGAAGACTTCTTCAGCCGGGAGCGGGCTCACCACTAGGGTCCGCGGTACTGAGCGGAGGTTCTGGCACATGGCCCACATACAGGGCGAAATCGCAATCGGGCGACCCGTCGAGGAGGTCTTCGACTTCGTGGCCGACGAGCGCAACGAGCCGAGGTACAACCCGAGCATGATCAGGGCGGACAAGACGTCGCCTGGTCCGATCGGCACCGGGACCCGATACCGGGCGCAGTCCGTGGCCAGGGGCCGCCCGGTAGAGATGACGATCGAGACGACGGAGTATGACCGGCCCAGGCGGCTTGCCTCATCAACATCGCTGGCGATGATGAATGTGCACGGGGCGCTGACCTTCGATCCGGTCCAGGACGGGACGCTGATGCACTGGTCGTGGGATCTTGAACCGCGCGGGCTGCTGAAGCTGATGACCCCGCTGATCGCCCTGCAGGGCAGGCGCCAGGAGAAAGAGGTCTGGACCGGTCTCAAGCATCTCCTGGAGTCGGGCCGGGCATCCGCCGGGCCGTCAGGCGAGGGAGCGGTCGCCACCGAACGTCCTCCCGATCCGACGCAGTGACCGGCCGCTGAGGGGCGCTGCCCCGGTTCCGCCGAGCGGCGTTGCCCAGTTCCGGTGAGGAACGTCGTCCCGATCCGAGACCGGGCCGGCAGATGTGACCGCTCACATGCACCTCTCACGGTCATCTCATCGGCGCTGACGCACTCTGGGGATACCCGGCCGGACCGGCGGCGACACAGCCCGCCGCGCCGGGCGCACCTGACAGGGTCACCGCGGCCCCGCACCTACGAACGGGAGAGTCCCGATGGACACCAACCGCGACCTCCGCCCGGGCCGGCTTCCGTCAGCGGAACCGGCGACAACGGCCGGCCCGGCCCGCAGCCGGGCGCGCAATGATGGCATCAGGCGAGTGAGGCGGATGTCCAACTGGACCGCCGCCGCCCTGCTCGTCGGTACCGGAGCCACGACCGTGGCGCTGGCCAGTCACGCCTTCCCGGCGAGTACCTCCGGCACGACGACTGCCGCCAGCGGTCAGGGAGCCGCCGTCCAGACGTCGAACGCTCCGCACGTGAACGGTGCAGTCGCCACGTCCGGTGGTTCCGGCGCGACCGTCACCACGACCACGCGCGTCGTGAATGGCAAAACCGTTGTCACGCAGGTCAGGCACCCGGCCGTCTACCACGACAACTAACCGAACCGTAATAGCCCGCATTTTGGCGCCTCGGCCCGAACTTGACCGCCTCGTCATTCCCGGCTTAGCCTCACGGACAGTGAGGTTTACTCCGCGCAAGCGGATGATGAGCGACGGGCGACTACTGATGAGCTGCCGGGCAGCGCTGCGGACCTGCAAGCGCATGCGCGGGCGCCATAACCTTGCCTGGCCTGGCTGCGCGGCGGCCAGCACGACTGAGGAGTGCCGATAACCCGGGAAGGAGCGAGCACGCACGAACAGGTGCGCCTGCCTGCCCGGCAGGCCGTACCGGGCCAGCACGTTGCCGGGCTGGCTCATTGGCGCGCTGTGCCGGGAAGGCGATCCCCGGCCGCGCGGTAACCCTCGCTACGGCAGATTTCGTGACATCGGATTGGCGATGCCCGGAGTCTTACTAGCGGGAAGGGGTACGCGCAGTGGGAAGTGGCATCGCGCTGATTCTGGCAATTGTTGCTGTGCTCGCCCTGCTCGCTGCTGCGGCGGCAGTCACGTTCATGGTCCGGACGGTCCATGCTGCGCAGACGGACTCCGCGCAGACGAACTCCGCGCAGGCGGGCGCCGCGCAGGCGGGGGAGGCCGCGCGGCCAGAGAATGCGGCCCAGTCAGTGGGGACCGCCCAGGCGGGCGAGGCGGCGCACGCTGAGCTCGAGGCGGCCCACGCTGAGGCGGCGGCGATTGTCAGGAACGCCGAGGATGCGGCGGAGCGGGCCGCCGAGGCCCGCCGGGGTCTGGACGAGGAGGTCAGGGCCGTCACGGCCGAGGTCAGGCAGCTCCGGGCCGACCTCGAGCGGCGCGAGGCGCGGATCGCCGAGCGTGAGCAGCGGCTCGACGATGGGGCCCGCCAGGTGGACAAGCTGGCCAGCGAGATCGAGCAGGTCCGACGCCAGCTCGACGAGAGGAGTGCCGAGCAGGATCAGCTGGACGCCAGGGGAAAGGCGGAGCTCGAGCGCATCGCCGGGCTCACCGCCGACCAGGCCAAGACCGAGCTGGTGACGGCGATCGAGCACCAGGCGAAACGCGAGGCAGCGGTCATCGTCAGGGAGATCGAGGGCGAGGCAAGGAAAGAAGGCCAGAACCGGGCCAGGAAGATCGTCACGCTCGCGATCCAGCGGGTAGCCAGCGAGCAGACCAGCGAGTCGGTCGTCTCCGTACTGCACCTGCCGGCCGAGGACATGAAGGGCCGGATCATCGGGCGCGAAGGCCGCAACATCCGTGCCTTCGAGAACGTGACCGGAGTGAACCTGATCATCGACGATACGCCGGAGGCGGTCCTGCTGTCGTGCTTCGACCCGGTCCGCCGGGAGGTCGGCAGGCTCACGCTCGAGCGGCTGGTCGCCGACGGGAGGATCCATCCGCAGCGGATCGAGGAGGCTTATGAGCAGAGCAGGCTGACGATCGAGGATCTGTGCGTCCGCGCTGGTGAGGACGCACTTATCGACCTCGGCATCACGGACATGCACCCCGAGCTCACCCAGTTGCTCGGCCAGCTCAGGTACCGGACCTCGTACGGCCAGAACGTGCTGAAGCACCTGGTCGAATCGGCGCACATCGCGGCGATGATGGCCAGCGAGCTGGGGCTGGACCCGGCCCTGATGAGACGCGGCACCGTACTGCACGACATCGGCAAGGCCCTGACCCACGAGGTCCAGGGCAGTCATGCGCTGATCGGCGCCGAGATCGCGCGCAGGTACGGCGAGAACGAGGACGTCGTGCACGCGATCGAGGCCCACCACAACGAGGTGGAGGTCAGGACCGTCGAGGCGGTGCTGACCCAGGCGGCCGATGCGATCAGCGGCGGTCGGCCGGGGGCGCGCCGGGAGTCGCTCGAGGCATACATCAAGCGGCTGGAGCGGCTTGAGCAGATCGCGCAGGCGCAGCCTGGCGTGGAGAAGGTCTACGCGATGCAGGCGGGCCGCGAGATCCGGGTGATGGTCAAGCCCGGCGCGGTCGATGATATCGGCGCACAGGTGATCGCCCGCGACGTCGCCCGCCAGGTGCAGGACGAGCTGACCTATCCTGGCCAGATCAGGGTCACGGTGATCAGGGAGTCACGCGCCACCGAGTTCGCCCGCTAGCCGCACGAGCCCATCGGTCAGCGCCAGACGGCGGGCAGCGGGCGGGAATTCCCGTATTCAGTCACGTAGCAGCCAGGAATATAGAGCAATTCCGAGATTCAGCGGACAAGGCTAGTAATGCTGGAGTCTCTGATCGGTATCCCTATACGGAAAGTGGGAATAAGCTATCTTGACACCGGACTGAACAGGTGTTTAAATCGTTCGATCCGACCACCCAAAGTGATGGTTAGCTGGCAACAGAGTTGTCGTCGGCCGGCGAAATATATGTGTACAGGTTTTTCTCGAGGTTGGCATGTCCAGCATTAACGAACGTTATGTCCGCGTGCCGCGGATTGATAGGCATGAATTCTCCGGAAGCTGGCCGGGAACCAGCAAGGCCCTTGCGGTGTGTCTAAGCTAAAAAGGCTGCCGGTCACCAGGCGTGATGACTCCGCCGATGCTGCCGACCAGTCCGTGCTCCGGGAGTTGTGTCACGAACTCACCGGGTCCGCGACATCCATCAGGCTTCTGGCGCAAGTGGCCGCCATGGAGCCGGAGCTTGGACCTGCAATGAGGATCCGGCTGCGCCAGATAGGCGACGAAGCGGGCTTGATCACTGACATATGCCGGTACTTTCTCGATCAGTCCGGCGGCGCATGTCCGATCGGGCTGGACATCCTGGCCGGGGATGTGGTGAGCAGCACCAGGACGCGGCAGACCGCCGTGATCGACGTCGTGACCGAAGCAGTTGCCGTGCAGGTCCATCCCGTGGTCATCGTGCGCATCCTGACCAATCTCCTGGACAACGCATGCCGGGCGGCTGGGCCGCGCGGCCAGGTGCGGCTCGTTGTGGAGCGCGCCGGGGACCAGGCCAGGCTCGTCGTCGCGGACTCCGGACAGGGGTTCGGCCATGGCGAGGCCGGAAAGGCGTCGCTGGGACTGGACATCATCGACACCCTGGTGCGCAACAGCCGGGGAGCGCTGAGCATGGGAACCAGTGACCTGGGCGGCCTCGCCGTGACCGTCACGCTGCCGGGTGCCAGCCGTCCCGAGACCCCGCCGGATGCCAGCTATCCCGGCCCGGCGTCTGCCAGTCATCGAGCTGAGCGCCAGTCCGAGCGCGGCTCCGAGCCCGCGTCCGGCCCAGCCGAGAAGGAGCCCAGGCCAGAGTGAGGATTGTCATCTGCGATGCGCACCGGGTCTTCGCCGACGCTCTGGCGACTCTGCTCCGGGGCGCCGACCATCGTGTCGTCGGCAGCGCGCTTGACCTGGGCGGGGTGGCCAGGATCTTGCATCGCGAGCTCGCCGACGTCTGCGTGACTGACCTTCGCTGCCTGCCGCCAGAACATCGGCGGATCGAACAGGCAATTGACTCCTTTTCCGGTACCGCCTTCGTTGCCGTCAGCACGTCGGCTGACCCCGCTGGCCTCCGCCGGGCCATGGCGGCCGGGTTTCGTGGCCTGTCGCTGAAGGACGATGACTTCGAGGAGGTGCTGCGGGTTCTCACCACAGCGGCGTGCGGCACTGCACCGAGTCCGGGGCGACCTGAGCCGGCCATCTTGTCGGCTTCCGCGCGGGCAGCTCTCAGGTGCGGCGGACTCCTCGGGGGCGGTCTGGCCCAGTTCCTGACCGAGCGCGAGCGGGAGGCGCTCGTCAGGCTTGTCCACGGAGAAAGCACGCATGACATGGCCCGCGGGATGGGAGTGCGAGTGTGCACCGCCCGTACCCACATCGATGGCGTAATGAGCAAGCTCGGCGCCCATTCACGCCTGGAGGTAATCGCCTATGCCGTACGGGAGAGACTCGTGGATCTAGGCCACGTGCAACACGAATTGGGTGCGGCCGACGATGGCACCGGTCAAGCTGCTCATCGTCGATGACCACAAGGTCTTCGCGCAGGGCTTGGAGGCGATCTTCCGCGCCGAGCCCGACTTCGCCCCCCTGCCGGCCGTTACCGACCCGGATCGCGTGCTTGACGTCGTCGCGTCCAGCAGGCCCGATGTGGTGATCATGGACGTCCTGCTCGGCGAGGTCTGCGGCCTTGACCTCACCGCTCAGCTGATGACCCTGCCCGCGCCACCGGTGGTGGTGGTGCTCACCGCCTACGCGGACGCCGTGACGGCGATCGGCGCGGTGCGCGTTGGCGCGACGGGCTTCGTGCCCAAGGACGCACCTGCCGAGCATGTCGTCTGCGCGACCCGCGCCGCGGTGCAGGGCGGGACCTGGTTTCCCGCCGGCCTGCTGACCCGGGTGCTCAGGCCAGCGGACCGCCTGAACGTCGGCCGTGCTGGTCAGGTGTTCGAGCAGCTCACCGAACGAGAGCTCGAGGTGCTCACGCTGATCGTCAGCGGCCTCGACAAGAAGGGCATTGCGCGCAGGCTGGGCCTGGCACCGGAGACGGTCAAGACCCACATCCGCAAGATCACCGCGAAGCTGGGGACCCACAGCGCGGTCGAGACGGTGGCGGTGGCCCTGAAAGCGGGCCTGCGTCCTGAGTAGGTCCCGCCTCGCTGCGGGATCGGTCAATTAGGGTACTCCCGCTACCCCGCTTGCACGAGGGGCATCGCCGTGGAAGTCCCTATGCTCGGTGAATGCGGTACCGGTGTCGGACGGTTCGCATAGCGGGCCTGGTACATGCGGGTGTCGGACTGGCCTGCTGCCTGCTCGGCACCGGATGTCGCTCAGCCACTGTCATGAGTGCGGGGGCACGAGCGAAGGGGTGCCATGTGACGGCTTGGCCGCGCAACGGAGCGTGGCCCGTCCCGGGTGGGCCCGGCTCGCCCGCACCAGGCAGCGGGGACCGCCGGTTATGAAGATTCTCGTGATCATGGAAGAGAATCACAGCTCCGGCATGCCGTACCTGTGGCGTCTCGCCAGGCGGTACGGGCGGGCCATGGCGTGAAGGAGTGAGTGCGGTGTGGGCTAAGGGAGCGGGTTGATGCCACGCCGACTCCGTGAGGCGGCCACCGGCCTCGGGGAGATGCGGATGGGGACCAGCGAGAGATCCGGGGACATCGCCATCACTTGCACGCCGGAATTGGTACAGGCCGTGGGCTCGTCGGCTCCGGGACTCCCGGAGGCGGGCCGTCGAGATGCCCGCCTGATCGGCAGATGGGCTGTAGTCGCACGGGGCGCGGTGCTCCCGCTGGGCGACGGAATCGCTCTGACCGCGGCCATGCTGCTGACGGGGCAGGGATGGCCGGCGATGGGCTACCCGGTCGCCGTGCTGGCAGTACTGCACATCTTCGGGCGGCATCGGCTTCGGATCTGCATGCGCGTCTCGGACGACATGCCACGCTTTGCAGCCGCCGTTGCGCTGCCGCTCGTGCTGCTCGTCCCATGGGCGGACTCCCTGGGCCCGCTTCTGCGCGTGGGTGGTGTCGCTCTCGCCCTGCTCGTCGCGATGCGCGCGGGATCTTACGCCTCGTTGCGCGCCGCTTACCGAATCGGCTGGCTGACTGATCGAGCGCTCATCGTCGGCACCGGCAAGGTCGGTCTCGAACTCGGTGAGCTGCTCCTGGAGCACCTTGATCTGGGACTGCGGCCGGTCGGACTCATCGGCGACGGGACCACAGCCCCGGGGTCGTCACTGCCAGTCCTGGGCGAACCATCACAGACTATCGACGTGGCCGAGCAGTACGGTGTCCGCAGGATCATCGTGTCCTTCCCAGCCGACAGCGACGAGAACCTGGTATCCGTGCTGCGCGCCAGATCCGCGCTCTCGGTGGGTCTGTACGTGGTTTCGCCGATGTACGAGCTTGCGAGCGCGATCCCAGCGGGCTGCATGGATGATGTCCGGGGTATACCGCTGCTGCCGCTGCGGCGCCCTGGTCTCCAACTGCCGGGCCGAGTTGCCAAGCGAGCGTTTGATCTGATCGTCGGCACGACGTTGCTCCTGGCACTCGCACCGGTGCTGCTTCTACTGGTGGTGGCGGGCTTCTTGTTCTGTGGCCGGCCCGTCATATTCCGGCAGGAGCGAGTCACCTGCTCCGGTCGGGTGATGAAGATCATGAAGCTGCGCACCATCAGTTGTCCCGACCCGGACTCGCAGTGGACGGTCTCCGTCGAGACCTGTTCCTCGATGGGGCGCTGGCTACGGGCAACCCATCTGGACGAGCTGCCGCAGCTGTTCAACGTGATCCGCGGAGACATGTCGCTGGTCGGTCCGCGCCCCGAACGGCCGTATTTCACGTCGCGGTTTGCCCAGGTGGTCCCTCACTACGACGACCGGCACCGGACACGCACCGGAATGACTGGATGGGCGCAGGTGCACGGCCTCACCGGCGACACCTCGATCCCGGAACGGGTCCGCTTCGACAACCATTACATCGAGCACTGGTCAGTGTGGCTGGACGTGGTCATCATGGCTCGCACTATCGCGGAGCCGCTGATCGGCGCTCTGAAAGCACGCCGGCCAGCGACGCGGCCGCAAAGGTCACGACCGTGATCACCGGCACGGACATCGGCAGGTCCTGCCGTCGCTTGCGGCTCTGCCGAGAGATGTTCGCGGGCAAGCATCGGTGAGAATCCTGCACGTGCTGCCCCGCCTGGCCCCCGGTGGCATGGAACAACTGGTGATCCAGCTGGCTGACGATGCCACTCGTCATGGTG
The DNA here is from genome assembly GCA_035532775.1 of Streptosporangiaceae bacterium. Classification (GTDB taxonomy): domain Bacteria; phylum Actinomycetota; class Actinomycetes; order Streptosporangiales; family Streptosporangiaceae; genus Chersky-822. The sequence goes on from DATKQH010000155.1 coordinate 11,176, forward strand.
ACACCGTCGTCGTGGCCTCCGGCCCGGGGGCATGGGTGAGCAGGATCGCCCAGGCGGGTGCAGAGCACGTGGCTCTGCCGACCACCTCGCGTCGCAGCGTTTTCGGCCTGGCGACGGCCACGGTGCGTCTAGCTCGGTGTATCGAGCGCAGGCGACCCGACGTCGTGCATGCACACAACGTGCGGGCTACCGCGCTGGCGTGGCTGGCGCTCGCCGCTGCGCGTCACCATGCTGCCCTGGTGACAACGCTGCATGGCGTGCCTCCACGCGACTACCGCCCCGCGAGCGGGATCCTCCGCCGCATCGCTCCCAGGGTGATCACCTGTACGCCGTCGGTTTCCCGGTCGCTCGAGGCGGCAGGCTTTCCTGGTGCCAGGATTGACGTCATCACCAACGGTGCCGCCCTGCATCCAGCCGGTTCCCAGCGCCAGGAAGAACTGCGGCAACGCCTCAGGCTCGGTCCTGGCCCCCTGGTCGTCGGAATCGGGCGGCTGGAAAAGCAGAAGAACTGGCCTGCGTTCATTTCCGCCGCCGGTCTGGTGAGCGGACCCCAGTTCGCCGTGGCTGGCGAAGGCCCTCTGTACCAGGAACTGAAAGACCTAGCCAGGCGATCAGGCAACCGAGTCCGTTTTCTCGGGCGAGTGGACGATATCGCCGCGCTGGTAGGCCTAGCCGACTGCGTCGTCTCCACCTCTGCCTGGGAGGGGCTTCCTCTGTCCCTGCTAGAGGCGCTGTCAGTTGGCGCCGCGGTGGTGGCAACCGCGGTCGATGGCATCAGCGACGTAGTGCCGCCAGACGCGGCCTTGCTCGTGGCACCGGAAGACCCGCCAGCGGTCAGTACGGCCATCTCGCGCATCCTGACCAATGCCGAACTCGCCGGGGATCTCCGACGCGAGGCCATGGCGGCTGCGGCCAGCTGGCGGCCGGAACAGATGCTGAGGCAGTACAGGAACGCTTACCAAGCCGCCCATGCGGAAACTGCCGCGGGTTCCCTCAATGGCAGCCGGGTCGCGGCGTCGCACCGAGGACCGCGCCGCTCGTCGGCCCCAGAGTGACTGTGGAGACCGCTTGCTCGTTCGCGTCAAAGTAGGTGGCACCAAGCGAGACCGACAATCGGGACATAGAGGGGTTTGCAAGGGCGATCCCTCCGGCAAAATCACGTCGCGATGCCGCCCCTACCCGATAAGCGGGGCCCAACGGCCTGCCTAGTACCCAGCATGGCGTCCGGGAGATGGGCGTCCCGCTCCCCAGTGCAAGGAGTTGCCTGCTATCCGCGGCCAGCAGATAGGACGCCAGCGCGTAACCTCTGGTCCGCGGCGTGACCGACGCCATATGGCCGCCCGTATGGAACCAGCAGCTCTTGTGCTGGGTGACGCACGAGAGGACTTCTGCCTCATATGCGGCCCAGGTGCTTCCAGCGGCGCTGGGCTGCGTGAAGAAGGAAAGATAGAACTCTTGCTCGAGACCGGCCACCTGACGTAGCCAGCGCTCCCACAGCCCTGGAAATGTCGTCGCATAGCCGACGTTGAACACGGACGCTACGCCAGCATGGCGCAGCGCCCGGCCAACTATCCGCAGGGCGGAGTAAGTCGCGGCCTGGACTGCGGCATTGGTCGGATATTTCGAGGCAAGGCCATATGCATCGGCAGTTGTCAGGGCATTGTCAACGTCTACGCCGTCCCACCCGTGGTCGCGGACGTCCGCGAGGACGTTGCGGATCCACTGGCGCTGGTACGCGTGGTTGCCGTAATCGGTCTCCCAGATTCGCGGATAGCCCTGGAACTCCAGTGGCTGACGAGTACCAGCAGCCCTGAGCAGCCAGCTGGGATGGTTGTGCCGCACCCAGCAGTATCCCATTCCCGACGAGAGGAAGGTGCTGTCCGCAACTCCTTGTGGGCAAGAGCCGCACTGGCCAGTCGCTGTCGTGCAGTCATCAGACCGTATGCCGGACAAGTTCTTATAGACCCACACTTGAACCCTCGGGTTCGCGTCCTTCAGGACCGGAATCAGGCGAGAGTCCCAGGAATTCAGGACTACGATCGTATTCTCACGGGATATTCTGGCCCATTGGGCCCTGCTTGTCGCCTTGACCGCCGCTTCGTCCAGCCGCTGGCTGAACATCCTGACCGGGGCAGTCAGCGTCAGCGCGGCGTGCGTGGCTGGCGTGGACGGATGCCGGGCGAGACCAATCGCACCGGCGGCTATGGTCCCGATCAGCCCCGCCAGCAGCAGTCTGATCCAGCCTGTTCTGCCCAAGATAACGCCTTTGATCAAACCTTTTCTTGGATGCCACTATTGGGCGGAGGCGAGCCGAAATGATCACCCCCAACTCGGCCATGCTCGATTTCTACCCCGCCATCACGTGGAGTATCGCGTGCTGAGGCCCTCTGTCTAGATCGTCAGATCGCTGCCGGACTGTTTGCGGTGGCCTGTCCAGAGCTACCTTGAGAAGCACGAGGACTGTCACTCGCGCTGAGCCGCGGTGATCACCCAGAGTTGGTGACTCGCACAGATCTGTGGGGGAGAAATGTATGCTGCGGCCAGGAGCCGCCGGCCTCCGAAGCACCGTGACAACGAGCTATGGCTGTTGCGGCGGACGAAATCGGCACTGAAGCAGGGAGTGCGCACCGTCCTGCCCGCACGGGCTGATCAGCGGCAAGCCCTGCTCGTATTCGGATGCCAGCGGTCAGGAACGACCATGCTCCAGCAAAGCCTGCTGGCCAGCTCATGGCGCGTCATCATCCTTGAAGAACACGATCGGCGGCTTGTTCGCGCCAGTGACGCGGAACATCTTCGCTGGGATAACCTAAATCACGTTTCCGCCCGCATGATGGCACTGCCATTCGAACTAGTCGTCGCTAAGCCACTCGTGGAGTCTCATCGTGCTCGGGAGCTCCTGAACAGCATCGGGCAGGCGAGAGGAATATGGATGCTGCGCCATTATCGCGCGGTAGCCAGATCCAATCTTGAACGATTCGGCATCGGCAACGGGTTTCGAGATCTCCGGATTCTGGTGGAGACTGGACCGGCCAACTGGCGAGGGACTGTGACCGACGAGGTAAGAGAGCATGTCGCGAAGCTCCTAGCCTCCGCGCCGTCGCCTCTCGACGCCGCAGCGGTGTTCTGGTGGGCACGCAATCAGCTCTACCTGGACCAAGAGCTGTCGCACGATGATCGTATAAGAGTCATGCACTACGAAGCCATGACGGAGAACCCGCACGAGTGCCTCGAGGCTCTTAGTGAATTCGTCGGCCTACGGCTTCCCTTGAGAGCAATGGAACGTCAGATTCGCCCAATTCGACATGAATCTGAAAAACTTCGCCCTGACATAGAGCTGCTTTGCTCTAATCTGCTGCAGAAATTCCAGAACGTGCCTGATATTCCCCGTCATTAAGCGCGGTTGACATGCTGTTGACCCGGGAACAAGACTCACAGCTATCGATAGGCACAGTTCGCGGGACAGGGAGGAACTGTGACATTTCCAGCTACTCCAGCTAACCAGGGGCATCGTCCGACTCTGGGTCAGGTGCCCTCGCGCGGAGCCTTTCCTGAGCGACCGGCGGAGTTCATCCATAGCCTGCACGAAGATGTCCGGCTGACGGTCGAGGCTATCGCAGACCTGGCTGACCGCCTTCCTCGGAAGTCAGTCATTTCTGACACTGCGGCTCAGCCGCTCCTGGTTCCTCAGGGAGGTCCGCCGCGCGGAGCGCTGTCCCGGCCAGGCGACGTCATCCGCAACCTGGACCAGGCAAACGCATGGCTTACGCTGCTCAACATCGAGGATGACCCGGCATATGCCGAGTTGATGAACACGACCCTCGATGAGCTGGAGCGCGGGATGATGAGCCCGCCGGGTAACATGCGCAAGCGGGTTGGGTTCATCTTCGTGTCATCTCCCAATTCAGTGACTCCGGCGCATTTCGACATTGAGCACAGTCTGCTTATGCAGGTCAGCGGGTTCAAAACGGTGAGTTTCGGTCGTTTCGCGAGTGAACGAGCCCGTCGACATGAGGTGGACAGGTACTGGGACGGCTCCCACGGGCGCATTGAGGCCCTGCCGCCGGAACTGGCCTCCTATCCGCTGACGCCAGGGCGAGGGGTCTACATCCCTCCGATCGCTCCTCACTGGGTACACAACGGTCCGGCCATATCGCTCTCTGTCACCCTTACGTATTTCACGGCCGCGACTGAACGGGAAAACCTGATCGAAGCCTTCAACGCTCGCCTCCGGCGCCTGCACCTCGCTCCTCGCCAGCCTGGGCAGTCCAGTGTCGGCGACCTAGTCAAGGTGACGGCAATGCGAACTAGGGCCGTGGCAAGCCGCAGGCGGCTCAAGGACCGCGAGCGGAGCAATGCGAAGGGGCCTTCGGCTACCGGCTGACCGACAGGGCGACGTTCGCGAGGTTGTGGCCGGGCTGGGGGACCTGTCCGCGCGTCTTAGTGTGAGTTCCTGCGCTCCCGCTCAGGCCGGGTGCTCCGGGCTGGCACCTTCGCCTGCGGGCTCGTATGCACCCTTAGGTAGCCGGTACGGCCGGGTCAGTCGCTCAAGCCGGGTAGCAGCGGACGGAGCGAGGGCCAGGGCCAGCAGTCCAGCTGTCGCGCGCAGCCCTCCGCCCGGAAGTCCGTCCCAAGCGACCTGCCGAGCATGTCGCGACTCCCCCTGGGCGACCAGCTCGTTGGCACGGTAGAAGCTGAGCTTGCCTCTCAGGGCCTGAAGCCCGGCACGTGCAGCTGCTGCCTCGGCGGGCGATTGCGCATCCCGCAGCACAGCACTCAGGAAGGTCACGCCGTGTTGCGCGATCCGGGCAGCGTCGAAGGACAGGCTCTGCGAATGAACGCGATGTATGGCCGTGGGGTGGGCCGTCATCGTCAAACTAGCTCCGGCCCGGACCATCCGTATCCAGAGGTCCCAGTCCTCGCAATAATACTGATCCGCGAACCCGCCGGCCAATTCATAAAGCTCCCGGGAGAAGAAACCGAAGTTAACATAATTGTGATGCAGCAAGGCGCTAAGCTCGTTCGATTTCCTAGGAACCCGCCTAGATCCTCTCGGCACGATGAGATCGGCCCCGGGGTACCAGGACAGTTCTTGCGCGCTGATCAGTCCTGGAGCGGCCGCATGTGCCGCAGCCATAGTTTCCAGATGGTCGGGCAGGAAGAGATCGTCCGCATCGAGCATGGCTAGCAACGGGGCAGTGCTGCGCCGAATAGCGCAATCCCTGGCAACGCCTGGCCCGCGGTTCTGCTCCATCCGGATGACTTCTAGAGGAAGGCGACCTCGCCAGTGGCGGGCCCTGGCGAGGGTGTCGTCCTCAGAGCAATCGTCGGCAACCACCACCGCGCAGGGCAGGACAGTCTGACCGGCAACCGAGGCCAAGGCCTGGTCTAGGTGCTTCCCGCTATTGAAAGCAGGAATGATAACGGCGACGTCGCAGATATTAGGACTGAGTGGCTCAGGCGTCTTCATCATCGGAGTGAGCTTCTAGATAGTCATTGGCTAGAAAAGTCCGGACTATGGAAGCGGACACGATTCGCCTCAGTGCGCGGACGGCGTCCGCTGCCTCCAAAACATTGGTACTCTTTCCCGCGCTCGTTGTGTTCCTGTTAGAAATGATGGCCCTCCTGCAAGCGGCAAGGGAATTTGCTCCACCGATCTGCAAATGCCGTAGCGAGCCGGGATGCAAGGAGGATTCACCATGACTCTTCTCCATCTTACGCGGCTGGCTTTTGCATGGATGCAGGAAGGCCCCGATGCCGGCTGACCGGATCGCGCGTGACGACCAGGCGTCACGGGCATCGGCCGCGGTGCACATGTCGTCAGCCAGGTCCGACGAAGTAGCTCTAAGATCACCTATAGGACTATAGAGCTATAAACGGAGTGAACGTGTTGACTAGGCTAAGAACGGAATAAGTCCGTTAAGATGGACTATAGTGCTTCGAGGATCCGTGCAGGACAGGACGCGGCCGCCAGTGGCCGTCTCCTGCACCTCCAGTCGGGCCCGGAGATCGTGAACGTCGTACCAGTCCCCCGCGCAGGAAGGCCACCACGATGAAGCACATCACCCGCCGCTCCGCACTGGGCGGCCTGGTGGCCGGAGCAGCCGGAGCAGCCGGAGCCGTCCTGCTCGACCGCGGCGGCCGCCACCGCCCCCAGCAGTTCCCGGCGAGACTGCTGTCCGCTACGCTCGGCGTCAAGAACTGGCCGTTCTGGCAGCACTTCGACTCTCGCCCGATCAGCCAGGCCACCATCGACCTTGAGGCACCACGCCGGTCGTGGATCGCGTTCAACGCCTGGGAGGGTCACTACGTCCCGGCGTTCCGCGCCGCCGGAGCGAGCAACCCGCACCTGAAGCTGTACGTCTACAAGGATTTCTCCTCTACCCGGTCGTTCGACCCCGGCCCCAGCGGGGAAACATCCGGCGCGCTGCTGTACTCGTGGGCCTCCGCGGGCCACCCCGACTGGTTCCTGACCCGAAACGGGTCGCGCATCCAGTGGCAGGGCTTCCCCGGCACCTACGCCATGAACATCGGCAACAGTGCGTATCAGCAGGCGTGCCTGAACGCCATCGTGTCCGATGTGAGGAAGAACGGCTGGGACGGTGTGTACCTCGACAACATCCTCTACTCGCTCAGCCAGTACTCCGTCGCGCCATGCGATCAGTACCCCTCCGATTCAGCGTTCCAGGCCGCCTACCAGTCGGCCATCGGCCTGATCTGCCAGGGCATCACCGCCGCCGGGTACAAGGTCATGGGCAACATGGCCGGCATCAGGGTAGTGCCCGGTCTGTGGGACAGCTACGTCAACGCCGGCCTGGCGGGCGGGTTCGACCAGTACTTCGTCTGCTTCTCCGACAGCTCCGGCGTTCCTGACTACGGCACCCCGCCGCAGGGGTTTATCGCCCAGGTCAACGAGGTCAAATACCTGAAGCACGGCTCCAGGCCCTTCCTGCCGGGCGGCTTCCAGTCCCAGTCCACGACCAGCACCCAGTCATTCCGGTACGCCTTCGCTGGATGGCTGCTTGGCGTATCGAGCGAGGCGTTCTTCGCCGAGAACGCCGGTGAGGGGCCACCCCCGCGGTGGCGGCCGGAATACGACTGGAACTTCGGCTGGTTCACGGGCCCATACCAGACGCTCCAGAAATCGGTGTACGAGCGGACCTTCACCGACGGCATGGCCCTGGTGAACGCTAACGCCTCAGGCAGCACCATCACGGTAAGCCTGGCGAACCCCTACGGCACGGTGTACCAGGACCAGGACGGCGTCAGCCGCACGTCAGTGAGCCTGCCGCCGAAGACTGGCCTGGCCCTCCGCAAGGTCAGGTAGCAGGAGTGCGTACCTGGAGCATGTGCTTGGCCGTGCGTGCTGCCGTTTCCAGTGCAAGGGCGGCTCGGCCAGTCCAGCAGGTGGCTGTCCGCAGGCGCAGCAATTCGCGCCGCTCCGGTGCGAAGTTGCTCTTATAAGCCTCATCACCGCGCAGAAAGTCGACTTCCGCGAAGCCGCGGTCACCCGCGTCGGCAAGGACTGTGTGCAGTAGCAGCGTTGTGGCATCGCGCCAGCGGGCCTCCGTCAGCCGGGCACTCTGATACAGACTCGCGCGTCTAGCGACCTCGAAGCTCACCATGGTCGCGACAACGAGGTCACCCACATGCAACTCATGAACTGCGACTTCGTCGAATCTCGCGCCCAGGCGGCAAGCGGCAGCGAAGCGATCGAACTCGGGCAGGAAGCGAGACCGGTCACCCCACTGAGCCTCGTGCAGGCTTCGCAGGGTAGGAAGCGCGCTCTCTACCGACGGACCGCGGTGAACGCGATGGGCGGCGCCTTCGGCCGTCAAGCGGGCGGCGGCTCGACGCAGCGTCTTGCGGAGTCCGGCAGGATAGTCAGACATATCTTTGGGCAGAGGGGTCCATGGCGCCTCAGCGTGCGATTCGCTGCGGACGTGACCGGGCAAGGCCGCCATCAGCAAGGAGCCGATGGGCACGCTCTCCATGTCCAGCAGGCTCACTCCCGGTCGGCGGAGCCACGCCCGGAGAATTCCCACCGTAGCATCCTCGTGCCCGGGCAAAGTCAGCAGGTCCAGGTGATCCGGGCAGAGCGAGCCGGCGCCCATCATCCGGAGACACGGCAGTCCCAGACGGCGTCCCCCTTCGGTCGCAAGCCCACCCAGGAGTTCATCATTATCCACAATAAGGAGAAAAAGCGGCTTACTGCCGGCAACTGCTTCGAGCCACCATGACCTGAGGAAAGGCGTCGGCACGGGGGACAGGTCGACTAGGCGGTCCCACTGGGACACCCAGTGATCCAACTGCGGGGTAGTCACCAAGCCTGGCTCATGGGTTCTCACGAGGCCGCCCCCGGGACCGATCTCGACTCGCCGCGTTCGCCGGGCCCGGGGGTTCAGCCCCCCTGGGTCGGTACCGCATTTGGGCACTTCCGGCCACATAAGCCGCCTTCGCTCCGCTGGATCGACGCTGCCTCTGAGGTCAAGTTCGCCGCCACGCTGGGTCGTCCCCTGAGGGCAGCCCAGCCTTTGCGGAGGGTCTGGGGCATGACTATCCACATGATGGCGGCGAAGACCGCGAGGGCCAGTGGGCCGAGGATCAGCAGAGACGTCCACGACGGAGTGGAAGCCAACCCAGGCAGGCGGCCGAGCGCGAGAACCACCGGAACCATGCCGAGCGCCCCTAGGAACGGCAATCCGACTGAGCGAGTCAGTGCGGCCGGCCGCAAGGAGGCGCGGCGAACGATCCACAGGCTGGTGACAAGGAAGATCGCGCAAGCTACGACGGCCTGGTCCAAGGCGACGACCGTTATGCCGCTCCGGACAGTCAGAATCAGGACCGTAGTCAAGGTTAGCAAATGCAGCGCCCTGGCCAGGAAGACCAGGTCAGTCCGCCCTATTGCCTTGAGGACCTCCAACGCACTGAGGATCAGCGAGAGGAAGAGCCCATACACGGCCAGTAGCCTTACGGCTCCCGTGGCCGGCGCCCACTTGCTGCCCAGCAGAGCGACATCGCCGGCGAACAGCACCAGGCCGGCGAACCACGGGATGCTCAGTGCGGTAATGAGCGAGAAGGCGTTCTCCGCAGTCCGTGCCTTCGCCGCCTTCGAGGGCAGCCTGCAGTAGTAAGGGAACAGTGCCCCGTTCGCAACCACCGATATCGCAACATAGGGCATGAAGCAGATCCGGTATGCGAGCGAGTAGAGGCCGAGCGCCCTCGGACCAAGAACATGACCCACGATCAGGTAATCCACATTGAGGAGGCCGAGGTTCAGAATGTCGGCCGCACTGAGGAACTTGCCGTACCTGAGGAGCCGGCGGGCCAAAACCGTGTTCCAGCCAGGGAGACACCGGGGCCCGACGAGCATGGCCACCGTGGCGTTGGCGATCGAACCGACGACCTGACCGACCACCAGCCCGATGAGCGGGTGACCACTGATGACCACGCCGATGGTGACCGCTGCGCCAACCACCGTCGGAACCGCATCGGTAATAGTCCGCCGGGAGAAGCTCAGCGATCGAGTCAGCCGGCCGATTGGGACCTGAGCGGCCGCGTCGAAAGGTATGCCCAGGGCAAAGCCTCTCAGCACGAAGGTCGCGTGCGGGCTATGGAAGAAGTACGCGATCACCGGGGCGAGAAACCAGGTAGCTGCCGTCAGGAGCAGTCCGCCAGCGAGGACCATGGACAGCGCGGTCCTCGACGCTTCCTCGATCCGGTCCTTCAGGTACGTCAGCGCATCGCCGACACCTAGCTGGTTGAGCACAAGCAGCACGTTGTACGTGAGAGCAGCCACCGCGAGGATGCCGAACTCCGATGGCATCAGCGCTCTAGCCAGCACCAGCAGAACGACTGTCTGCGTACCCTTCGCCGTCCAGGAGCTCACGGACAGCCACAGGGCTCCGCGCGCCGCAAGTGTCCGGCGCGGGGCTTCAGGATGAGTTTTGGCTTCCGCCCGGCCGGTCTTCATAGCGCTGCTGCCTCGCGGAGACGCCCTCCTCATTTTGCTCACGTGGTGCTAGGAAGCGGTCACTCTCTGGCGTTTCGCCTGCCAGCGCTAGTCTAGCGACATGGAGGCTGGCGGGCTGCGGCGCGGGCCGCGACGGTGACTTCCGCCCGGGGACTCCCCCAGGCAACAGGCGGGCAGCGCCGATCCTATGCTCTGCTCGCCGGCACGGCTGTGCTGGCCGTCGCTCTTGGCGCGGTCTCTCTCGTCGTCAGCTGGCCCGTGTTCGCCGCGGTTGGCCTTGCCGCCGTCATCGTTGTCGGCATTATCTTGCGCCGACTGGATCTGGCCGTGGCCGTGCTGGCGGTCGGCTTCTTCTTCAACGCCTATCTGGCGCACGGGATCGGAATACTGACGATCGACAAGGTGATCGGCGGCCTTGCAGTAGTTGCCTGGGGCCTGGACTGGGTCTTGAACCGGCGATTGGTTGTCACCAGCCGGGGGCTGTGGGTGATTTGCGGGTTTCTGTTGTGGGGTGCCGTATCCCTTGGTGTCGCACGGAACGACATCGCCGCGCTTGTGACCTCGCTCCGGTACGTGACCTTCGCAACCCTCTACTTCCTGGTGCTCCAGACCGTCAGGGGGGATCGACGCAGAGCCGACGTGCTTGTCAGGATGGTCGTTCTCGCCGCTGCCGTGGCCAGCGTCATCGGCCTTGTCGCCTTCTTCAGCCACCACGTGACCCGGGCGAGCGGGCCGATCTCCGATCCCAACGACTTCGGGTTCATCCTCGCCAGCAGCGTGCCGCTCGCGATCTACCAGGTGCGATGGGGAGCATCCTGGTGGGGTAAGACGCTCTCTAGTGTGGCCCTGACCTTGATCATTGCCTGCACGCTTGCTACCTTCTCCCGCAGCGCCCTGGCTGGCCTGGCCGTGGCGAGCCTCTGGGCGCTGGCAACGAAGCGGCTCCAGTTGCGCTGGGTACTAGCCGTGGGCGCATGCCTGGCCGCGGTCGTCGGCGTCGCCTTGCTGGCCAAGCCGCAAATTGTGCAGAGTGCTCTTGGCCAGAAAGCCCATGTCGCAACGGCGAACGTAGACATCAGGCTGGGTTACTACCGCGTCGAGCTGAACGAGTGGCGCCACTACCCCATCACAGGGGTGGGACCGGGCAACTTCGTGTACCGCTTTTACCAGTTCGCGCCTGCAGCCGGGGAAAGCCTGCCTTTCCCGTCCAACGTCCTGACGATTAGCGGCGAGGAAGCCTACCTGGTCATCCTGGCCGAGCAGGGTGCGGTGGGGCTCGCACTGTTTCTTGGCTACCTGGCCTTGTCGTGGGCCGACCTCAGGCGTCGTTTTCCTGATGACCGGCGAAGAGACCAGCTGCAGGGCGCTATGGCTGCCGGCTTCGCTGTCGCCTGCGTGGGCGCTTTGTTCCTCGCTGAGCAGTATTATCCGCCACTGTGGTTCCTTCCGGCTCTTGGAGCCAGTATGGCGAGCCGCATGTCCGGCACCGAAGCAGACGATCAGCATGAGGTGGCGTCTGCCCGCGACAACGCCTTGACGCCTGCATCCACGAGCCGCCGGTGAGACCCGGGGTCGCCAGAGCGGTCCGGATCCGCGCCCGCTGGCCCCTGCCGATCGGTCCTGCCGTGGCGGTACTGGGCTGGCACCGGATCGACGTTGAAGGAGGGCGGCTGGCCGTCCATCCTGCGATCTTCACCCGTCAGGCGGAGATTCTGGCTGCTGAACGGGAGAGATTCCCTGTTGTCCCGATAGAGCAGGCCAGAGCCATGTTTGCCGCACCGAAGCGGCACGCCCGCTGCCTGGTCCTGACATTCGATGACGCCTGGGCGGACAACCACGCTCATGCCATCGGACCCCTCTGCCGTCATCACCTGCCCGCAACGCTTTTCGCCCCGAGTCGGCTGCTGGGCGCCCCCGGCTATATGACGCGCGCTCAGCTGCTAGAGATGGACACCGCGGGCATAACTATCGGCGCACACAGCCGTACGCACGCCGATCTACGGGTATGCACTCCGAATGAGCTGGAGCAGGAAGTGCGGGGGAGCAAAGAGGACCTCGAGGATCTCATCGGCAAGCCAGTGACGTCGTTCGCCTACCCGACGGGCCTGCTCGACAACCGGGTCGTTGCCGCCGTGGCGGCTGCCGGCTATACCTGCGCGGTGACCTCCCGACCTGGATGGTGGCGGCCGACGACGGAGACATTCCGAATTCCGCGCGCCTTCGCGGAGGATTTCTCCGAAGCTACCTTCCAGGCAGCCATGAGAGGCGGGCTCAACGTGCTTGGTCCGCTTGGCGCGCTCAAGCGACTGGCCCCCGGCCACGGCGGTCAGTCATGAGGGTCGTTTTCCTGCTCACTCAGGATCGCGGCGGGCCGGCGTTTCTGACTGCGGGACTGGCCAGGGAACTGGCTAGCCGTCCGGGCGGCCCGGAGATGCATGTCCTGGGACCTGCGTCTGTCGTCGCCAGCACGGGACTGCCCTCGAGTCTTCTGCGTCCGGTAGATGTCCGTTCGAAGCTCGATGCGCGCGCCTTCAGCGCGGTCGCAAAGTGGCTGAAGAATCTGGCTCCCGACATCATTCACGCCCAAGACCACCGGGCGGGCCTGGTGGCATCACTCGTGGCCGGCAGGAGGAGCCCGGTGCTGCTCACCTTCCATGGCGTGCCGGACAGCGCTGCTGGCCGGTGGGTGCAAGGTGGCCCCCTGCATGGCCGTTGGCCTGGCATCTCCGGACGCAGCCGTCTGATGGCCGAGGCACTCGTCGCTCGCCGGGTCACGTGTACCGTCGCGCCGTCTCAGGCGATCGCCTCGTTCCTCCGGCGAGACCTGAGGGTGCCAGCCAACCGCCTTCGAGTGGTTCACAACGGGGTAGCCGCATCGCATCGCTCCAAGGAATACAAGCGTGTCCGAACCTTCGCCACAGTCGGTTCGTTTGCGCCGTGCAAGGCCACTCCGCTTCTGGTCGAGGCATTCGTGGCCCTCGCCGCGAACCGCACCGACCTGCGGCTCCGGATGATCGGAGATGGCGGCGATCGTCGGCGCTGCGAGAACATTGCGCGACTTGCGCCTGGCGGGGACCAAGTCGAGTTCGCAGGTTATCGAACCGACGTGGACGCGCAGCTGGGGCACGCCGATGCGTTTGTCCTGCCGTCAGTGAACGAGAACCTGCCGCTTGCGCTGCTCCAGGCCATGGCACTTGGCCTGCCGTGCATCGCGACCAGTGTCGGTGGCGTCCGGGAAGTGCTTGACGCGGACTGCGGCGTGATTGTTCCGCCGGGGGATATTCACTCACTGCGCGCTGCCATGGAGCGTTTGATCAGCGAGCCAGATCTGGCAGCCAGGCTCGGCCAGGCGGCCCGACGACGGGTCGAGGAACGATTCTCGCTGGCTCGATGTGCCGACAGTCACTTGGGACTCTGGTCGGAACTGCTCGGTATGTCCGCAGGTGACAATGTCACCGCTGGTGCATGCTGAGGCGTGATGGAGGAGCTGTCGGGTTCGTCCCCGGGAGCGGGACCGCCTGGCTGCTTCTGCGGACTGATGCCGCCCGTCGTTCTTTGAGCGCCGGGGCTGCCACCTGTCCGGTGTGCGGATCCGCTTCGCCTGCCCGCGGGACTAGGAGCGCTGTTGTTCCGTGGAGTTGAGGTCTCGCGCTTCATCCACGAGCCGGACACTGCTCGTCTGCTCCGCCGGAGTGGGCGACGTGTCCTGCGCAGCCGGCCGGGGGGTCGTTCGAGGCCGATCAGCCGTGCGATCGGCCACGCCAGACAGTCGGTCCCAGGCCAGGCCTGCGCAAAGGCCAAGGATGACGGCCAGAAGTACTACGACAGCCAGCAGGAGCGTGGTTTTCGGCGCCACCGGCGTGTCGGACACTGTGGGCTGACCGTAGATCCTGGGTATGACGACTCCGTTCCCTCGCAGCTCTCCCAGGAAGATAGCTGTCGCCCGGGAGGCGATCTCCTTCGCCTGGACCGGATTCGCGCTCTGAGCCACGATGTCAATGACAGCGGCATTGGACAGCGATTCAGCATGTACATCGTTCGCCAGCTGAGCATCAGAAATACGGAAGGGCAATTTCGCGGCGACTTTATTGAGCAGCACTGGACTAGAAACCAGTTGCACATACGTCGGGATGAGGCTGGTAATCAGGTTCGGATAGTTGGGGAGGATGCCCGGGTTGCGCGAGACAGGGAGCAGCGCCACCGAGGAGCTCGACTGATAGACATTCGGGCGGGTCAAAACCAGCGCGCTGCCTCCAAGCAGGACGACCAAGGCGACGGCCAAGCACACCAGCCTCTGGCGCCAGAGGACGTGGGTTACTCGTTGTGCGGTAATCGCATCCCGAGAGTCGTTGGGACTCAACCCGCCTCCTTCTCTGCCACTGGGCTCTGGCACTGAATTTCTGTTCGGGGACGATCACGTGCGGGCAGGGCGCCAAGCTCCCGCCAGAGCCTGAGAGTGCCAGCTAGGGAGCGCTGGAGGGAATACTGATCTACCGCCCGAGTGCGTGCGGCACATCCGAGCAGCCGGCGTCGATCCGGGTCAGCGAGAAGGGCATCGACCGCGTCGGCGATGCTCTGGGGGTCCTCGGCAGGCACCAGGATCCCCGCGCCATCCAGCGCCGATGCACCTGCGACACGAGTCGCCACGATGGCGGCGCCGCATGCCATGGCCTCCAGCAGCACGAGAGCCATGCCGTCGTAACGAGAGGGGACTAGGACCACGTCGGCCGCTCGGAAGTCGGGCGCTGGGTCGGGTCGAAAGCCAACCATCTCGACACGGCCGGCCAGGCCCAGGGCTCTCACCTGATCCTCGATTCCGGCTCGATCCTCGCCATCGCCGACCAGGCGCAGGCGCACCGCTGGCGTGCGCATTCGCGCCAGGGCAGCCACAGCTATGTCCGGGGCCCGCTGATGACACAGGCGCCCGACGCTGACCACAAGAGGATCCTCCGTCCGGGGGGCGACCAGTCCCTGCGGGCGAAACCGGGAGATGTCAACCCCATTAGCATTGACCTGGATCCGGGCGGCCCTGGGACCCAGAGCAGCCTGGCCAGACGAGCGCTCTTCTTCGGACACGGCCACTACCGCTGATGTCAGCGCGAGCATCATCCGCTCGATGAGTCGGTAAACGGGCGCCAGCCACCCCCCGACCAGCCATGACCAGCCATGAGGGGTGAACACGCTCGGAGGGCGCCTTCGCCCCAGACTGGCCAGTGCCAGCCGTCCTACCGCCCCGGCCTTCGAGGAGTGCATGTGGACGAGCGAATGCGATTGTGCGAGCCGCCTGACCCGCACCGCTGCCATGATGTCGCTGGGATGGGGCGAACGCCGCATCTCCAGGCTCTCCCACACCGCTCCGTGGTCCTGGACCAAGGCCGCCATATCATCTGCCGAGGGACATGCGACAGTGACGTAGTAGCCACGGCCGACAGCCGCCCCGACCAGGTCACGCACACAGACCGCGACGCCGCCCGCGGTGGCCTGACAGACGATCAACACGCGCGGAACGGGCCGGACATCCTGACCGGGATCCGCTGATCGAGTTCGTGGCATGAGAAGCACGGCCAGTCACACGTGGCTCATCCTGCTCCAGCACGTCGTGGCGCGCCGCGACTGCGGATGTGCTGTCCTGCGAAGCACGGTACCCCCCGGTTCGCCCAGGTCCCCCGTTCCGGCCGATCGCTCGCCGACATACTCTCTACCCAGCCCAGGACATCTCATGCCGGGCGGCTGGATCACCGGGCCTGTCGTATCCCGGCCGCGACCACGCGGCGGCCGGCCGGCCGACCTGGCCAGGTTGACGAGCCTGGCGGTCGGCTCAGGCACCGTGAAGCGCTCGGGCAGCGGCCGTTCGCCGGCTTTCAGTGATGCCACCCCGGCGTGCAGCGTGATCGGCGCATCTGCGGGGCTCGCAGCTTGACGTGGCTCCAGATCGCCGAGACCGCGGCCGTGAGGATTGAGGCCGCGGCCGGGATGTGGCTGCCGTGAGGTTCACCGCTCGCCGCCGGTGCACAGGCGGCGAAAGAGCAGCAGGTGCTCCCGGGCGAAGCCGGGATGATCAGCCTCGGCAGCCGTGGTGACCAGGCCCGCCATCAGCACGTCGCGCCCGCATGCGCCGGGTGCCCCGAGCTGCTCAAGCCCCTCGGCCAGGAAGCGCCGCGCCAGCCCTGGATACCAGCCGCTGCCCTCCAGCGCATACTCGATGCCGGCCCCCCACCGGTCGGCCCGGAGCCCGGGATGGCCCCGGACGCGGTGCCCCGGCCTGGTATGGCGGTCCAGATACAGCGAGTAGGTCATCACGAAGCGGACCAGGTCGAGCACAGCCGGGCCCTCAGGGCGCGAGTCCTCCCAGCCGATGACACCGCGAACGCGCCCGTCGTCGATCAGGATGTTGCCCGGCCAGAAGTCACCGTGCACCACTGATCGCGCGATCTGGTGGCCAGCCAGGCGACCTCGCAGATTAGAGACGTATCGCAGGTCAGCGGCGGTTGCTGAGTCAGCTCCGAAGCGGCTCGCGATCGCTGCGGGAGCGCCGTCCATCGGCGAACATGTTCCGCCCGGGCAGCGCGTTCGTCACCAGCACCGGCCTTCCGAGGTGCTCGACCATCGTGACGATGTGCGGGATCGTCTCGCCGATTGGTCCGATTCCCCGGAGCTCGAGATCGCCGAGCAGAGCGGCCTCCTGCGCCACCCGCCGGGCACCCACGTCGGTCGTCGGTACCTTCGCCACGTAGACCGGCCGGTCCTGGCCGGGCGGAAACAGGATGATCGTGAGCTTGGCGTTGCTGTCCTTGGACATGGCCAGGCCGGCGACCCTCCCGCCGACGCTGTCGATCAGGTCGGCGAGCGTCAGGCCGGCCACGATGAACGAGGCATGCTCGGTCATCCTGGCCGCCTGATGAGGACCACGCCGCCGCCCGATGCCGCCGCGGCGAGGTCCCAGGCAGTCCGGTGCCGCAGCAGCCGCAGCAATCCGGCCAGCAGCAGGCCGGAGACCGGCCCGGCCCCGGGCGGCACGGTGAGTACCTTGTCCGAGACGTACCGCAGCACCTCGGGGTGACTGCTCGCGACGACCTTCGGGCGGCGCCTGGATGGCAGCGCGATGTAGTGGCGGACGCTGGCCAGGTCAGTGGCGTCAGTGGCACTGCGGACGGCGGCCCACGGCGGCATCACCACGGCCACGTCGCCGCGGCGGAGCGAGGCTGCGAGCTGGCGTTCCAGCTGTCGGGCGCGCAGCGACCAGCGCGCATTGATCCACAGGCTGACAGTCGGGAACAGCACGTCCCAGACGCCGTCTTCGACAGGTGGCCCGCTTCTCATGTCAGCACGCTCCGCCCGTGCGGGTCGGCCCCGGACCGGCCGGATCGCGCGAACGCGGAGATGATGCTGCCGGTTCGGCGGCAGGCGCGGTGCAGGCTGCGGTGCGCGCCTGCGGCGGGCACGCACAGGTAGGAGGATGTCCGGCTGGTGCCGGGCAGCAGCAGCGGCTGGCCGGTCTGGGCGAAAGCCGGACGGCCCGCCATCAGCTCGGCGGGGCAGGCCCGGCAGGAGTTGTGGCGGTGCACCGAGGCGCGCGGCAGCAACGGGGTTGTCGAGCACGTCATCGCCCAGTGCCGCAATCGCGCGGACGAATTCGTCCGGCGCCTATTCGCCTCAGCGCCTCACACACCTCCACTGCCGCCCCCTTCCTCGCACCGCCGCCCTCAACGTAGGGCCGCGGCAGCGTCGCCGCCTCGGCCAGCGAGGGGGCGACGGGCTACCCCGTTCGGGTGAGCGGCAGAGCCTAGAAGCCGGAGATCATCTGAGCGGAAGGGCAGGAGTCATCGGCGCGCGGCAGCCAGGGCCGTGCCCAGGAAGCGGCCGCTCCGGCCGCCACCGAAGCGGTCGCCGGCGCGGACGAGGGCCGGCTGCCTGGCCAGGGTCAGGCCCGGGTGAGGGTGACCGGGCGGGCCGCTTGCCTGGCCCGGCGGAAGCTATGCGGGCCCGCCGTCGGTCAGCTTCAGCTCCGCGACGTCGCGCGGCGAGAATCCCATGATCCGGCCGTAGAACGACAGCTCCGACTCCAGCGAGACCACCATCGAGTCGGCCTTGCGGAAGCCGTGCGATTCACCCTCGAACGCTATGTAGGCGTGCCGGATGCCGTGCGCGGCGAGGTCGGCCGCGATGCTCTCGGACTGCTGCGGCGGCACCACGGGGTCATCGAGTCCCTGCAGCAGCAGGACCGGGCAGGTGTTGCGGTTCACGTGACCGACCGGTGCGCGCTCGGCGTAGACGGTGTCGAAGCCCGGCAGCGGGCCGATCAGCCCGTCGAGATAGCGCGACTCGAAGTCGTGCGTGTGCTCGTTGAAGCCGCGCAGGTCGGAGACGCCGTAATAGGAGACAGCCGCGCTGAAGACCGGGTCATGAACCGCCCCGGTCGTGACGGCGGCTAGCGCGGTCCAGCCGCCTGCCGACCCGCCGCGGATCCCGAGCCGCGCCCCGTCGGCCTCGCCGTTCTTGGCCAGCGAGCGCGCGGCCTCCTTGGCGTCGGCCACGTCCACGACGCCCCATTCCCGGTTCAGCCGGTTCCGGTACAGGCGGCCGTAGCCGGTCGAGCCGCCGTAGTTGACGTCGATGATCCCGATGCCGCGGCTGGTGAAGTAGGCCTTCTCCAGGCTCAGCCGCGCGGTCACGTGGCCGGTCGGCCCGCCGTGCACCCAGACGATGTACGGGGGAAGCTCGTCGGCCAGGCCGGTCACCTCGGGGTTCGACGGCGGGTAGACGAGCGCGTGCACGACCCGGCCGTACGGGCCCTCGAGCTCCACCTGCCGCGGAACCGGCAGGAACCGCCGGTCCGGCAGGTCGCTGATCTCGGCGCGCAGCACCGTGCAGGCCCCGGTCTCCGTGTCGATCCTGACGACGGAGTTCGACTCGAGTGGCGCGCCCCCGATTGCCGCGATCGTGGTGCCGTCCGCCGAGACCCCCTCGAGGAACTCGGTGAACGGCAGGTCGAGGTCGGTCAGCTCGGAGGTCTCCGGGTCGAGCAGCCCGAGCCTGGCACTCCCGCGGCCGTGACGGACGGCGAGCCGTCCGTCGCCGAGCATCGCGAACGGCCGCGCCCCGAGCTCCCAGAGCGCGTCGGCGAACTCCTCGTCAGCGGGGTACAGCGCCTGGGGCGGCTCGCCGCGCAGGCCGATCTGGTAGATGTTCCACCAGCCGGTCCAGTCGGTCGCGACGTACAGGCTGGTGTTGTCGCGCCACAGCGGCGCCAGCACGGACTCCCTGTTGCTGCCCTTGATCAGCCGCGCCTTGCCCGGCATCCCGTCCTCGACCGGCGCGACCCGCAGCTCGGTGCCGTCCCACGGCATGTGCGGGTGGTTCCAGCAGATCCAGGCCAGCCACTGCCCGTCCGGCGACGGCGTGGGGAACGCGAAGAAGTCGAAGCCGGTCACCAGGATGCGGATCGCGGCGGCGTCGGTCGCCCCGGATCCGTCCAGCGGAACCGCGACAATGGCCCTGGTAACCTTGCCGCCCTGGTGGCGTTCCCTGACGCACCAGACCTCTTTCTGGTCGGGCGAGATCACGAAGTCGGCATAACGCAAAGCGCGGGGTTCGAGCGATCCGCCAGAGCCGGAGACGCGCCCGGCCGTTCCTGGGTCGCCTGGGGGCATGATCGCGCTGCCAGGGACGGCTGGGTCCGGGGTGAGCGGGACCGGCTGGACCTGGCCGGACGCGACCGCGCTCCCGGCGAGGTAGAGGCGCTGGTCGTCGAGGTTCGCGAAGACGACGGGAAGGTCCGGCTCGTCGCTGCCCCGGCCCGCCCCGGCCAGGGTGGCCGAGGCGGCCGGCCCCGGCACCGGCAGATAGGAAAGGCCGCCGTACTCGTGCACCCGGCTTCGGGCGGACCACGGCGCCGGCAGCAGCGTCGTGTGGCTGCCGTCCGCTGCCCGGCGGACGATGGTGGTCCGGCCGGTCTCGTCCGGGCGGTCCTCCTGCCACCAGGTGGTCTCGCCGATGACGGTCGGGAACGCGACCCTGATCCTGCCGCCAGCCACCTGCGCCGCGGAGATCGGGGAAGTCCAGGAACCGTAGGGCGCCCGGGGCAGCGCGTGGCCGGCCGGCTCGGCGTCCTGGCCGTCGCCCGGCGCCTCGGCAGGTTCGCGGGACAGGTCACCGGCGGCGTTCCCGGCGGATGACCCGGCCAGGTCACCGGCCCATGCCGGGCCGCCGGGCTCGCCAGGTGCTGCCGCGTGGCCTTGTCCGCTCGTCTCGCCCGTCATCGCCGTCACGTTGTCCGTCATAGGGATATCGTGCCCTACCCGCCCGGCTCGGTTCGCATCGATTGCCGACAACCAGATGGGCACCATGTGCGCGGCCGGCTCATATCAGCCCCGGTACGGGTAGGTCGGCAGGCCAGCGACCTCCGCCTGGCAGGTGAACAGCGCGCCGGCCAGCCGCCCTGGCCCGGCGGCCGTGGTGACGAACAGCTGGTCGAGGTCGGGGCCGCCGAACGCGCAGCTGGTCACGTTGGCGGCGGGCAGGCGCACGACGCTGGTCAGCCGTCCGGCGGCGTCGTACCGCTGGATGACCCCGCCGCCCCAGACGGCGACCCAGACACCGCCCTGCGAGTCGACGGCGAGGCCGTCCGGCATCACCTCGCCAGAACCCAGCGTGGCGAACGGGCGGCGCTCGCCCAGCTGCCCGGTCGCCGGGTCGTAGTCGAGCACGTCGACCCGGTAGTCGAGCGAGTCGATGTAGTACATCAGCTGGTCGTCCGGGCTCCAGCCGAGCCCGTTGGAGATGCCGAGCCCGGTGAAGATCTCCGTCACGGTGCCGTCGGTATCCAGCCGGTAGAGCGAGCCCTTGCCTGGTGACTCGTCGGCAGCCATTGTCCCGGCGTAGAACCGGCCGGCGCGGTCGCATTTGCCGTCATTCATCCGGGTGTCAGGCAGGCCGGGCGCGGCAGCTATCTCGGCGACATCGCCGGTGAGCGGGTCCAGGCTCAGGAATCCGCTGCCCGCGGCGACGACCAGGCCCCCGCCGGCCCTCGGCACCACGGCTCCGGCCGGCCTGCCAACGTCCCAGGACGAGTGCACGCCGCCGGCCCCGAGGCGGTGCACCCGCTCGGCCGGGATGTCGACCCAGAACAGCGACTGCGTGGCGGCATCCCAGCACGGTCCCTCGCCGAGCTCGGCGGCCGGAACGTCCACCGGCTCAGGTTCGTAGATGATCAGATCGGGGGCGGGCTCGGTCACGGTAACTCCTTGGCGGCTGGACGGCCACGGCTGCGTGGTGGCCGGTCCCGAGGTGGACCGACGATGTCAGCCGGACAGCGGCGGTGTCAATGGCCGGCGAAGGCTCCCGGTCGCAACGTCTACCCTAAGGAGCATGCCGGGCGCAGACGGTCAGCGGACCTTCGAAATCCGCACCTACGGGTGCCAGATGAACATGCATGACTCCGAGCGGCTTGCCGGGATGCTCGAGCAGGCTGGCTACCGTAAGTCTGCCGACGGCGCCGAGCCCGACGTGGTGGTCTTCAACACCTGCGCCGTGCGCGAGAACGCCGACAACAGGCTGTACGGCAATCTCGGCCACCTGCTGCCGGTCAAGAACGCTCATCCCGGCATGCAGATCGCCGTCGGCGGCTGCCTGGCCCAGAAGGACCGGGCCGTGATCACGGACCGGGCCCCGTGGGTCGACGTGGTGTTCGGCACGCACAACATCGGCTCGCTGCCCGCGCTGCTCGAACGCGCCCGCGTCCAGCGGGAAGCCCAGGTCGAGATCGCCGAGTCGCTCGAGCGGTTCCCTTCGGTCCTGCCGGCCAGGCGCGAGTCCCCGTACTCGGCCTGGGTCGCGATCTCGGTCGGCTGCAACAACACCTGCACGTTCTGCATCGTGCCCAGCCTGCGCGGCCGCGAGGAGGACCGCAGGCCAGGCGACGTGCTCGCCGAGATCAGGGCGCTGGTCGACGACGGGGTGCTCGAGGTCACGCTGCTCGGGCAGAACGTGAACTCTTACGGGACCGCGTTCGGCGACCGGCTCGCGTTCTCCAGGCTGCTGCGCGCCTGTGGCGAGATCGACGGGCTCCAGCGGGTGCGGTTCACCTCGCCGCACCCCAGGGACTTCACCGACGACGTCATCGAGGCGATGGCGCAGACACCGAACGTGATGCCGCAGTTGCACATGCCGCTCCAGTCCGGCTCGAACGCCGTGCTCCGCGGCATGCGGCGCGCCTACCGCAGGGACTCCTACCTCGCGATCCTGGACAAGGTCCGCGCGGCGATCCCGGCCGCCGCGATCACGACCGACATCATCGTAGGCTTCCCCGGCGAGACCGAGCAGGACTTCGCCGACACGCTCGACCTCGTCCGCCGGGCCAGGTTCGCCGGCGCGTTCACGTTCCAGTACTCGATCAGGGCCGGCACCCCGGCCGCGACGATGGACGGGCAGGTCCCGCCCAAGGTGGTCGCCGAGCGGTACGGGCGGCTGGTCGCGGCGGTCGAGGAGATCACGCTGGCGGAGAACCAGGCGCTGACCGGCCAGCAGGTCGAGGTCCTGGCCGCCAACGGGGAGGGCCGCAAGGACGGTGCCACCCGCCGGATGTCCGGCCGGGCCAGGGACAACCGCCTGGTGCACTTCGTGCCCGAAGGGGCGGCCGGCGCGGATGCGCCGCCCCGGCCAGGCGACATCGTCGTCACCACGGTGACCCGGGCCGCGCCGCATTACCTGATCGCCGACGGAGCGCCGCGGGAGGTGCGCCGTACCCGCGGCGGAGACGCCTGGCAGGCCGGTGCCGCCGGAGCCGAGCCGGCGCCGGCGACCGGCGTCGCGCCGGATCAGTCTGTGCTGCTCGGCATGCCGGCCCTGAGCCGGCGTGCCTGACCGAGCCGTCTTTCATGACCACGGACACCTTTCGGCCGCAGCGGTAGAGGGATGTCCGTGAGCATGGCAAGCGATTCTGCGGCGCGGCCGGTGGTCGCGATCGTCGGGCCGACGGCTGCCGGTAAGTCCGAATTGTCGCTCCGGCTGGCCACGGCACTCGACGGCGAGATCGTCAACGCCGACTCGATGCAGCTGTACCGCGGGATGGACATCGGGACGGGCAAGCTCACGGTCGCCGAGCGCGGCGGAGTCCCGCATCACCTGCTCGACATCTGGGACGTCACCGAGACGGCCAGCGTCTCGGAGTACCAGCGCCTGGCCAGGGCCGTGATCGAGGGCATCCAGCGCCGGGGACGCACCGTGATCCTGGTGGGCGGCTCCGGGCTGTACGTCAGGGCCGCCATCGACAACCTGGAGTTCCCCGGCACCGATCCGGCGGTGCGCGAGCGGCTGGAAAAGGAGCTTGCCGCCCTCGGGCCGGCGGTCCTGCACGCCAGGCTCGCGGCCGCCGACCCGGCGGCCGCGACCGCGATCCTGCCCGGCAACGGGCGCCGGATCGTCCGCGCGCTCGAGGTAATCGAGCTGTCCGGACGGCCGTTCAGCGCGACGCTGCCCGAGTACCGCTCGGTGCTTCCCGCCGTTCAGATCGGCCTGGAACTGCCGCGGCCCGAACTGGACCAGCGGATCGCCGCCAGGGTCCGGCAGATGTGGCAGGCCGGATTCGTCGACGAGGTTCGCCGGCTGGCCGGCCCGGGCGAGCCAGGCACCGGCCTGCGAGCGGGCCGGACAGCCAGCAGGGCACTCGGGTACGCGCAGGTGCTCCGCTTCCTCGACGGCGAGTGGACGCAGGCCGAGGCGGAGCAGCAGACCGTGCGCTCGACGCGGCGGTTCGCCCGCCGGCAGGAATCATGGTTCCGGCGGGACCCGAGAATCCGCTGGCTGCCAGCGGGCCAGCCGGTGCCGACGCGGCTGGCACTGGCGGTCATCGGCGAGTCCGCGGCGTCGGCTGGCTAGCATCAGAGCATGCGTTATGCCAAAGGTCACGGCACCGGGAACGACTTCATCATCGTTCCCGACCTCGACGACCGGCTGGAACTCGGCCCTGAGGTGGTCCGCCGGCTGTGCGACCGGCACACCGGGATCGGCGCTGACGGGGTGCTGCGGGTGGTGGGCCGCGGGTCGGGGCCCGCGCCATGGTTCATGGACTACCGCAACTGCGATGGCAGCATCGCCGAGATGTGCGGCAACGGCATCAGGGTGTTCGCCAGGTACCTCGTCGACCATGGGCTGGCGGCCGGTCCCGACCTGGCCATCGCGACCAGGGCGGGCGTCCGGATGGTACGCCAGGAGGCCGGCGGGGAGCTGACCGTCGACATGGGGCCGGTTACCGTCGGCCGGGCGGGCTGGGCGGTCATCGGCGGGCGCCGGTACACCGGGCACGCGGTCTTCGTGGGCAACCCGCACCTGGTCTGCCTGGTCGGCAAGCCGCTCGGCGGGGTCGATCTGTCCGAGCCGCCCGAGGTCGATGCCGGCGCCTTCCCCGACGGGGTGAACGTCGAGATCGTGCGGGTCGTCGGCGAGCACGCGATCGAGATGCGCGTGCACGAGCGCGGGTCGGGCGAGACGCTGTCCTGCGGGACCGGTGCCGTGGCCGCGGCTGTCGGAGCCGCTGCGGCGGCGGGGGAGTGGCCGGGCCTCGGGGACCAGCTGTGGACCGTGGACGTTCCTGGCGGCAGGCTGGCCGTCGCCCCGAGTGCGACGGCCAGCCTGCTGACGGGCCCGGCGGTGATCGTTGCCGAAGGCGAGACGTGCGCCTCGTGGCTGACCGACCCGCTGGTCACCGCGTCAGCGACGGCCTGATTCGGCGATCCTGAGGCCGAGCGCGACCAGCGCCCAGCCGGTCTGGCTCCTGATCGGCTTCCTTGGCTCGTGCTGACGGTGCAGCGGGACCCGTCTGGCACGGAGATGACCAGGTGCAGGCTCTTGGCAGGCTGGCGCAGCCTGCGCTTCTCCGGCTCGCTGATCTCCAGCCTCCCGTCCGCGTAGTCCACGGCGAGGTCGCCGGCGAGCCGATCGGCATCGGCGGACTCCCTGGCCGCGGCCGGGGGTCAGCTCAGCGCACGAGCTGGGCGGCCGCGGATCGAGGCGTCGAGCACCTCGGCGATGTGGGCGACCGGCATCGGCGTGCCCGCCGCGCCGAGCCCCGAGGCGATCTGCATGGCGCAGCCGGGGTTGCCCGATACGACCAGGTCAGCGCCGGTGCGGGCGACCGCGGCGGCCTTGCGGGCGCCGAGCTGCGTTGCCGCCTCGGGCTGAACCAGGTTGTAGATGCCCGCCGAGCCGCAGCAGGTTCCTGAGTCGTTGAGCTCGGTCACGATCAGGTCGGGAACCGCCTTGAGCAGCTCGCGCGGCTGGCCGGTGATCCGCTGGGCGTACGCCAGATGACAGGCATCGTGGTAGGCGACGGTGAGCGGAAGCGGATGCCGCTCCGCGGCCGGTCCGAGCTCGGCGAGGAACTCGCTGAAGTCGGCGACCTTGGCCGACAGCTCGGCGGCTCGGGCGGCCCAGGCCGGATCGCCGGCGAACAGCTCCGCGTACTCCTTCATCGCCGAGCCGCAGCCAGCCGAGTTGACGATGATCGCGTCCACGTCGGCCTGCTCGAACGTCTCGATCAGCTTGCGGGCAAATGTCGCAGCCTCGGCTCGCCTCCCGTCGTGCCGGGATAGCGCTCCGCAGCAGCCCTGCGCGGCCGGGATGATGACGTCGCACCCCTCGCTGGCCAGTACCCGCGCCGTCGCGGCATTGACCTGGGGGAAGAACACCTGCTGCACGCAGCCAGTCAGCATCCCGACGACGGCCCGGCGCTCACCTCGGGCAGCGACCCGCTCGGGCAGCCTGCCTCGTGGCAGCCGCCTGGCTGACCGGCGCGGTGCCACCCGCAGCGCCGCCGCGACCTCGGGAGCGACCCGGTCGGCCAGGTCGCCGCGCTGCATCAGCCGGTCCGCGCCAGTTCGCTGCGCCGCGCGGAGCGGGCCCATCAGCAGCCTGAGCCGGCTCGGGTAGGGGAACGTCGCGAAGATCGCGGCCCGCAGGGCGCGCTCCCGCGCCGACCGGGGCGGGAGCGCGCGGACCGGCCCCGCCTCCGCCGGCCCCGCCCCCGCCGGCCCCGCCTCCGACGGGTCCGCTGCCCACGACCGGGCCGCCTCGATCAGCCGGTCGTACCGGACACCGGACGGGCAGGCCGGAACGCAGGCCATGCACCCCAGGCACCGGTCCAGGTGCTGAGCGGCGACCGGGCTGGCGTTCGCGCCGTCGAGCAGCTGGCCGATCAGGTGGATCCGGCCGCGCGGCGAATCCATCTCCTCGCCCCACAGCTGGTACGTCGGGCAGGCCGGCAGGCAGAACCCGCAGTGCACGCAGTCCGCGACGATCTCGCGCAGCTCACCGGCCGGATCCAGCGGGCTCGGCGCCGGTTCCGGGACGGGCGACCCCGGGTCCGGGCCGTCGGCGGCCTGGTAGACGTTCATCAGATCCCCCCGGCGAATCGTCCGGGCGCCATGGTCCGGGCCGGATCGAACTGGTTCTTGACCGCGCGCATGAGGGCCAGTGACGGCACCGGCCCGAAGAGGTCGACCAGGTCGCCGACGGCGGGCGGCGCGTGCAGCACGACCACGTTCGCCCGGGCCGGCGGTCCCTCGCCCGACCGGGCCCGGCCGGCGGTCCCGGCCCCCTCCGCAGCTGCGCCAGCGCCGTGCTGCCCGTTGGCGGCGGGGCGGTCTGCTCCAGCCCTGCCGCGGCGCAGGTCGGCGAAGGTAAGCCTGGCGCCGGATCTGGCCCGCAGCAGCGGCTGGCGGGATTCGGGCAGATGATGACCCGAGTCCGCTGGCAGGCCGCGCCCGACCGCAGCGCGCAGGACGGCCACGAGCGTGGCGACGGCACCGGGGTCGCCGTCCGGGGGCAGCGCGGCGTACAGCACCCCGGCGGCCGCCGAGCCGCCGACAGCGGGATCGAGCCCGGCCGCCTCGGCCGCGGCGCGGATCTCGGCGAGCACCATGCCGAGGTCGCCCGGCCAGAACGCGATCTGGAGTACCGTGCCGTCCGGCTGAGCCGCGGGGCCAGCGCCCCACCACGGCGGCGGATCCGGCCGGACGGATGGCGCCGCGTCATGGCCGACCAGGCCGGCCAGCGCGATCGCCCGCCCGGCGACGCCGGCCGGATCGCCCTCCAGGGCAACGCAGACCCGGACGGGATCGCTGACGGCGGGCCAGTCGAGTTCGGCAGCGACCGGGCTGGCCGGCGACTCGAGCGCGACCGAGATCACCCGGCACGCGTCGACCGCGGCCGCGCACTCGGCCGTCACGTACGCGGTCTCCGCGGGCACCGGATGCAGCCGGAACGTGGCCTGCGTGATCAATCCGAGCGTGCCGCGCGAGCCGGCGAACAGCTTGCCGATGTCGTAGCCAGCGACATTCTTGACGACCTTTCCGCCGGACTTGGCGACCGCGCCGTCCGCGCGCACCACCGTGATCCCGATCAGCAGATCTCGCGGAGTTCCGTACCGCAGCCGCAGCGGGCCGGCCGCGCCGGTGGCCAGCACGCCGCCGATCGTCCCGCCGGCGCCTCCCGAGGTACCCGGCAGAGTCGGCGGGTCGAGGGCGAGCCGCTGGCCAGCCGCCCCGAGCACCTCGGCGAGCCGGTCCAGGCGCACACCGGCCTGCACGGCCGCGACCAGGTCGCCGGCCGCATGCTCGACCACCTGGTCCAGCCGCGTCGTCTCGATCACCAGGTCGCAGCGCTCCGGCGGGCTGCCCCAGTCCAGCCGGGAGCCAGTTCCGCGCGGGACGACGGCAAGCCCCAGGTCGGCCGCCGCCCGTAGCAGCGCGCTCGCCTCCTGGGTGCTGGCCGGGGCGGCGACGATCCGCGGCTGGACCCCGGCGACGGCGTCGGCTGGCGTGGCCGTCCTGACCGCCGCACAGGCCGCCGTGAGCGGCGCCGGGATCGGCTCAGCTGCCACGGGCACCAGGCACGAGCGAATTGTTCGTCATAATCAGAAGATCTCCGCCTGGCCGGAGGCCACCAGCGGATGCGGGCCGCGCCGGACGCCGGGAACCTCGCCGCACAGCCGCGGCGTCGGGAAGATCTTGCCCGGATTGCACAGCCCGGCCGGATCGAACGCGCAGCGCAGCAACTGCATCGTGTCCAGGTCGTCGGGGCCGAACATGCGCGGCAGGTACCTGGACTTGTCCACCCCGACGCCGTGCTCGCCGGTGATCGAGCCGCCGTGGGCGATGCACTCGTCGAGGATCGCGCCGGAGAGCACCTCGGCGGCGGCCGACTGCTCGGGGCTCGAGTCGTCGAAGAGAACGAGCGGGTGCAGGTTGCCGTCCCCGGCATGGAAGACGTTCGCGACCCGGATCCCGGCCTGCTCGGACAGCGCGCTGATCCGGTCGAGCACCTCGGGCAGCGCGGTGCGCGGGACGACGCCGTCCTGGACGATGTAGGCGGGCGAGATCCTGCCCACGGCGGCGAACGCTGACCGGCGGCCGGTCCAGATCGCCGCCCGCTCGGCCGGGTCGGCGGCCTCCCTGATCTCGAACGCGCCGGCCTGCTCGGCGAGCTTGCGCACCGCCGCTGTCTCGCCGAGCACGTCGGTCTCCGGCCCGTCAAGCTCGACGATCAGGACCGCCCCGGCGCCCTGCGGGTAGCGGCAGGCGACGGCGGCCTCGGCGGCCTCGATCGCCAGGGCGTCCATCATCTCGATGGCGGCAGGCAGGATGCCCGCCCCGATGATCGCCGAGACCGCCGCGCCGCCGTGACCGGTCGTCTCGAACGCGGCGAGCAGGGTGGTGACGGCCTGCGGGACGGGGGTCAGCCTGACGACGATCTTGGTGACGATGCCAAGCGTGCCCTCCGACCCGGTGAACGCCCCGATCAGGTCATAGCCAGGGGCCGCGCCGGTCCCGTCCCCGAGCCAGGTCAGCTCGCCGTCCGGCGTGACGATCTCCAGCCCGGTCACGTGGTGGACCGTGAACCCGTGCTTCAGGCAGTGCGCGCCGCCGGAGTTCTCGGCCACGTTGCCGCCGACCGAGCAGATTTTCTGGCTGGACGGATCGGGCGCGTAGAACAGCCCGAACGGCTCCGCGGCCTGGCTCACGGCCAGGTTGGTGACGCCGGGTTCCACGATGGCGCGGCGGCTGGCCGGGTCGACCTCGATGATCCGCCGCATCCGAGCGGTGACGATCAGTACGCCGTCGGCCCGGGGGAGCGCGCCGCCGGAAAGGCCGGTGCCGCTGCCCCTGGCCACGAACGGGACGCCTGCTGCGGCGCAGGCCCGCACGACGGCCGCGACCTGGGCGGCGGTCTCCGGAAGGACGACAAGCCCTGGGGAGCAACGGTGCGCGGTCAGCCCGTCGCACTCGTAGGTGCGCAGTTCCATCGGGTCGGTGATCACGGTGTCCGGGCCGCAGGCCTCGGCGAGCCGCGGGATCAGCGCGGTCAGGGCTGCCGAGGGACCTGGTGGCTGGCTGATGCCGCCGGACCGGTGGCTCGTGCTCGGGCCGGGCGCGTGCTCGGTCATCGTCTCGCCTCCCGCCCGGCTCCTGCCATCCGTTCTTCCCTATCTTCCCCCTGTTTGGCAAGCCGGACCACGGCGCGGCCGGGTTCGGGGCCGGCGCCAGGGTCGCACTAGGTCGCACTAGGGTGATCGGCATGGGTTCGGACGGCGGCTCAGAGCACCACGGGCCAGACTTTGCGCCAGACCGGCCGGTGCGGCGGATCTCCTCGGGAACGACGTGGGAACCGGTCGTCGGCTACAGCCGCGCCGTGGCGGCAGGCGACTTCGTGTTCGTCTCCGGCTGCACCTCGGTCGATGGCGCGACGTTCGTGCACCCGGGCGATGCTTACGCGCAGACCGCGCAGGCCATCCGGAATGCCGCGGGCGCGCTGGCCGGGCTCGGCGCGACCGTCGCCGACGTGGTGCAGACCAGGATGTACGTCACCGGCATCTCCCGCTGGCAGGAATACGGCCGGGCGCACGGCGAGGTGTTCGGGGAGGTCCGCCCGGCCGCCACGATGGTCGAAGTGGCGTCGCTCATCGACCCCGGCATGCTGATCGAGGTCGAGGTCGTCGCCTACCGGCGCGGAATCGGGCTGGCCTGAGCCATGCAGTGGTTCATACTGTCTCTGAGCGCGACAATCCGGACCGGAGGCTTTCGTGACGAGAATCGGATTCGGCGGTGTGCTGGCAATGGCGGCCTTCGGCGCGCTAGGTACCTCCAGCGGCTGGTGCGGCGGTTCCCCGGGTTCGCGGCGGCCGGCCAGCCCGAGCGGCCTGCGGGACTGAGCTTCCGCGGTTTCGAGCACCTTCCGGTCAGCCTCGGCTGAGGCGTCCCAGCCGGTGCCGCTAGCTTTGCGGTGTGGCAGCCTACGTGGATCTTGACGTCGGGGACCGGACGGTCCGGATCACCAATCCGGACCGGGTGTACTTCCCCGCTCGCGGCGAGACCAAGCTCGACCTGGCGCGCTACTACATGTCGGTCGGTGACGGGATCGTGCGCGCGCTGCGCGAGCGGCCGTGCATGCTGCACCGGTTTCCCTCCGGAGTGAGCGGCGAGAAAGTGCACCAGAAGCGGGTCCCGAGCGGGGCTCCTGACTGGCTGCAGACCGTGCGGGTGAGCTTCCCGCGCTACGGCAGGCACGCCGACGAGCTGTGCGTCACCGAGCTGGCCAGCGTGGTGTGGGCGGTGCAGATGTCGACCGTGGAATTCCATCCGTGGAACTCCCGCTGCTCGGACACCGAGCGCCCCGACGAGTGGCGGATCGATCTGGATCCGATGCCGCAATGCGGGTTCGATACGGTGCGCCGCGTTGCCCGCGTGGTC
Source organism: Streptosporangiaceae bacterium (assembly GCA_035532775.1). Lineage (GTDB taxonomy): Bacteria > Actinomycetota > Actinomycetes > Streptosporangiales > Streptosporangiaceae > Chersky-822. Next base: position 41,887 of record DATKQH010000155.1, read on the forward strand.
CGCGAGCTGCTTGATGAGCTCGGTGCCGTCGGCTGGCCGAAGACATCAGGCGGCCGCGGCCTGCACAGCTACGTCAGGATCGAGCCGCGGTGGGGGTTCGCCGAAGTGCGGCGAGCCGCGCTGGCCTTCGCGCGCGAGGTGGAGCGGCGGGCGCCAGGGGACGTGACGACCACCTGGTGGCGCAAGGATCGCGATCCGGCCAAGCTCTTCGTCGATTACAACCAGAACGCCAGAGATCACACGATCGCGAGCGCGTACTCGGTGCGCGGCGTGCCAGAGGCGACGGTATCGACGCCCATCGCCTGGGACGAGATCGACACCGTCGAGCCGCGCGACCTGACCATCGCGACGGTGCCCGCCCGCTTCGCCGAGCTCGGTGACCTGCACGCCGGCATCGACGACAGCGCCTACTCGCTGCAGACGCTGCTCGACTGGGCCGATCGCGACGGCCTGGACTAGGGCGCGAGATCCGCTCGCCGGCCGTCAGGCGCCGAAAGCGGCGCGGGCGGCGGCGCCGCCCGACCTGGCCCGGTCCCAGTAGCCGTAGCTGCCGTGCTCGCGCAGCTCGCGAGCGGCCTGGGCGACCGCGTCGAGCGCGCAGAACGCGAACGCACCGCCGACCGAGATCCGCCTGACGCCGACTCCGGCCAGCTCGGCGACCGGCGGCGTGCCCGGCAGGGCGAGAACGCTGACGGGCCGGTCGACCGACCTGACGAGCTCGGTGATCTCCTCCAGCTTGGTCACGCCGGGGGCGAACAGTACGTCCGCGCCCGCCTCCTGATAGCTCTGCAGCCGGGCGATCGTGTCGGCGAGGTAGGGCTTGCCGTGCAGGTAGTTTTCGGCTCGCGCGGTCAGGACAAGGCGAACAGGGCCGCCGTGGGCCACCTCGGCGGCAGCGGCCACTCGCTCCGCCGCCAGCGCCCGGTCGTAGATCGGGTTCTCGTCGCGGCTGGCGAAATCTTCGATCGAGCAGCCGGCCAGCCCGGCGCCGAGCGCGAGCCTGACGGTCTCGGCCACGCCCTCGGCGTCGTCGGCGAAGCAGTTCTCCAGGTCCGCCGAGACCGGCAGGTCGATGCCGGCCGCGATCCAGGCACCATGCCCGATGGCCTCGTCGCGGGTCACCGACCCGTCCAGCCGCCCGAGCGTGGCGGCGAAGCCGCTGCTCGTCGTGGCGAGCGCCTCGAACCCGAGGGAGGCAAGCAGCCTCGCCGATCCGCGGTCCCACGGGTTGGGCATCAGCAGCGGCTCGCCGGCCCGATGCAGGGCGAGGAAACGCTCGGCTTTCTCGGTCTGTGTTGGCATAGAGCGAATGTAGCGGCGGTGCGGTCAGGACCGTGGCGGCGGCCCGTATCCGCTACATCATGTGCTCGTAGGCCGGCAGGGTCAGGAACTCGGCGTAGTCGTCGGCGAGCGCGACATCCTTGAACAGGCCGACGGCTTCGGCGTACTGAGCCGCGTCGTAGGACTCGCCGTAGCCGGCCGCGATCTTGGCCAGTTCCTCGCTGATGATCCGGTCCACCAGGTCCCTGGTGACCTGCGGGCCCTCGGCGAGATGGATATCGTTGTGCAGCCACTGCCAGACCTGGGACCGGGAGATCTCCGCCGTGGCCGCGTCTTCCATCAGGTTGAAGATGGCGACCGCGCCCTGGCCCGCCAGCCAGCTGGCCAGGTACTGCAGGCCGACGCTGACGTTGTTCCGCAGGCCGGCCTCCGTGATCTCACCGGGGGTGCTCGCCACGTCCAGCAGCTGGGGCGCCGTCACCCGGACGTCGTCGCGAAGCTTGCCGAGCTGGTTCGGGGCGTCTCCGAGCACGGCATCGAAGATCTCGCGGCAGACCGGGACCAGGTCGGGATGGGCCACCCACGAGCCGTCGAAGCCGTCGCGGGACTCGCGGGTCTTGTCGTCGCGCACCTTGGCCAGCGCTACCTTGTTGACCTCCGGGTCGCGTCGGCTCGGGATGAACGCGGCCATGCCGCCCATCGCGTGGGCGCCCCTGCCGTGGCAGGTCTTGACCAGCAGCTCGGTGTAGGCACGCATCATCGGCGCGGTCATGGTCACCGCGTTGCGCTCGGGCAGCACGAACTCCCTGCCCCTGGTGCGGAACTTCTTGATGATGCTGAACAGGTAATCCCAGCGGCCGGCGTTCAGGCCCGCGCTGTGCTCGCGCAGCTCGTAGAGGATCTCTTCCATCTCGAACGCGGCCGGGATGGTCTCGATGAGCACGGTGGCCCTGATGGTGCCGCGCGGCAGGCCGAGCGCGTCCTGCGCCAGGTTGAAGGCGTCGTTCCAGAGCCTGGCTTCCAGGTGGCTCTCCATCTTGGCCAGGTAGAAGTAGGGGCCCTTGCCCTTCGCGAGCTGGCGCTCCGCGCAGTGGACGAAGTACATCGCGAAGTCGAACAGGCTGCCCGAGATGCGCTGGCCGTCGACCAGAACGTGCTTCTCCGCCAGCTGCCAGCCCCGCGGCCGGACGACGATCGTGGCGAGCTGGTCATCGGCAGCGAGCCGGTAGTCCTTGCCGTCGCCGCTGGTGAAGTCGATGGTGCGGTCGAGCGCGTCCTTGAGGTTGAGCTGGCCGGTGACCATGTTGTCCCAGAGCGGGGTGTTGGCGTCCTCGAAGTCAGCGAGCCACACCTTCGCCCCTGAGTTCAGCGCGTTGATCGTCATCTTCTTGTCGGTCGGGCCGGTGATCTCGACCCTGCGGTCCACCAGGCCGGGCGCCGGCGGCGCGACGCGCCAGGTCCGGTCGGTCCTGATGTGCTCGGTCTGGGGCAGGAAGTCGAGCATCGCGCCCGCCGAGAGCTCTTCCTGGCGGGCCGCCCGGGCGGCGAGCAGCTCGGCCCGCCGCGGGCCGAGCTCGCGCTGGAGTAGTGCTACCAGGCCCATGGCCTGCGGCGTCAGGATCTCCTCGTACCGATTCCTGACCGGGCCGTTGACCTCGATACCGTCGCCATAGCTCATTCCTGGCTGCTCCTCCGTGCTGGGCTGACCTTGCCGGGCTGAAGAGATGTGCGCGTGCTCTCAACCTTGGCACACTCTCGAACCTTGGCACAGTCGGGCCTCCCGGCACATTCTCGCACCCGGTTCGGGTCCGTCCACGCCAGGGAACGGGCACAACCTGGGCCTGCGCGGTGTTATTGAGGTGACGCCGCGGCCCGGTCGTGGCAGCATCGTGTGACCGCCGAAAAGCGGCGGTCCCGTTCTGGATGGCAGATGACAGCAGAATCTGACAAGTACACCGACTACATCGACGACGCACCGGAGATCTACGATCCCGGTCAGCTTGACCTGGAGGATCGGCACTCACTGCGCCGGGTGGCCGGCCTGTCCACCGAGCTCCAGGATGTCAGCGAGGTCGAGTACCGGGCACTGCGCCTCGAGCGGGTCGTCCTCCTCGGCGTATGGACCGACGGAACCCTGCGGCAGGCCGAGCACTCGCTGCGGGAGCTGGCGCTGCTGGCCGAGACGGCCGGCTCGCAGGTTCTTGACGGCCTGACCCAGCGCAGGAGCAGGCCGGATGCCTCGACCTATGTCGGCGCGGGCAAGGCGGCTGAGCTCGCCGAGCTCGTGCAGGCGACCGGCGCGGACACCGTCATCTGTGACGGCGAGCTGACTCCCAGCCAGCTGCGCAAGCTGGAAGGCGTCGTACGCGTCAAGGTCATCGACCGGACGGCGCTGATCCTGGACATCTTCGCCCAGCACGCCAGGAGCAAGGAGGGCAAGGCTCAGGTCGAGCTCGCCCAGATGCAGTACATGCTGCCCAGGCTCCGGGGCTGGGGCGAGTCGCTGTCCAGGCAGGCCGGAGGCCGGGTGGCCGGCGGCGGCGGTATCGGGACTCGCGGTCCGGGTGAAACCAAGATCGAGACCGACCGGCGGCGGATCAGGACCCGGATAGCGCGGCTGCGCCGCGAGATCGCCGACATGTCGGTCGGCCGCGGAGTGCAGCGCGGTCAGCGCCGCAGGCGCGAGATACCGTCGGTCGCCATCGCGGGCTACACCAACGCCGGCAAGTCCAGCTTGCTCAACCGGCTCACCGGCGCTCATGTCCTGGTGGACGACTCGCTCTTCGCGACGCTGGATCCGGCCGTCCGCAAGGCCAGGCTGCCGTCAGGCGCGCCGTTCACGCTGACCGATACCGTCGGGTTCGTCCGGCACCTGCCGCATCAGCTTGTCGAGGCCTTCCGGTCGACGCTGGAAGAGGTCGCCGACGCGGAACTGATCCTGCACGTGGTGGACAGCTCCGATGCCGACCCGCGGTCGCAGATAGCCGCCGTGCGCGAGGTGCTGGCCGAGATCGGCGCACGCGACGTGCCCGAGCTTGTCGTCTTCAACAAGGCCGACGCCGCGGACGGCCTCGAGCTCAAGGGCCTGCAGCTAGCCGAGCCGCAGTCGGTGGCCGTGTCCGCGCGGACCGGCGGCGGGCTGCCCGTCCTGCTGGCCGAGATCGAGCGGCTGCTGCCGCGGCTGAGCTGCGAGGTCAGCGTCGTCGTGCCCTACGCTCGCGGCGACCTGCTTGCCCGCGCCCATCAGGAGGGCGAGGTGCTGCGCGTCGAGCACACCGACGCCGGGACTCAGCTTTCCGCGCGGGTTCCGCCCGGTCTGGCGGCCGAGCTCGACCGGTTCGTCGTGGCGGCCGATTCGGCCTGATTCGCGGATCATGTCTTAGACCACTGAGTCACGCGATGACGCTGGTACTGCATTGAGTAGTGCAATAGCGTCTCGCAACCGATATGGTATGTGCGTTCCCGTTGAGCTGTGGCCTTCTGGCCGCATACCGCTAATCGATGACCAGCCGCCGCCTGCTCTGGCGCCAGGCATGAGTCACGGCAGGTGGGGGGCATGGCAGCGACCAGGGCGTCGACCTACGTGCTGATCGGGCACGGTATCCGGGGATGAGCTTCCGCCTCCTTACCAACATCGGCCGGTTGTGGACCGGTTCTGAGGTGTGGAGCAATGCAGCAATTTTGATGCAGAATGATCGAATTGCCTGGGCCGGACCGGCCTCCCAGCTGCCGCCCAGCCTGCCGGGCATCATCGAGGACATCGTCGATGTCGATCACGTCGAGAATCTCGGCGGTGCCCTGGTCACGCCCGGGCTGATCGACGCACACACGCACCCCGTCTACGCCGGGAACCGCTGGGCGGAGCTCGCGATGCTGTCCGGCGGGGCGTCGGTGACCGAGGTCAACTCGGCGGGCGGTGGCCTGAGCTCGACCGTCACGGTGACCAGGGGAACCGACCCGTGGACCCTGTGCAACCACGTCAGGGGCCGGATGCGGGACTGGCTGCTGAGCGGCACCACCACGATCGAGGCGAAGACCGGCTACCACCTGACCAGGGACGGCGAGCTCGCCGACGTGCGGCTGCTGCGCTCGCTGGAGGATGAGTCGGGCATGCCGCGCGTGCACGTCACCTTCCTGGCGGCGCATAACGTTCCGCCAGAGTTCTTCGGCCGGCGCAACGACTACGTGGACGCGGTCAGCTCGTGGTGCGCGGACGCGGTCGCCGCCGGAGCTGACAGCATCGACGTCCACTGCGAGGACGGGCGCTTCAGCGAGCCCGAGTCGCGCTGGATCCTGAACGCCGGACGGGCCGCCGGCCTGCTGCCGCGGCTGCACGCGAACGGTGACCCGCGGTTCGGCGCGGCGCGGCTGGCGGCCGAGCTTGGGTGTGCCTCCGCCGACCTGCTCAACGGGGCCGACGACGACGATGTCGCCGTGCTGGCGAAGGCTGGCGTCAGCGCGGTAGTCTGCCCGGCCAGCCCCGCTGAGAACGGGCGAACCCCGCCGGTCCGCGCTCTCCTCGACCGGGGCGTGATGGTCGCGCTGGGGACCGGGCATTCGCCGGGCACGAACGGCATCACCTCGATGCCGCTGGTGATCACGCTGGCCGTCGCCAACTTCGGGATGAGCGTCACCGAGGCGCTCCGGGCGGCGACCGTCGGCGGCGCGCACGCCCTGCGCGCGCCTGACCGCGGCGCGATGACCCGCGGCAGGCTCGCCGACGTCGTTGCCTGGGACGCTGATCACGAAGGTGCTTTCGCCTGGTCGTACGGGCTCAGGCCGTACAAGGTCTGGCGCGGCGGCGAGCCAGTGCAGGTCTAGGCTGGGTGGCCGTGCCAGGCGGCGGGGAGTTCTTGGCGGGGCAACCGGCGACGGGATCAGTTGCCGTCGTGACCGATTCCACCGCCAGCCTGCCAGCAGCCGAGGCCAATCGCTTCGCCGCCGCCTACCGTGCGGCCGCCGATGCGGGTGCCGGGGCGGTGCTGTCGGTACACCTGTCCAGGCAGCTGTCGGGAACGGTCAGCTCGGCCGAGCTGGCGGCGGCGACGTCGCCGATCCCCGTCCGGGTAGTAGACGCTCAGACCATCGGCATGGGCCTCGGACTCGCTGTGCTCGCGGCGGCAGCCGCGGCCGGCGCGGGTCAGGGAGCGGACGCGGCTGCCGCGACGACGATGCTGTACGCCGAGCAGATCGGCTCGTTCTTCGCGCTCGACGCGTCAGACGCGCTGCTGGCGAGCGGCCGGAAGGCGGTCCGCGCAAGGGCCGCGGCGGCAGCCGGCCTTGTCGGCCTGGCCAGCGACTTCGCTGGTAGTCAGCCGGTTGACATCGGCGTGCGGCACACGGCGGCCGCCGACCGGGCAGCGGATCTCGCCGACCGGCTCGCTGCTGCGATCCCGCAGGTCAGGCGCGTCTACCTGGCCGAGGCTGGGCTGGCGATCCGGGCGCACACCGGGCCGGGAATGCTCGGGGTCGCGGTGGCGCCGCACACAGGAGGCCGGTAACCGTGGCATGCTGCGGTCATGCCCACACAAGCAGCGCGATCACGGCCAGGCGCCGGGCCCGCAGGCCAGCCCCCGCAGGGCCAGGCCCCGGTCACCGTCATCGTCGGCGAGGAGGAACTTCTGGTCGAGCGGGCGGTCGCTGCCGTGCTCGGGCCGACAATGGCGGCGACGGACGGCGGGACCGGGTCGGGCCCTGACGTGCATGACGTCCGCGGCGCCGACCTCGCCGCCGGCCAGCTGAGCATGCTGACCGCTCCGTCGCTGTTCGGCGGGGACTGCGTCGTTATCGTCAGGGCCTCGCAGGACGCGAACTCAGCGGTTGCCGCCGAGCTTGGCCAGCTCGCGGCGGCCATGCCGCCCGACGTGGTGCTCGTCGTCACGCACGCTGGCGGAGCCAAGGGCAAGTCACTGCTCGCCGCGCTGATCAAGGCCGGCGCCAGGCGGGTGGACTGCCCGAGCATCCGAAGGTTCGGCGAGCGGATGGACTTCCTGCGCGCCGAGCTCGCCCGGGCCGGGCGGAAGGCCGACGACGGCGGGCTCCGGGCGCTGATCGATGCGGTAGGAACGGAGTTGCGTGACCTCGCCGCGGCCTGTGATCAGCTGGCGTCGGATACGACCGGCGTGATCACCGCCCGGGTCGTCGCGCGGTACTGGCGCGGTCGCGCGGAGGCGACCGGCTTCAGTGTCGCCGACCGGGCGCTGGAAGGAAATCTGGCCGAGGCCCTTGCTCAGCTGCGCTGGGCCCTGGCGATCGGAACCGCCCCCGTGCTGATCACGAGCGCGCTGGCGCGAGGGATCAGGACACTCGGGCAGGTAGGAACCGCGCGGGGCAAGGGCGCGGACGCGCTGGCGGCCGAGCTCGGGATGCCGGCCTGGAAGGTCGACAAGGTCCGGCAGCAGCTGCGCGGCTGGAACTCAGCCGGGCTGGCGCGGGCGCACTCGGCCGTCGCCCAGGCAGACGCCGAAGTCAAGGGCGAGGGCGCGAGCGCCGGTTACGCCCTGGAGCGGGCGCTGCGCGTGATCGTCGAGTCCCGGCCGGCCGGCCGCTAGCCCCGCTAGCGTGGGCGCGGTCAGCGGGCGGTAACCCCGATCGAGCGAGCGAGGCGGCAGCGCGCTCAGCCCTGCACGAGCGGCCGGGGCAGCAGCGGGCGGTCAGCCCTGCTTGATCGCCGCGACGCGCTTGGCGAGCGCGGACTTCCGGTTAGCGGCCTGGTTCTTGTGGATGACACCCTTGCTGGCGGCCTTGTCCAGCTTGATGTAGGCGGCGCGGAGCGCCTCGCTGGCCTTGTCGGCGTCAGCAGAGTCGGCTGCCTCGCGGAAGCTGCGTACCGCGGTCTTCAGCGACGACTTGACTGCCTTGTTGCGCTGCCTGGCCTTCTCGTTCTGCTTGTTGCGCTTGATCTGGGACTTGATGTTCGCCACGCGTATGCCTCGCTACTTTCTTCAGGGTGGGTCTGGGTATGCCCGGCGCGAGCCGACGGCGCGGAAGCACCCGGCCTGGTTAGGTGCGGGCATGCGGGCAGTCGAACAAGAAGAATATCCGAGATCGGGTCCTGCGCTCACACCAAGGCCGATCTTGGGCTACCGATCCGCTGGTCCGGGGTCCTCATCCGCCTGGTCTGGCGCCAGAGAGGGCCGGCACTGCGGGTGCGGGTTGCTGGTGAGCGCAGGGCGGCGATCGGGCGGACAGGGTAGCTGGCCGTTGCGGGTTGGCCGCTGGCATGGGCATCGCTACGGGCATGCGACCATAGACGGCGACGAGGAACTACTGGCTGAGGGGTCCCGGAAACCCGCGGACCGTGATCGTGACGGGCCAGAGCCAGGGCCGCGGCCTGATCGGCCCGGAGTACGGGCCGTGCGATTCCCAGCCGCGCGGTTCCCCGCCTCAGGTTGATCGCGAACCTATACCGAGCGGATGACTGTGCCACCAATGTTCGACCCGTCCCGAGCGGCACCGCCGGCGCCTGGGGGCGTCAAGGCCGCTGCCGCGGCTGCCGCCGCGCTGCCGCAGCCGTCGCGGACCGATCAGTCGGTGATCAGGAATTTCTGCATCATCGCCCACATCGACCACGGCAAATCCACGCTCGCCGACCGGATGCTCCAGCTCACCGGGGTGGTCGGAGACCGGCAGATGCGGGCGCAGTACCTCGACAGGATGGACATCGAGCGCGAGCGCGGCATCACGATCAAGAGCCAGGCGGTCCGGCTTCCCTGGCGCGGCACCGACGGCCAGGACTACGTTCTGAACCTGATCGATACCCCTGGCCACGTTGACTTCTCCTACGAGGTGTCCAGATCCCTTGCCGCCTGCGAAGGCGCGATCCTACTGGTGGACGCGGTACAGGGCATCGAGGCGCAGACCCTGGCCAACCTGTACCTCGCCCTCGAGGCTGACCTGCACCTGATTCCAGTGCTCAACAAGATCGACCTGCCCGCCGCACAGCCGGAGAAGTACGCGGAGGAACTGGCCAAGATCATCGGATGCGAGCCTTCGGATGTGCTCCGGGTCTCGGCCAAGACGGGAGAGGGGGTCACCGACCTGCTGAACGCCGTGGTCGCCCAGGTACCGGCACCGACCGGGAACCTGGACGCGCCAGCCAGGGCGCTGATCTTCGACTCGGTGTACGACACCTACCGGGGCGTCGTCACCTACGTCAGGATGATGGACGGCAAGCTGTCGCGCCGGGAGCGGACGCTGATGCTGTCCACACGGGCGGTGCACGAGACCCTCGAGGTCGGCGTCATCTCGCCAGAGCCCGTGCCCTCCGACGGCCTCGCGGCTGGCGAGGTCGGCTACCTGATCACCGGGGTCAAGGACGTCCGGCAGGCCAGGGTCGGTGACACGGTCACCAGCGCCGCGCATCCCGCGTCCGAGGCGCTGGCCGGCTACGCCCATCCCAGGCCGATGGTGTTCTCCGGCCTCTATCCGGTCGACGGCGACCAGTACCCGGACTTGCGCGACGCTCTGGACAAGCTGCAACTGAACGACGCCTCGCTGGTCTACGAGCCGGAGACGTCGACGGCGCTCGGGTTCGGATTCCGCTGCGGCTTCCTCGGCCTGCTGCACATGGAGATCATCAGGGAGCGGCTCGAGCGCGAGTTCGACCTGTCGCTGATCTCGACCGCGCCGAACGTGGTCTACCGGGTCGCAATGGACTCTGGCGCCGAGGTGATCGTGACGAACCCGAGTGAGTTCCCGAGCGGTCCGGGCGGGGTAGCGACCAAGACGGGCATCATCGCGGCCGGCAAGATCAGCCAGGTGTTCGAGCCGGTCGTGCGGGCCACGGTGCTGGCGCCGTCGGACTACATCGGCGCGATCATGGAGCTGTGCCAGTCCCGGCGCGGCGTTCTGCTCGGGATGGAATACCTGTCGGAGGACCGGGTCGAGATCAGGTACACGATGCCGCTCGCCGAGATCATCTTCGACTTCTTCGACCAGCTGAAGTCACGCACGAGGGGCTATGCGTCGCTGGACTACGAGCCCGCCGGCGAGCAGGAGGCCGACCTGGTCAAGGTGGACATCCTGCTCCAGGGCCAGCCGGTCGACGCGTTCAGCCAGATCGTTCATGCCGACAAGGCGCGCGAGTACGGCCTCGCGATGACCGCGCGGCTGAAGGAACTGATCCCGCGGCAGCAGTTCGAGGTTCCGATCCAGGCCGCCATCGGCGCGCGGATTATCGCCCGCGAGAACATCAGGGCGCTCCGCAAGGACGTGCTCGCCAAGTGCTACGGCGGCGACATCACCAGGAAGCGCAAGCTGCTCGAGAAGCAGAAAGAGGGCAAGAAGCGGATGAAGACCATCGGCCGGGTCGAGGTCCCGCAGGAGGCCTTCGTCGCCGCGCTGACCGCCGACCAGGGCGGCGAGCGAAAGTCATGACGAGAAGCATGACCTGCGTGTCGGTCAGTCGCGTCCGCTGAAGAAAAGTGCCGCGATGGGCCGGTCGGCCATGGCAGCTGCCTTACGGCACCCCAGGGATGGGCACCTGGGTCGGCCCCGGGTGCCCGGCCGTGGCGACGAGGACGACCAGCAGGATCACGGCGATAGCCGATAGCGCCAGCCCGACGTAACCCAGGATCAGCCCGGCCAGCGCCATCCCCGCGCCCTGCTCACCCGTCTGCCGGATCTGGCGGCGGGCGATATGGCCGAGTACGACGGCCGGGATCGTGCCCAGCAGCCAGAAACCAAAGAACTGAACGATCCCGCAGATCATCGCGGCGATGGCCATGCCGTTGGTTCGCTGGCCGAGCCCATGATCAGTCCGGCCAGCGCCATCCCGTCGCCGGCCTCGCCGGTCTCGCGGATCTGGCGGCGCGCGATGTGACCGAAGACGATCGCCGGGACGCCGGCCAGGAACCAGAAGAAGATCTGGCCGATACCGCAGACCATGGACGCGACGGCCATCGAGTTGGTTCGCGGCCCCATCGGGCCTGGCGGGTAGGACCCCGGCCGGTAAGGAACCGGCTGGCGGAGATCGACCATGAGGGTGCTCAGCTGATCGTAGGTCTTGGCCCGCATCAGGCTGGTCGACCTCGTGTCGAACTCTTCCCAGGTCAGCCGGCCGTCCGAGTAGGCCGCCTGGAGCAGCGTGTGCACGCTGTCCCGGTCGGCGTCGGTGGCCCGCATCGACCCGTTACTGCCCATCGACCCGTAACTGCCAGCTGTCATCGGCTCCAGTCCCCACCCGGCCTCGAACGGGAAATACCTGGTTCCAGATTAACTCCACTGTCGGCTAGCCTGCGGTCATGGCAAGCGCGCGGATCGTCTCCGTCAACACCGGCGCCGTCCGGGATCTGGTCATCGGCGGGAAGCCGGATCGCAGCGCCATCGACAAGCGCCCGGCTGACGGGATGGTGCGTGTCGGCAGGCTCGGCCTGGCCGGCGACGACCACGGCGACACGGAGAACCACGGCGGCCTGGAACAGGCTGTCTACGCCTACGCCAGCGAAGACCTCGACTGGTGGACCGAGCAGCTGGGCCGCGAGCTGCCCAGCGGAGCCTTCGGGGAGAACGTCACTACGGCCGGGATCGACGTCAGCACAGCCCTGATCGGCGAGACCTGGCGGATGGGTCAGGTGCTTGCCCAGGTCACCTCGCCGCGAATCCCGTGCGAGACGTTCAGGGCCTGGACCGGCGAGGACCGCTGGGTCAGGCGGTTCGCCGCCGCGGGGCGCCCGGGCGCGTACCTGCGGGTGCTGACCGAGGGCGAGCTCGGCGCCGCGGATGACATCGAGGTGCTGGCGCGGCCGGAGCAGCACGTCACCGTGGCCGAGTCGATGCTGGCGTACTACGGCGACGCTGCCCTGATGCGCAAGCTGCTGACCGTGCCGGGGCGGGGCGCGAAGTGGGACGCGATCGCCGAGCGGGTTCTTGGCCGGATGACGGCGTGACGGCTGGCGTGATCACCCCGGGGACCAGCTGAGCATGCCAGGCACACCGCCCGACGGGACGCCCGTGCCACCGGACGGACGACTCGAGCCTGCCGCGCTCGACCAGCTGGGCACCGTCCCGTTCGGGGTATATGTCCATGTGCCTTTCTGCAGCACCCGCTGCGGCTACTGCGACTTCAATACCTACACCGCCGCGGAACTGGGCGGCGGGGCATCCAGGGACAGCTACGCCGGCCTGGCCATCAAGGAGGTCGGGCAGGCCCGCGCGGTACTCGGGGCGCAAGCGCCGCCGGTGAGCACCGTCTTCTTCGGTGGCGGGACGCCGACGCTGCTGCCGCCTGCCGACCTGGCCGCCATCCTGGCCGCGATCGGTGTCGAGTTCGGGCTCGCGGCGGGCGCTGAGGTGACCACGGAGGCCAATCCGGAGAGCGTGGACCAGCGGACGCTGGCCGAGCTGCGGGCGGCCGGGTTCACCAGGATCTCACTCGGCATGCAGAGCTCGGCAGAGCACGTGCTGACGGTCCTCGACCGCGCCCACTCGCCGGGGCGAGCCGAGCAATGCGTGGCATGGGCGCGATCGGCCGGTTTCTCCCATGTGAGCCTGGACCTGATCTACGGCACGCCCGGCGAGCGCCCGGCCGACTGGGAGCGATCCGTGCGGTGCGCCATCGAGGCCGGGCCCGATCACGTCTCGGCGTACGCGCTGATCGTCGAGGAAGGGACCAGGCTGGCCGCCAGGATCAGGCGCGGAGAGCTTGCCCCGCCCGACGACGACGAGATGGCCGACCGCTACCTGGCCGCCGATGACCTGTTCGCGGCCGCCGGGCTGCACTGGTACGAGATCTCGAACTGGGCCGCCGGGGCTGACTCTGCCTGCCGGCACAACCTGCTCTACTGGTCGGGCGGCAACTGGTGGGGCGTCGGACCGGGCGCGCACAGCCACGTGGGCGGTACCCGCTGGTGGAACGTCAGGCACCCGGCCGCCTACGCGGGACGGATCGCCGCGGGCACCAGTCCCGGCCAGGCCAGGGAGATCCTCACCTGTAGCCAGCGCAGGACCGAGCGGATCATGCTGGAGACCAGGCTGGCTACGGGCTGCCCGCTCAGTGAGCTCGGGGCGGCAGGCCACCGCGCGGCGGCGTCCGCGGTGGCGGACAGGCTCGCCGATCCTGGCGCGTTCGAGGCGGGCCGGGTCGTGCTGACCCCGTCTGGCCGGCTGCTGGCCGACGCCGTGATCCGCGGCCTGACCGAGTAATTCGCTGGCCCGGAGGTGACTGCACGGTGACTTGACGGGCGTGTCCCAGTATCGTTCGGCCATAGACTTGGCACTCTGGCTAGCCGAGTGCCAGGGGAGGTGACCACGTGCTAGATGACAGGAAGCTGGCGGTACTGCGTGCCATCGTCGAGGATTACGTGTCCACCAACGAGCCGGTCGGCTCGCGGGCCCTGGTCGACCGGCACAACCTTGACGTTTCTCCCGCGACGATCCGCAATGACATGGCCGTGCTCGAGGAGCAGGGGTACATCGTCCAGCCGCACACCAGCGCGGGGCGGATACCGACCGACAAGGGCTACCGGCTGTTCGTCGACAAGCTGTCCGCCATCAAGCCGTTCTCCGCTGCCGAGCGGCGCGCCATCGAGACCTTCCTGGCCGGCGCCTACGACCTCGACGACGTCGTCATGCGGACAGTGCGGCTGCTCGCCCAGCTGACCCGCCAGGTCGCGGTCGTGCAGTACCCGTCGCTCAGCAAGTCGGCCGTCCGCCATGTCGAGCTTGTGCCGCTGACCGAGCGGCGTCTGCTGCTCGTGCTGATCACCGACACCGGCCGGGTGGAGCAGCGGGTGGTCGAGCTGCCCGCCAGCTTCGACGAGGACTCGATCATGCACCTGCGCGCGGTGCTGAACGCGTGCCTGGACGGCCGTAAGCTCACCGAGATCGCGTCCGTCGTGGCGGAACTGCCCGAGCGGGTCGAGCCGAGGGAACGGGCCAACGCGGCCGCGGTGTTCTCGGTGATACTGGAGACGCTCGTGGCGCGGCATGAGGAGAAGATCATCGTGGGCGGTGCGTCCAACCTGACCGCAGCAGATTTCTCCCAGGGACTGCGCGAGGTGCTCGAGGCGCTGGAAGAGCAGGTTGTCCTGATGCGCCTGCTCGGCGAGTCTGACGACCAGTCGTCGGTTACCGTCAGGATCGGCGCGGAGAATGATGTGCTCGGGCTGCGCAGCACGTCGGTCGTTGCCGCGGGCTACGGCTCGGCGGACCGGCCGCTGGCCAAGCTCGGTGTAGTTGGCCCGACGAGGATGGACTATCCGACAGCAATGGGGGCGGTACGCGCAGTGGCACGGTACACAGGTCAGATCCTGGCGGAGTCGTAGGGGGATGAGCGTGGCAACCGACTACTACGCCGTCCTCGGCGTGCGCCGGGACGCGAACGCCGAGGAGATCAAGAAGGCCTACCGGCGGCTGGCGCGTGAGCTGCACCCGGACGTGAACCCCGATCCGGTCACCCAGGAGCGGTTCAAGGAGATCACGCAGGCGTACGAGGTCCTCTCGGACCCGGACAAGCGCCAGATGTACGACCTCGGCGGTGACCCGTTCGCGCCGGCTGGCGCAGCGGGCGGCTTCGCCGCCGGGTTCCCGTTCAGCGAGATGATGGATGCCTTCTTCGGCGGCGGCGCGGCCGCGCGCGGCCCGCGCAGCAGAGCCCGCCGCGGCCGCAACGCGACCATCAGGGTGGACCTGGACCTCTCCGAGTGCGTGTTCGGCGCGACCAGGGAGCTGACCGTGGACACCGCGGTGGTCTGCCCGACCTGCTCAGGCGAGGGCAGCGCGCCGGGCAGTCATCCGACGACCTGCGAGGTCTGCAACGGCCGCGGTGAGGTCAGCCAGGTGACAAGGTCGTTCCTCGGCCAGGTGATGACGTCGCGTCCCTGCCCGGGCTGCGGCGGCTTCGGCACCATCATCCGCAAGCCGTGCCCGGAGTGCGACGGTGACGGGCGGGTCAGGACCCGGCGCACCGTCAAGGTCAGGATCCCGGCCGGCGTCGAGGACGGCACTCACATCCAGCTGGCCGGCGAGGGCGAGGTCGGCCCGGGCGGCGGCCCGCCGGGAGACCTGTTCCTGGAGATCGTGCAGCTGCCGCACCAGATCTTCGAGCGGCACGGCGACGACCTGCACTGCACGCTGACGATCCCGATGACGGCGGCGGCGCTCGGCGCGACCCTCCAGATCCAGACCCTGGACGGCCCGGCGAACATCGACATCAGGCCGGGCACTCAGTCCGGGCAGGCGATACCGCTGTACGGGCAGGGCTCCTCGCACCTGCACGGGCCGGGCCGGGGCGACCTGGTCATCCACGTGACGGTCGAGACCCCGGTCAAGCTGGAGCCCGAGCAGGAGGAACTGCTCAGGCAGCTGGCCAGGCTGCGAGGCGAGGAGTCGCCGCCCGGCCGGTTCTCGCCGGGCGAGCAGGGGTTCTTCTCCCGGCTGCGTGACGCCTTCAATGGCCGCTAGGAGGCGTCTAGTGGATCTTGGCGGCTGCGGGCGGAGCCAGCGCTGACCCCGCCGGTCTTCGTCTGTGACCGAGCTCAGCTCGCCAGCGACCGGGTCACTCTGACCGGCGCCGAGGGCAGGCATGCCACCACGGTGCGCAGGCTCGCGCCGGGTGAGCGAGTCGACCTGACCGACGGGGCCGGCCTGCTGGCCGAGTGCGAGGTGGTCGCGGCCAGGCCGGCGTCCGGTGAGCTCGACCTCGGCGTGCTCGCCAGGCGGTCAGAGCCCGAGCCGCAGTGCCCGGTGACCGTGGTGCAGGCCATCTTGAAGGGCGACCGTGGCGAGCTGGCGGTCGAGCTGATGACCGAGGTCGGGATCGACACGATCGTGCCGTGGGCCGCCGAGCGCTGCGTGGCCCGATGGTGCCCGGACCGGGCGGACAAGGCGCTGCACCGCTGGCGGTCGTCGGCGCGCGAGGCCGCGAAGCAGTCGCGCCGGAGCAGGTTCCCTGAGGTCACCGGGCAGGTGCAGACCGCCGAAGTGACCGACCGGGTGCGCGGGGCCGCACTGGCGGTGCTGCTCGATCCGCAGGCCGGGCCGTCGCTCACCGCCGTGCCGCGGCCGGCCGCGGGGGAGATCGTCCTGATCGTGGGACCGGAGGGCGGTATCAGCCCGCGCGAGTCGGCCGAGCTCACCGCCGCAGGGGCGATCCCGGCCAGGCTCGGGCCGTCGGTCCTGCGCGGCTCCACGGCCGGCGCGGTCGCGGGGGCGCTCGTGCTCAGCGGCAGCGGACGCTGGGCCTGACGCCGCACGCAGGCGTGGACCCAGGGCGGGAGCCAACCCCGGCGCGGGCTGAACTCCGCCCGCACGCGGGCCGTACCTACTTGGCCCGGAGCCGGCGCCGGCCGGTCAGCCGCCGCACCGTTTCGAGGAGACCGGCGGAGCCGGCGAGGAGATCGCCTTGCCGGACGACGACTTGGGCCGCGAGCTGGTCCTCTTGCCCGATGAGGAAGACGCCGAGGGCGCCCGAGAACCCGTAGCGGCCGGACGAGCCGCGCTAGCTCCCGGGCTGGTGGTAGGAACCGATGTCGACGGTGAATCGCTCGGAGACGGCGTGCCGGTGCCGGTCGGTGACGGCGACGGGCTTGGTGACGAGCTGGGCGACGGAGATGTGCTGGGCGACGGGCTTGACGAGCTCGTCGGGCTGGACGACGCTGATGAACTCGGCGCGGCCGAACCAGACCGGCAGCTGTACGACGGCTCGGGCGAGCTTGGGGGAACAGGCCCGATGCCCGCGCCTGACGTGTCGAGCGTGCCCCTCGAATGAGATGGCGCTGGCGCGCTGCTTCCGGCCCCCCCGCCGCCGCCGAGGTTGCTCGAGTTGTTGGCCGGGGTGATGACCGCGGGCAGCGCGGTGACGGCCCACGACGCGGCCGCCACGATGAAGACCACGGTGGCCAGCGCGGCGGCGGGACGCAGCCAGCCCAGCCGCCCCGCGCGGTCCGGATCGGGACGGAACCGCTCGACCACGACGCCGGCCATGTACCGCAGCCAGATGGCGGCCGGCTCGAGCCGCCGCCACAGCGCGCCGAGGACGCCGGCCGGGGCTGACATTGTCCAGCCGGCCTGCACCGGCTGGCGGGTGGAGATCTTGGCGCGGATCCGGTCCAGGCCGTCCGCGGCTGGCTCCACGGAGTCGGCCGCCAGGCGCAGCGCGTTCCGCAGCGCGTTCTCAAGACCAGCCTGGCGCGGGTCCGGGCGACGATGGGTCATGACTCACGCTCCAGAACCGAGCGGAGCGCGGCCATCGCACGAGACGTATGGCTCTTCACCGCTCCGCGGGTGATTCCCATCGCCGCCGCGATCTGCGCCTCGGACAGGTCGCCGTAGAACCGCAGGACGACGACTTCGCGCTGCCTGCAGGGTAGTGACCGCAGCGCGGCGACCACGGACGAGCGCTCGATCAGCGCGAGGGCGCCGTGCTCGGCGCTCGGCATGTCCGGGGCCGGCTTGGGCGCGTTACGGTCCACCACCACGCGGTGTCTCAACACGGAGCGTGATCGATTGACTACTGCCGCGCGAAGGTAGGAGAGCGTCTTCTCGCTGTCACGCAGCCGGTGCAAGCCGGCATGCAAGGCGACAAACGAGTCTTGCACTACTTCCTCCGCGGTCGAGATGTCGTGGACAAGCAGGGTTGCCAGGCGCACCAGTGACCTGTAATGCGCGCCGTACAACTCCGTTATGGTCGCATCAGCGTCAGTTGCGTGGTATCCGTTGGCGGCAGGTGCATCTCGATGCTTGTCTGCCGTGACCCGCCCCAGCACTGTGCCCGCCACCAGGGTTTCGGTCACCTTGTCTTGACGCGCGGCCATGCCGCTAGGTTCACGCGCTGTCATCACAAGATGTAGCGCGGGACTCTCGCGCACTTCCTCGCCACACGAATCCCACTGCTCCACGATCCCTCAGATCCGACCTGGCGTCGCCACGGAAGGGCAACGCTCGCCGAGCAGGATCCCTCCGGCGGACCATCGCCGGCTGCCCGACGCGCTAGTCCATCGGGCAGCAGGGTCCAAGTCGCCCGGGTTGTCGCGCACTCACAACACGCCACGGGTCGGCGCTTCTGTCGGGCCTGCGGCGCGCTGGAGGTTCGCAATGTTGCAACCATATATGTCGGCAGCCCGCCGAGCACGGCACACGTTAGTATCGGCCCCGTGCCTGATTGCCTATTCTGCAGGATCGCGGCCGGGGAGGTCCCGGCAGCGCGCGTGCTCGAAACCGAGCGCACGCTCGCATTCCGTGACATCAATCCGCAGGCGCCTATTCATGTCCTGGTGATCCCCAAGCCTCACTATCCTGACCTGGCAGGCCTCGCCGCCGCGGACGACGGGCTGATGGCCGAGGTAGCAGGACAGGCCCACAAGGTAGCCCTGTCCGAGGGCATCGCGGAGACCGGTTACCGCGTTGTCTTCAATACGGGCAGTCACGCCGGGCAGACCGTCGATCACGCGCACGCGCACGTGCTCGGCGGGAGGCGGATGGCGTGGCCGCCGGGATGAGGCACCCGGGATGAGGCGGGGGTATTGAAGAAGAATCCGAGCGAGACCGGATCAGCCGGGCAGCAGCCCGGCGGCGCGACGTCACTGCGGATCGTGATTCCTGAGCCACACTCGATGGTCAGCCTGCTCGGCTCGCGGGACGAGCTGCTCCAGGTCATCGAGGACGAGTTCGACTCCGACATTCACGTGCGCGGCAACGAGATCACGGTAACGGGGTCGGCCGCCGAGGCCGCCGTGATTGGCGAGCTCTTCGAGGAGCTGACCACCCTGATAGCAAGCGGCACCCAAGTCACCGCCGAGGTCGTGGAGCGCAGTGTCGGGATGCTCCGGCGCAAGTCGGGAGCGCGTCCGGCAGACGTGCTGACCCTGGACATCCTGTCGACCCGCGGCCGGACCATCCGGCCCAAGACGCTGAACCAAAAGCGCTACGTCGATGCGATCGACAAGCACACCATCGTGTTCGCGATCGGGCCGGCCGGCACCGGGAAGACCTACCTCGCGATGGCCAAGGCGGTCAAGGCGCTGCAGAACAAGGAGGTTAACAGGATCATCCTGACCAGGCCCGCAGTCGAGGCCGGCGAGCGGCTCGGGTTCCTGCCAGGCACCTTGTACGAGAAGATCGATCCCTACCTGCGGCCGCTGTACGACGCGCTGCACGACATGGTCGACCCCGACTCGATTCCGCGGCTGCTGACCGCCGGCACCATCGAGATCGCGCCGCTCGCCTATATGCGCGGCCGGTCGCTGAACGACTCGTTCATCATCCTCGACGAGGCGCAGAACACCTCCGCCGAGCAGATGAAGATGTTCCTGACCAGGCTCGGGTTCGGCAGCAAGATCGTGGTCACCGGTGATGTCACCCAGGTTGACCTGCCATCTGGGCAGGTCAGCGGGCTGCGCATGATCCAGGACGTCCTGGACGGCGTCGGTGACGTGTACTTCTGCAAGCTGACTGCGCACGACGTGGTCAGGCACCGGCTAGTCGCCGACATCGTCGACGCCTATGCGCGGTATGACGCGGCACGGGCTGCGGCCGAGACTAACCGCCTGCCGGCCAGCCGGGCACGGCGCGATGCCAGCAGGAACCGGTGATTGCGATCACGGGTATACCAGCGAATATGGTCAGCAATTCCCGGGATCCAGCGCCAGCGGGGAACACGACGGGGTATACCGCGTGAGCATCGAGATCGCGAACGAGTCGGGGCTGAACGTCGACGAGGCGGCCCTGGCCGGTCTGGCCAGGCACGTGCTCGACGAGATGCGGGTTCATCCGCTCGCCGAGCTGTCGCTGCTGCTCGTGGACGAGCCCGCCATGACGGAACTGCATGTCCGGTGGATGGGCGAGGAAGGCCCAACCGACGTGCTCGCCTTCCCGATGGACGAGCTGCGGCCGCCGCAGCCGGGCGGGACGCACGCCGAGCCGGGCGGCACCGAGCCGTCCGGTATTCCCGGTCTGCTTGGTGACGTGGTGATCTGCCCGCAGGTGGCCGCGGTCCAGGCCAGGCGGGCTCGGCACAGTGTCGGGGACGAGATCGACCTGCTGTGCACGCACGGCATCTTGCATCTGCTCGGCTACGACCACGCGGACGCGCAGGAGCACGCGGCCATGTTTGGCCTGCAGGACCGGCTGCTGGCGTCGTGGCGGGCGGAGCAGGGCCCAGACGGCGGGCCGGCGGGATCGGCCAACGGCGGGGTGGCCGCCAGCGGGCCTGGCTCGCCCGGTGCTGATGCCGCCGGCGGTCAGGACCACGAGCAGCCGGCGCCCGGTTAGGGACTGCGATGGCCTGGCTGATCCTCGCGGCGGCCGTGCTCGCCCTATTCGCCGGGCTGTGCGCGAGTGCCGACACGGCCCTGCTGCGGGTTTCCAGGGCCGGTGCCAAGGAACTCGCGACCTCGGGCCGGGAGGCATCGGCGCCGCTGCAGACGGTGCTGGCTGAGGTACCCAAGTACATCGCCGTGCTGCTGCTCGCCAGGGTGGCCGCCGAGATCGGCGCCACGCTGTTCGCCACGGCCGCGCTGCTGCACTGGTCCGGCCCGGTCTGGCGGGTATTCCTGGTCTCCGGCGCCGTCATGACGGTGGTCATCTACGTGATGGCCGGCATCGTGCCGCGCACGCTCGGCCGGGAGTACGCGGCGAGCGTGGCCGACAGGGCGGCCTCGGTGATGCAGCCGGTTGTCCGGCTCATGGGGCCGATCCCCGCCATGCTGCTGGCGACCGGGCGGATCCTCGGCCGTGGCGGCAGGCAGCAGGCCGGGCCGTCGGGTGAGGAAGAAGATCTGCGCGGCCTGGTCGACCTGCTTGAGCGCCGCAGGGTGATCGAGCCCGGCGAGCGGGCGATGATCCACTCGGTCTTCGAGCTAGGGGACACGATCGTGCGCGAGGTCATGGTGCCGCGCACCGACATGATCTTCGTGGAGAGCGGAAAGACCCTGCGGCAGGCGCTGACCCTGGCGCTGCGCAGCGGATTCTCGCGGATCCCGGTCGTGGGGGAGAACCTGGACGACGTGGTCGGCATCGCCTACCTGAAGGACATTGTCACCAGGACGTCTGAGCATTCCGAGGGCCTGGCTACCGAGCGGGTGGCGTCGATCATGCGCCCGGCCACGTTCGTCCCTGACAGCAAGCCGGTCGACGACCTGCTGAGGGAGATGCAGGCCAGGCAGACCCACGTCGCGATCGTGATTGACGAGTACGGCGGCACGGCGGGGCTGGTGACGATCGAGGACATCCTCGAGGAGATCGTCGGTGAGATCGCCGACGAGTACGACCGGGAGCAGCCGCCGGTCGAGTGGCTAGGCGACGGGCATGCCAGGGTGACCGCCCGCCTGTCGGTGGACGAGCTGGCGGAGCTGTTCGACGTCCAGATCGAGGCCGAGGACGTGGAGACGGTCGGCGGCCTGCTCGCGCAGCGGCTCGGGCGGGTGCCGATCGCCGGGTCGACGGCGACCGTGGCCGGACTGCGCCTGACCGCGGAGAGCCTGGCTGGCCGGCGGAACAGGATCAGCACCGTCACCGTGCAGCGGGTCAGCGAGAACGGCGCCGGCCAGGCAGGAGCCGGCGGTCAGCAGGGCACCGGTCAGCAAGGCACCGGCCTGGAGGGCCTCGGTCTGGAGGGCCTCGGCCAGCAGGGCCTCGGCCAGCAAGGCGCCGGTCAGGAAGGCGCCGGTCAGGAAGGCACTAGCCGGGACGGTGCCGGTCAGGACCGCACCGGCCGGGACCGCGCCGGCCGGGACCGCGCCGGTCAGGACCGCACCGGTCAGGACCGCGCCGGCCGGGAGATAGCGGCGGCGCTCGAGGCGGGAAACGGTCAGCTGGCCGGCGGCGAAGCCGCTGGAGCTGGTGAGGCTGGCGGAGATGGAGACGCGGAGCGGCCTGCTGACGCCGAGGCCGGCCAGGGGCACGGCAGCCCGACTGCGAACGGCCGCCGCGGTCGCTCAGGTCCGGATGCAGCCGGTCACCAAGCGGTGCGCTCGGACTCTGACCAGCAGGAAGCAGCCGAAGACGACGCTGCGCAGTAAGCTCAGTCGCGTGACAGAGGCTGAGCTCGGGCCCGAAGACCTGAAGATCATCACACTTGCGCGCTCGGCCAGGGCGCGGGTCGGGTCCGCTGAGGGCGCCGCTGTCCGGGACGAGACCGGCCGCACGTACGCTGCTGCCGCGGTCGCGCTGCCCTCGCTGCGGGTCTCGGCGCTCACGCTGGCCGTGGCGATGGCCGTCTCCAGCGGTGCGGTAGCGCTCGAAGCGGCGGCGCTGGTCAGCGACGGTCCGGGACCGGCTCAAGAGGACATCGGCGTGGTGAAGGACATCGGATCGGGTGCCCTGATCATTCACGCCGGATCAGACGGCGCGGTCCGCGAGATACTCCGCCTGTTACAGTTCCCCGGGCCGCCGGCCAGGCCGCCGCGCCCCGGCCGCGGTATGACCCAGTCCGCCGGGTGGGGGAGAATCACCAGCGTGGAAGCGCTGGGAGAACAAGCGCGAGCCGGTGACGGGTTCTCGGCTGGCTTTGCCTGCTTCGCCGGTCGGCCGAACGTGGGCAAGTCGACGCTCACGAACGCGCTGGTGGGCACGAAGGTCGCGATCACGAGCAGCAGGCCGCAGACGACGCGGCGGGTGATCAGGGGGATCGTGCGGCGCCCCGACGCCGAGCTGATCGTTATCGACACTCCAGGGTTGCATCGGCCCAGGACACTTCTCGGCGAGCGGCTCGACAGCCTGGTCCGGTCGACGCTGAGCGAGGTGGACGTGATCGGATTCTGCGTCCCCGCGGCCGACCGGATCGGCCCTGGCGACAAGTACCTGGCCGCAGAGCTGACCGGGCACCCCGGGACGCCGGTGGTCGCCATCGTCACCAAGATCGACCAGGCATCGAGGCAGCAGGTCGCCGGCCAGTTGTCCGCGGTCGCCGACCTCGGTGACTGGGCCGACATCGTGCCAGTGTCAGCCGTCACCGGATTCCAGCTTGACGTGCTGACCGACGTCCTGGTCAGCCATCTCCCGCCGGGCCGGCCGCTGTATCCGGACGGCGAGCTGACCGACGAGCCTGAGCAGCAGCTGGTCGCCGAGCTGATCAGGGAGGCGATCCTGGAGGGCGTCCGCGACGAGCTGCCGCACTCGATCGCCGTGGTAGTCGAGGAGATGGCGCCCAGGGAAGGCCGGGACGACCTCATCGACGTGCACGCGGTGATGTACGTCGAGCGGCAGAGTCAGAAGGCGATCGTGATCGGCGCCAAGGGCGCACGGCTCAGGGAGGTCGGCTCCCGAGCGCGCAAGCAGATCGAGGCCCTCCTCGGCAGCCGGGTTTATCTGGATCTGCGCATCAAGGTCGCCAAGGACTGGCAGCGGGACCCGAGACAGCTACGCAGACTGGGTTTCTACGACTAGTCGCCTGCGATGTCGCAGGTCAGCTGGCCCCTGACCGGGCAGTGCCTGCTCGCTAATTCTGCCGAATCGCTGACCCAAGATCACCAGTCATGTGATGATCGGGACTCCGGCGTGCGGTTCACCCCGGCTGGATACTCGCCCGAAGGGGCGGGCTGGGAGGCGAAGCAATGCTGGCCCTTGTCGGGTCGAGAGTCTGGTACCGGACCATAGGACACGGCGTCTTTCACTGTGAGCGCTGCGGCGGAGACCGGCCGTACCGGCATCGGTCAGGGCGTCGCTGGGCGCACTTGCTCGGCGTCCCCGTGGCCTCGCTCGGCGACACCGGGGAGCACCTGCGCTGCACCAGCTGCCGTACCTGCTACCGGGTGGACCTGCTGGCCGTTCCGACCATGGAGCAGATGCTGGTCGCCCTCCGCGCCGGGACGAAAGCCGCGGTGCTCGCGATGCTCAGGGCCGGCGGAGCGGGCAGTCCGGCAGCCAGGCGCCGCGGAATCCAG
This sequence comes from Streptosporangiaceae bacterium, assembly GCA_035532775.1. Classification (GTDB taxonomy): domain Bacteria; phylum Actinomycetota; class Actinomycetes; order Streptosporangiales; family Streptosporangiaceae; genus Chersky-822. Next base: position 65,988 of record DATKQH010000155.1, read on the forward strand.
ATGATCAGGGACGCTGGCGCGCCCGAATATGACGACGGCCGGCTGGCGACCGCCCTCACCGACCCCGAGGCGTCATCGCAGCTGCCGGAGGCGGACGGCCCGGTCGTCGGCCTCCGGCCCGCGATCGAGGCGTTCTCTGTTCAGCTCGAGATACCGGCCAGAGAGTGGTTTCTCGCGAAGGTTGTTGAAGTAGGGCTGGCCGACGGATCGCTCAGCGCCGCCGAGCGCGATGTCGCCGGAACCGTTGCCCGGTACCTCGGGATGAGCGCGGCCAGGGGACGCGACGTGATCTCGCTCGCGGAGGAAGCGGCCCAGGCCGGATAGCACCAGCGCGGACTCGCCCGGCGCAGACGCGCCAGCGCTAGGAGCCAGCCGGGTCGCAGCAGGGCGCCGTGGTAATTGCCCTATTCAGTCGCCAGCTGTCCGGTGCGCGTGTGATGAACGCGTGGTCTGGTTAGCCGGGAATCGGGATTACACCCGCAGGGGCGAGCAGGAGGCGGCGCCATGTTGCTGATCTTCGGGCTGCGAGTTTACTTCCGCACTATCGGCCAGGGGATTTTCCACTGCCAGCGCTGCGGTGGCGACCGGCCGGGCCGGCTCAAGTCGGGCCGGCGCTGGATCCATGTGTTCTTCATTCCGGTCATCCCGCTCGGCAAGGCGGGCGAATACGTCCAGTGCACCGAGTGCGGCACCCGGTACAGCTCAGACGTGCTGGCACTGCCGACCATGGCGCAGATGCAGGCTGCGCTGCCTGCCGGGTTGCGAGCAGCCGCCACCGCCATGCTCCGGGTCGGCGATCCGGGCAGCAGCGCGGCGCGGCGGCGGGTGATCGACGCGGTCAGGGTGCCGGGGTGCCCGACTACAACGACGCGGCGGTCGATGCCGACCTTGGGTCAGGAGCGGACCCCGAGGCTGGCAGCTCGGTAGCGGAGCGGCTGGACGTGCTCGCCGGGCAGCTGGCGGTGCCGGCCAGGGAGTGGTTCCCGCCGAGATCATCAGGATCGGGCTGGCTGACGGCGCGCTGACCGAGTCGGAGCGCCAGACCGTCAGGGAGATAGCCGGGTATCTCGGCATGACGCCCGCCCAGGCTGTCGGCGTGATCGCGCTGACCGAGGAAGGCGCGTCCGCCGAGTAGCCGCGTGTATGCGCGAGAATGACACTGTGAGCATCTACCGCGACGACGGCATCGTGCTGCGCACCCACAAGCTGGGTGAGGCCGATCGCATCGTCACCGTCCTTGCCCGCAAGACCGGCCGGATCAGGGCGGTAGCCAAGGGCGTCCGCAAGACGAAGTCGCGGTTCGGAGCTCGCCTCGAGCCCTTCACCCATGTCGACCTGCTGCTGTATACGGGGCGGACGCTGGACGTGATTACCCAGGCCGAGACGGTCAGGAGCTACGGGGAAGCGCTGGCGGCTGACTACCCGAGGTACACCACCGGCACCGCGATGCTCGAGACGGCCGAGCGGTTCACCGCGATCGAGAAGGAGCCGGCCCTGCGCCAGTTCCTGCTGCTTGTCGGCGGGCTCAGGACGCTGGTGGACGGCGAGCACGAGCCGAGACTGGTGCTCGATGCCTACCTGCTCCGCTCGCTGGCGGTCGCCGGGTACGCGCCGGCGCTCGACGAGTGCGCGATCTGCGGCACCAGGGCGCCGTCGGCCGACCCGGACGATCCGGGTTCCGCGCCGCGACGCAGTTCAGGCCGGCGGACGTTCGGCGTGGCCGCGGGCGGCCTGGTCTGCAAGGCCTGCTGGGCACCGGGCTCGGCGTCGGCGTCCGGGCCGACTATCGACCTGATGAGCGCGCTGCTGCGGGGCGACTGGGGGCTGGCCGACGCGAGCGAGCGGCGGAACCGGGTGGAATGCAGCGGCCTGGTGGCTGCCTACGTGCAGTGGCACCTGGAGCACTCGATCCGTTCGCTGCGCCACGTGGAGCACGCATGAGCCGCGACGGGGACACCGGCCGCCGCAGGCGGGCCACCAGGCAGCCCGGTGCCGTCAGGCCGCCGGACCCGCATGTCACGGGCGCCAGGCCGCCGGCGATCCCGGCCGAGTTCGTGCCCCAGCATGTGGCGCTGGTCATGGACGGCAATGGCCGGTGGGCCAAGCAGCGCGGCCTGCCGCGCACCGAGGGCCACAAGGCCGGCGAGTACTCGCTGTTCGACGTGATCATGGGGGCGATCGAGCTCGGCATTCCGTACCTGTCCGCGTATGCGTTCTCCACCGAGAACTGGCGGCGCTCCCCGGACGAGGTCCGGTTCCTGATGGGCTTCAACCGCGACGTCATCCGCAGGCGTCGCGACCAGCTGAATGAGATGGGCGTGCGGGTCCGGTGGGCGGGCCGCAAGCCCCGGCTCTGGCGCAGCGTGATCAGCGAGCTCGAGGACGCCGAGCGGATGACCGCCGGCAACTCGGTGCTGACCCTGCAGTTCTGCGTCAACTATGGCGGCCGGGCCGAGATCGCCGACGCGGCGGCGGCGATCGCGGCCGACGTGGCCGCCGGCAAGCTCCGCGCGGACAAGATTGACGAGAACGTGTTCGCCAGGTATCTCGACGAGCCCGGCATCCCTGACGTCGACCTGTTCGTCCGGTCCTCTGGCGAACAGCGGACGTCCAACTTCCTGATCTGGCAGTCGGCCTACGCCGAGTTCGTGTTCCTCGACACCCTCTTCCCTGACTTCGACCGGCGCCACCTGTGGCAGGCGTGCGAGATCTACGCCAGCCGGGACCGCCGCTACGGCGGCGCCGAGCCGAACCGGATCCCCGACCTCGCCTAGCTGGCGGCAGGAGATCCACCCCGGCCATCGGGAGCGATGTCGGGGATGGCCGGCCAGCTCCGATCACTCACCGAAGGCTGCCACCGCGGCAGCCAGTGAGAGAGAGGAGCCTGCGATCCCGTGACGGCGACGGTGACATCCACCTCGTCGGCGGACCGACGACGATACGGGCCTTTCACGCGCTGGGAGAACTCGACCGGCTGGAGATCGTCGTCCTGCCGATACTTCTCGGCGACGGGATTCCGCTCTCTCCGCGCGAGGCGGCGCCCGCGCCGCTGCCGCTGCTCCGCGCGGAGCGGACGTTCCCCGACGGATCGGCTGAGCTCGTCTACGCGCCGCTGACACCGAGGTGATCGCAGCGGCGGCGGGATCGGGTCGGCTAGATCCGGCGGATCAGCCGTGCAGCCCGCGGAACACGGCAACCAGCACCACGAGGCCGATCACGGCGACGCGAAGCAGGCGGCCCTGGGCGGACAGCCGCGGCCAGGACATGGAGGCGAGCCAGGCGAGAACGACCGCGAGGCCGAACAGCGCGATAGCGCCTGCCCAGCCGCCCACCGCCAGGCCGGCCACCAGCAGCGCGACCGCAAGGACCGGCGCCAGCCAGCGCGGCAGCTGGTGCAGCCAGAGCAGTGGGGTGGCGCTGCGCTGCTCGATCGCCTGCCTGGCCGGCGAGGCTTGCGGGGTGAAGAGGGTGTCGCCCTTGGGCAGCGGGCGCGGCCGCCGCTGGCCGTCCTGACTGGCCGGCCGTCCGGACGGCCTCGGTGCCTGCCGGGCGCGGTTGGTGCTCACAGCGTGCACTCCCTCCACCGGCCCTGACCGGTATTCAAGTTGCCACAGTGCCTGGTCACCGACCACGATAGCGGCATCACCAGTGCGCCAGATCAACGCTAAGCTGGCAGGCACCGCCGCCCGCTTCACCGGGATCGAGCGTGTCTCGCACACCCTGTCAACCGCCTCAGGCGCTGGAGAAATCTGATGGCTCGTCGCAGTGACCGCATGGAGACCATAGTCAGCCTCAGCAAGCGGCGAGGGATCGTGTACCCGTCCAGCGAGATCTACGGCGGTCTGCGTGCGTCCTGGGACTACGGCCCGCTCGGCGTGGAGATCAAGAACAACATCAAGCGCCAGTGGTGGAAGTCGGTCGTGACCGAGCGGGACGACATCGTCGGCCTGGACTCCAGCGTGATCCTGGCGCCCGAGGTCTGGCAGGCCAGCGGCCACATCACCGAGTTCGTCGACCCGCTGACCGAATGCCAGTCCTGCCATAAGCGGTTCCGCGCCGATCACCTGATCGAGGCCTACCAGGAGAAGCACGACGGCAAGGAGCCGGAGAAGGGGCTAGCCGAGCTGGCCTGCCCCCACTGCGGCACCAGGGGCGCGTTCACCGAGCCGCGGATGTTCAACGGCCTGCTGCGGACCTACCTGGGCGCCACCGAGGACGAATCGGGGCTGGCGTACCTGCGCCCGGAGACGGCCCAGGGCATCTTCATCAACTACAAGAACGTCCAGCAGACCTCCCGGAAGAAGATCCCGTTCGGGATCGGCCAGATCGGCAAGTCGTTCCGCAACGAGATCACGCCGGGGAACTTCATCTTCCGCACCCGCGAGTTCGAGCAGATGGAGATGGAGTTCTTCGTCAAGCCGGGCGCCGACGAGGAGTGGCACGAGCGCTGGATCCAGGCCAGGCTCGCCTGGTACCGCGATCTCGGCCTGAACCCGGAGAACCTGCGGCTCTACGAGCACCCGGCGGAGAAGCGCTCGCACTATTCCAAGCGCACCGTCGACATCGAGTACCGGTACGGCTTCCAGGGCAGCGAGTGGGGTGAGCTCGAGGGCATCGCCAACCGCACCGACTTCGACCTGTCCACCCACGCGAAGGCATCCGGCCAGGACATGTCCTATCTAGACGTCGAGTCGAACGAGCGGTACGTGCCGTACGTCATCGAGCCGGCGGCGGGCGTCGATCGCTCCATGCTGGCGTTCCTACTCGACGCCTACGCCGAAGACGAGGCTCCTGACGCCAAGGGTTCCCTGGAGAAGCGGACCGTCATGCGCTTTGATTACCGGCTGGCCCCAATAAAGGTCGCCGTGCTACCCCTTTCGCGCAACGCCGACCTGTCTCCCAAAGCACGCGACGTGGCCGCTCTCCTCCGCAAGCACTGGAGCACTGACTTCGACGACGCGGGGTCAATCGGCCGCCGCTACCGCCGCCAGGAGGAAATCGGGACTCCATACTGTGTCACGGTCGATTTTGACAGCCTGAATGATCAAGCCGTGACGGTTCGAGAACGGGACTCGATGAAGCAGGAGCGCGTCGGCATCGACGGCCTGATCGCCGTTCTAATGCAGCGACTCGGCGGCTGCTAGCCCTTCAAGAGTTCGTCTTGGCCTGGGACGGCATATCTCTCGGCCCCGGCTTAGATGCGAACTCTCAGAGCTAGGCTGCTGCTCCGGCACATGACAACAACGGAGGTGTGAATGTCGCATGACAACTGTTCGGCTCTCTGGGCGATCTCCGTTTCTCTTTGCTGAAGAGCCGCCCGCGTCGCCACTGTCGACGATCGATCTAGCTAACCTTGAGTGGGCGAGCCCCTTCGATATAGCAGTCCTGGCGAGCCTTTGGGCTAGGACGATCGCAGAGCACGCGATCCCCGCGGTTATTCCCCGTCGGATCCCCAGGTTCGTGCGTACCCCGTAGACGCTCGGCTGTCTTCCGTCATTCACGCCTTGGACGGACCGGGAGGCGGTTGTAGTGGCGAACCGCCGTTGGTACCGCTTACACATCTTGCTAAGTCATATGAGTGGTCGCACACCTGACTGAGCCTGCGCGAGCCCAGGATGTCCTAGATGCCGGTATTGGTCCATCTCTAGGCCACCATGATCGTGGACATTTCTCAGAGCGCGGACGATTTTCAGTCAGTACCGCTGAGAGAAGTCCGCGCTCTGACGATCGACCACGATCATGGCCGCGTGGTTCACGCCACTCAGCGGCTCCACAGGGCGCTCACCGGAACGGCCCGCAATCGCGGGCCGAATGGAAGCGTCTGGGAGCCCGTGTACAGCACGATTCCCGCGAGAAAGTCATCACCTAGCCGGACAGACAGGTGACGCAGCCCCCGGGAATCCTCGGCGCGCACGGTCGTTGCGGCTTTGATCTCGATCGCCACGACCTGGCCTTGACGGTTCTCCAGAACGGCGTCGACCTCGACACTGTCCTTCGTCCGGTAGTGAAACAGTTCGGCGCGTTGACGTGACCACGTCAGCTGGCGAGCCAGTTCCATCAGGACACAACCTTCGAGCAGCGGCCCCAGCTGTCCACCCGGCCGGATCAGGTTCCTGGCGTCGGCGCCGAGCAGATTAGCCGCGATGCCAGAGTCGATGAAGGCAACCTTCGGTGTGCCCGTTGCCCGGCTGCTGAGATTCCTTGACCAAGCGGGGATCCGTTTGATCAGGAAGATCTCCTCCAGCAGGCTGATGTAGCGATGGGTGGTAACGGTGGAAATGCCAGCGGCATGGCTGAGCGCGTTGCCGACGAGCAGTTGGCCGGACCTGGCAGCAATCAGGCGAAGCAGGGCCCGTATCTGCGCGGGCCGCTCGATCTCGGAGAGCTGGCTTACGTCTCTGGCTATGAGATCAGATACGTAGGAGTCGAAGAAGTGCTCCCGCCGTCGATTGTCCGGTCGCCGGACCGCTTCAGGGAATCCCCCGCGGACGATCCGCTCGGCGTAATCACGTCTGCTCACACTCGATTGGTAGCTAAGAGCCGCACCGTCCCGGAACACTCCATCCACGAAATGATCTGCCTCGCCGTCGATCTCGCCTTGCGAGAACGGCCACAACTCGACTGTCTCAGTTCGCCCGGGGAGAGTATCGGGAAGAGACTTGAGGAATCGCCGCCTGGCGTGTTGTCGCTCGGTCCAGATCGCGCCACTCGGCAGGTCACCGGCAAGCATCGTGCTGACACGCTAGTCGCCAAGTCAGTGAAATGTTTGTCGCTATGTTGTGAAACGTTGGTCGCTACCTTGGTGAAACGTTGGCCGCTAGAGAAGGCTGGATCACGGGCATGGTCTCGGGTTGGCCGTGATCAGGTGGACGCGGTTAACGCCGTCGTCGGAGCCAGCGCCGCTGGGCCTTCCTGCGCTGCCTTCGCCGCTGTCAGCTTGCGGCGTCCGGTGAGGAAGGCGAGGCCGTACAGCCCGGCCACGACAATCAGCAGCGCCCGGTAACCGGTGATCAGGGACACGTACTCGATGACACCGCCGGCCATCGCGCCGAGCAGGTTGGCCGCGAACGCGACGGTGGAATCGCTGACGTCGCGGAACCGCTGGGTGAAGACCAGGTTGGCCAGGAAGATCGGCGCGAACGCGATCAGGACGGCCAGGACGAACCGCGGGATGACGCTGAGCGAGAGCAGCGATTCCTGCGGCACGACCCAGGCGACCGCCAGTGCCGCGAGCAGGCCGGCGTAGAGCAGCTGAGGCCGCCTGATCACCACGCGCCGGGACGTCTCGACGGCGGCGAGCACGGCGATCAGGACACCGGCGAACACGAGTGCGTTGACGAACCAGGTTGTCCCGAATAGCAGCGCGAACTGGACCACGCTCTTGGTCTCGAGCAGCATGAACGCCGCTCCCATGAAGAACAGGTCGGCGAAGCCGGTCATCTTCCGGTACGGTCCTGACACGGTGCGGACGAGCACCAGCGAGGCAAGCAGGATCAGGCCCAGGGTCAGCAGGTAGAAGGACGGGATCGTGTTGCTCGCCAGGTAGACGAAGGGGTGGTCGTCGGTCGAGGGCGGCAGCACGTTCGCCGGGCGGTGCCAGGTGTTCACGCAGCGCACGGCCGCCGGGCTGACGCTCACGGTCAGCACCGAGAGCTGCTGCTGGTGCTGGCCGACCGAGCTAGCGCACGGAGCATGCCCGAAGGCGACGTCCAGTGTGTCCGCCAGCCGGTCCTTGAGCCAGGTGGTCCGGTAGTAGTTGTACATCGCGAAGACGCCCGTGCCGGGAACCAGGTGAGCGCGCGCGGACTGGATGGCCTGCAGCGTGAACAGGTAGCTCTCGAGCCTGAGCGACGACTGCCCGGCGACCAGGGTCAGCGAGTCGGGCAGCGCGAAGAGGATGAGGTCGTACTTCTTCTTCGTCTGGGACAGGAAGGCCCTGCCGTCGTTGATGTGGGCGCTGACTCGCGGGCTCTGATACGGGCGGTCCGAGTTGAGCTTGGTGCCAAGCTTGTAGATCATCGGATCGATCTCGACCGCGTCGATGTGCTTCGCGCCCATCCGCAGCGCCCCGGCCACGTCATTGCCCGTCCCGGCGCCGACGACCAGGACGTTGTTCAGCGGATTGCGGGGTGCCTGGGTGTAGGGCTGGTAGAAGATGGCCGGCCGCTTCGCCGCTGCGGTGATGGCCTGGTGCGGGATGCCGTTGACCATGACGGGGATCGTCTGCGCCTGGGTCCTCGCGCCGACCGTGATCCGGTAGTACGGGGACCACAGATCGTGCGAGATGAGGCTGTTGGCCGTGAGCAGGCCGGCCAGGCTCGCCAGGGCCGCGAACTGGATGATCCCGATGCGCGTGCCGGACAGCACCAGCAGCACGATGGCCGTGATGATTCCCCAGGCCAGCGGCTTCGCGTTGAAGAATGACAGCGTCGAGAAGGCTGCGATGCCGACGATGCTGCCCAGGATGTCCAGCCGGTAGGCGTCAAGCGGCTTGAACTGCACGAAGGTACGGGCGACCCCTTCGCCGATCATCGTCATGACGGCGGCGACGGCCAGGAAGATAACGGGCAGCATCAGCCAGGTCGGCAGGCCCGTGGTCTTCAGCGCGCCGAAGAAGATCAGCTGGGTTCCCGACGTGTGACTGATCTGGACGGGGAAGCGCAGCACGAACGCCGTGAGCAAGGCCAGCGCGACCGGGGTCCACGGGAAAAGATTGATCCTGGACCTGGCGCGCAGGAACCCGATGCCGATGCCGAGGAAACTGCCGAGCAGGACGAAGTTCGAGTAGTACGACAGGTAGACGATGTTCGCGCCGAGCCAGCGGATCAGCGCGAGTTCGACGAACAGCATCAGGAAGCTGAGCAATGCGAGCCTGAGCTGGACCGAGCGCCCGGGATCGCCGACCGGGCTCTCGGCGGCGGCGCCTGGCGACGTCAGCACATCCCTTCCGAACAGCCACTCCAGGGCGCGTCTCGGCGGCGATTGTCTCGGCTCGGAGCCGGCCGGAGCGGGCCGGGAGTCACTGGAGTCGCTGGTCATGGGCCTGCGGTCCAATCGTCGGGAAGAGCGGATAAAAGCAAACCTACCGTCGCCGGAGCTGGCAGGGTCATTGTTAGGGCGTTTAGCCATAATTGGTATTTCTTGTCTGGCAGGGCAATCGAGCCGACCGTGAGCCGGGCACTGTCCCGCTCATACGTACTCGGGGGAGTAGCCGGTTGTCGCGCGGAGACCGATCAGTGGACGCTGAGCGGGCGACTTACTCGGTTCCTGCTGGCGAGGTCCGGCCATACTGGCGGAAGATCTCGGCCGCCGCGAGAGTTCCCACTCCGCCACCAGGACGTCGGATACTCCCTGGGCGTCGGCGAGTGCTCGCACGGCGAGCAGCAGCGCCGCCGAGCCTTTCGTCCACGCTGCGTAGGCCATCTTGACCGACGAGGCCGACCCGATGTCTCCCTGGACAAGCCGGGCATCGAGCGCCGTCCCGTCGAACAGGCTCCGCACGGAGCCGGCCGCGGGCCCGGACAAGTACAGCCGGCTACTGCCAGTGGAGACAGGCGGCGGCCCGATGATGCCGCCGTCGACATAGCCGGAGCCACCGCCTTCGACGATCGTGGCCACGTCGCGGGCGGTCTGCGGCAGACGGCGTTGGCGTCGACGTACGTGCCGCGGAAGCCCCGCATCGAGCCCGCGACCTTTAGGGCCGCGTGCGGCGGGCCGACCGAGAAGATGACGTCGGCCTGCCTGGCCATCGCCGCCGCGGTGCCGACGTCATGCAGGCCGCAGGAGCGGGCGCGTTCCGCCGTCTGCGGCCCGCGGCCCTGCGATGCCCAGAGCACGGTGTGGCCGCGCGCAGCGAGGCAGCGCCCGGCCGCCGAGCCCATCTCGCCGGGATGCAGCAGCCCGATAACCCGGCCAGTTCGCGTTCGCATGCCTGAGTCTGGCACGTCGCGGGGCGTCTCCTGATCCGCGTATCCGGCCTTCAGCGGTCCGTTAGGCGTCTCTCGCGAGCTACCAGGCAGCGGCAGGGAAGGTTATCCGGCTGGAACTAGGCAGCAGCGCCACCCGGGTACCCCGGATGATCGCGAGCTGGCCTGGGTGCCCGGGGGGACTGCCGACCAGCAGCGTGCTGCCCGACTTGCTGGCCCACAGAACATTCATCGGGACGCCAGCAGCCTCAGACGCCAGGGACCGCCAGCCGAGCTTGCCGAGCAGGCGCCCGGTTGCCGCGGAGAACTCGGCGAATCCGCCGGTCGTTCCCGGCCGGGTGGTGACCGCGGCCACGACCCTCCTGCCGTTCGCAGTGAGCATGGCCGCGCCTGGAACCAGACCGGTCGGGCTGGGGTGGCCTTCGATGTTGTACAAGCGGACCGCGAGCCGGCTTGCGGCGACGAGATCGGTGCCAGGCTTCCTGGTATTAAGCAGGCGCACGCCGCTGAGAGCGGGAACGACCGCGGCACGGTCGGTCCTGCGGCAGCCAATCCAGTTCAGCGCCAGCGTGATGTCGTTGTCCGCCCAGCTCAGCGACCGCGCATCCGGCGTGCCGCCGGCGACAGCTCCCTGCGAGCTTGTCCAGGTGCGCGTCGCCCCGGTGGTGATGTCCAGCACGCGGACCTCCTCGGTCAGCCTCGGGGCGGCGCCGTTGGGCTCGAAAGCCACCGCCAGCCTGCGGGCGTGCGGAGACAGCACGAAGCCGTCGAACGACGCCTGCGCGGGCACCCGCGGCATCGCCAGCGCGACCAGCCGGGTCGCACGGCTCACGGGGTTGAACCGGACCAGGAAGAATTTCACCGCGGGAAGCCGGCCGGCCGGGTAAGCCTCGGCGGCCACGGCGAACGTCCGGTCGTCGGCCGCGGCGGACACCCCGGCAAAGGTGGTGTAGGGCCGCGGCACCGCGACGGAAGCGATGAGCGCGCCGGTCGCGGTCGCGTAGATCCCGGCGAGACGCCGGTGATCCTGGTACGGCGGCCTGGTACCCGTCAGCGCGATGTAGTACGGCGGGACGGCGCGCACGGCAGCCGCCGCGGCGGCCTGCTGCGGGCCGGAGGCGCCGTGATTCAGGCCGGCGACGGCCGTCACTCCCGCCGCGATCGCCAGTACCGCGGCCGCCGCCGCGACAGGCGCCAGCCACCGGCTGGAGAAGAAGTGGCGGTGGTCGGCGACCTGGCCCGCACCACCGCGCCGCGGTCGGCTGCCGGGCAGGTGCAGCGGCGGCACCGCGCTGGCGGGAATGTCGTCGGCCACCTCGCGCAGGGCATCGCGCAGGTGGTTCTCGATCATGCTCATGACGCCTCCGTGAGCAGGCGTTCGAGCGATGCCAGTGCCCGGTGTCTCGTCGACCGGATCGTGCTCGGGGTGATTCCCAGATCGCTGGCTATCTGCTCGTCGGTGAGGTCGAGGTAGTACCTGAGCACCAGCACTTCCCGCTGACGCTCGGGCAGCCGCCGCAGTGCCCGCACCACCTCGCGGCGCTCCTCGCTCGACAAGGCCGCGGCCTCCGCCGATACCGCCGCTGGCTGGTAGATCGTGATCCGGTCCTGGAGGCGGCTGCGGCGCAGCGCGGTCCGGCAGCCATTGATGACGGACGACCGGACGTAGCCGAGAGCCTTGCCCTTGTCCGCCAGGTGACCCCATCGCCGGTACAGGCCGCAGAACGCGTCATGGACCACGTCTTCGGCTGCCGCCCGGTTACCGAGCATGATGTGCGCGACCCTGATCAGGCTCAGCGCATGCTCGTCGTACAGCGCGGTGACGGCGAGCGAGGGATCCTCGGGCTCGAGCCACGCGGGCGGGCTCGGCGCGGCGTCGCTGCCCGGCCATCGGGGGGCGGCAGTGATGCTGACGACCGATGCCGGCACCGCGCGGGACTCAAGGTGCATGTCATTAAGACGATGCGCGAGGCCATTTGTTGCCTGCCGGGCCTGACAAACTTCCGCGCAAGCAGCTGGCCGCAAGCGTTAGCCGGTCTTACCGGGTGTGCTGCGCCGCCTCGGCCGCCGCCGATCCTGCCGTTGGCCCGCAGGCAGGCCGCTACCAGGCACCTTCGATCGCCGTGACGAGCAGAGTCCTGCCATCCGGAGTGATCATCACCTCGCGCCAGATGAGCTGAGGGAGGTGAGCTCGAGATTTGGGCAGCGACCCGTGCGTCGGCGGCGAAGCTGGTGCCTGATGCGGCCGTATCCAGGAGCAGTACCTGCCACCTGTTCGCGCGGCTCGGGGTACCAGCGAGCGCGAGGGTTCGGCTGTCGGCGAGCCAGATCAGGCTCGCGCCGAATCCCCGCGGAGTCTTCCAGGTTCGCTCGGTACCCGTGGGCAGGTCGAAAACGCTCAGGCGCGGGGGTCCGACCTTCGCCGGCGTCCACCGCGCCGCGTTCACAGCAAGCTTGGAACCGTCAGGGGACAAGGCGAACCAGACCACGGTGCCTCGCGGTTGCTGCGGTACAGGCAGGGCGGCCAGGTGAATTCGTTCGGCCCGGATCGCGGCGCTCGGGTTGATGGTGAGCCTGAAGAACCGGGTAGCGGGCTCATTCTGGTAACCGGGGCGCGGCCGGGCAGGCCGCTGTCCTCCCTTCGCGAATTTCAGGGCGACGTAGTACGGCGGCACGTGGCCCGGCAGTGCGTCCGGCGCGCGGTGCGCCTTCGGCCCGTTATCCGCGAGCGTGGCGACGACGGCCGTGCCGATGGCGATGACCAGCACCGCGGCGGCCGCGGCGACCGGAGCCAGGCGGCGGTGGATGCGGGATCGGCCGCCACCGGGGAGGTCGGCACTGCTGTCGGCCCATTCCGGTCGCGCGGGGCCCGGCGCCGTTGGACCGGGCGCTACCTGGCGGCAGGCGCAGCGGCGGAACGCTGCCGGAGGTAATCTCCTGCGCGGTCTGGCGGCTGGCAGTGCGGAGCCGGTCTTCCATCCGAGCATGACGTGGGCGAGGCGGATCAGGCCGAGCGCATGGGCCTGATACAGCGCGGTCACCGCCAGGTCGGCGCGGGCCTCTTCTCGCCGGAGGTCAAGATCCATCTGACAGAGACGCGCACGGCGGCGATCCGCTGCTTCGCCGGTCCAGCGAATCCGCACCGGCCGCGCCCGGCACCGCAGGCATCGCACTGGTGCGTCCTGAATCGCCTGACGGGAGCATGGCCGGAGCATAACTGGCAGATTGGTGCGGGATCGGGAGCCAGAACGTCGTGTGCAGCCGTCATGAAGCGCTCCAGGCTCGGTAGAGTCATGCACGAGGGCCGACAAGGCCGCGATCACTGAGCCGCTGGGTGCCCAACATGCCGGGGGGTTCGGGGGGGCGTTCCCCCGGGCCAGCCGAGCCTGCCGGGCCCGCGGCACCGCAAGGAGAGCGTGCAGTGCCGAAGCTTGTCTATGACTTCATCGAGGGCAACAAGGACATGAAGGACCTGCTCGG